>CAZNXQ010000052.1:0-11720 GCA_964576895.1 uncultured Desulfovibrio sp.
GTCCATATCAGGTGTATTGCCATTTGGGCTAAAATTAAATGACGACACTATCTAGGAGCCACGCCAGTGCTCGAAATATTGCTCATTGAGGACGACCCCGATCTGTCGGCCCTCATCATGGAATATCTCGACATGGAATCCATGCGCTGCGACAACGCCATGACAGGCGCGGCGGGCCTGGAGCTGGCGCTCAACGGCGACGGCATCGGCTATGACTGCATCATCCTGGACCTGAACCTGCCGCTGCTGGACGGCCTTTCCGTCTGCCGGGAGCTGCGCCACAGGGGCATCATGACGCCCGTCATCATGCTTACGGCGCGCGACAGGCTTGAGGACAAGCTTGAGGGCTTTTCCCACGGCGCCGACGATTATCTCTGCAAGCCGTTTGAAATGCAGGAACTCATTGCGCGCATCAATGTGCTGGCACACCGGAAATACAAGAACTCCCTGCTCCAGTGCGACAGCCTGATCATGGATGTGGCCGGCAGGTCCGTGACGCGCGGCGGAAAGGCGCTCTCCCTGAGCGCCATCGAGTGGAAGCTGTTGCATCTCCTGCTCGCGGCGTCACCGCGGCCGGTGAGCAAGCAGAAGCTGCTCTTTGAGATCTGGGGAGAATCCCCGCCGGACTCCGACAGCCTGAAGGTGCATATCCACAACCTGCGCAAGTCCGTCGATCTCCATGGAGAGACGCCATTACTGCAGACCGTTCCCGGCCATGGATACGCCCTATGCGCAAAACGCTGAAACCGCGCGGCAGGATCAGCCTGACGCTGTTCATCTCGCTTTCCTGCATCGGCATCGCCCTGCTGCCCGTCCTTGTCTACAGCGCCCTGAGCATGGTTTTTTTCAGGACCGGCATCGACAGCCTCCACAAGGCGCAACTGACCATCGCCATCGAGGAGTACGCGCGGCGGGAGGCGGCGGCCGGCGCCGCCGGCATGCCGTTGCCGGAGGAGGGGATCAACCGCCTCCATGTGACCACCCTGCGTGGGCAACTGCCGCAAAGCGTGCGGGAAGCGCTCCCGCGGACGCCGCACGATGCCGCCCGCATGTCCATCGTTGTCGATGGCGCCGGAGAAAGCGAAAACGTTTACGCGGTGCTCAGCATGCCCCTGCACGGCACGCGCTATTACGCCTACCAGCGGGTCTCCCGGCAGGAGGGAGAAACCTACATCCGCCCGCAGATCCTTTTCACGATATATCTCCTGCTCGCAGCAGGCGGCGTGATCCTTGTCCTGCTCTTCGTTTTCCTTCTGTATGTCATCAGAAAGATCAAGCAGCCCACCAAGGCCCTGAGCGCGTGGACGGCAGCGCTGAACGCGGAGAATATTGACGAGCCGCTTCCGGACTTTGTGTATCCTGAGGTCTGCGCCATCGCCAGCGTGATCCAGGAGAGCCTGAAGCGGCAGTATTCGCTCGCAAAACGCGAAGAGCTCATCTGGCGCTATTGCAGCCATGAATTGCGGACGCCCATCAGCATCATGCGCGTTGGTCTCGATCTTCTGAAAAAGACCCTGGGGCGCCAGGAACGAAATACCGACCAGGAAATAAAGATCCTTTCACGGCTGCAACGGTCGACATATTCCATGTCACATCTTGTGGGCACGCTGCTCTGGCTTGGGCGCAACGACATTCATCCCCTGCCGGACGAACATATTGAACTCTCGCTCTTCATTCACAGCGTCATTGATGATGTCCGGCGCCTCTTTCCCCATGACGGCGGGAAGCTCACCATCAGGGTGGACCGCCATGTTTCCTTCATCCCCGGACCGGCCCTGCGCATCGTGCTGGAAAACATCATCCGCAACGCCTTCCAGCATGCGCTGGGGCATGCCATCTACATCCTGCAGCGCGGCGCGCGGATAACGGTGATCAACACCACGAGCGGGGGCGCCCAGCGCGAGAATACGGGATTTGGCCTGGGGCTTGAGCTCACGGAACGCCTCACGGCGAAACTGGGCTGGAAGTTCGGCACCACCCATGCCGGGGGCTATGCCCGCGCGACGCTTGTTCTGCCGTCATAAGCTTTTCGCTGCCGGAACAGGCGCGGTCATGCGGCCTCAGGAGGCCATCCCCTTGAGCTTTCGCCAGAGCGTATTGGTGCTGATGCCCAGACGGCTGGCGGCCAGCCCCCTGTTATGACCGCACCGCGCGAGTTCGGTGCGGATGATCTCCTGTTCCAGATGCTCCAGCCGACAGCGCAGGGTGCCGGCCCCCGCTGCGGCATCAAGGGGCGCATCCGGGGCAGCGGCCGCCGCGGCGGCCCTTTCCTCCCCGGCAGCCGACGCGAGCCGCCCCTGGGTGCGATGCAGATCTTCCAGGAGCTTCTCCAGAAGCCCCTCGTCGCATGTCCCGGCTTCCCCAGGCCGTTCCTCATACAACAGGGCATACCGCCTGAGCAGCCCATCCAGCTCCCGCACATTGCCGGGCCAGGCATACGCGGCGAGGAGGCGCCCGGCGCGGGCCGAAAGCATGAGATCGGAGCGCCCCAGCCGCTGCAGCAGATGCCGGGCCAGAGGCGCCACATCCTCCGGGCGCTCGCGCAGGGGCGGGGTACGCAGGCGCAGAAGCGTCAGCCGGTAATACAGGTCGGCGCGGAAACGGCCCTCGCGCACTTCGCGCACCAGATCCTTCCACGAGGAACTGAGAACGCGGGCATTGGCCGCGATGGGCCTGTCGGCGCCAAGGCGAAAGATCTCGCCGGTCTCCAGGACGCGCAGGAGCCGGATCTGGACAGCGGGGCTGATGTCCGCGATTTCGTCAAGAAAGATGGTGCCGTCCTGGGCGAGCTCGAACAGCCCGGCCTTGCCCCCCCGCCGGGCCCCGGTGAAGGCTCCCTCCTCATACCCGAACAGCTCGCTTTCCAGCAGACTTTCGGGGAGCGCCCCGCAGTTGACGGCCACAAAGGGACCGTTGCGGCGCGGCCCGCAGAGATGCAGTGCATGGGCCAGGAGTTCCTTGCCGGTGCCGCTTTCCCCGAAAATGTGAAGCGCCGCGTCCGCCTGCGCGAAGCGGGCGGCCTGCGCGCGCAGCTCGCGCATGGCCCGGCTCTGCCCCACCAGACTGTCCAGGGTATGGCGTGCCGTCAGGCCCTGTTTCGAGGCGCCCCTGAGCCGCCGGCTCATGTCACGCAGACGGCTGGCGGGCATGAAGGCGGCCAGCGCGCCAAAGGTCTTGCCGTCCACCACGACGGGCAGACTGTTGATCACGAGGTCACGGCCGTTGACGCGGCGCACCGCGCCGTCCTCCCCCTGTCCGTTCCTGAGCACGCGCTCAAGCCCCAGCGTGCGCGCAAGGCTGGCGTCACTCTCGGACAGGCCGTCCAGAAGGCTCTCGGCCGCGCGGTTGCTGGCGGCTTTGTGCCCATGCCGGTCAAGCCCGACGATGCCTTCATGCAGGGCTTCGAGAATGCCGCGCAGCCATGCGGTCTGCTCCCGGTCCTGGCGCTGCGAACGGGCGATATTCAGCGCCTCGTCCAGCGCGCGTTCCAGGGCCTCCTCGCCAGGTGTCACCACAATGGCCGGGCAGCCGTGCGCCTGGGCGATCTCGGCGCAGACGCCGCCGCCCACCACGCATCCGGCGCCCTGATCCACGGCCTGCCGGATACCGCTCACCAGTTCCTGCGTGGTGGTAAACGGAACGGGCATGAGCCGCACATCCAGAAGCTCCGCAAACAGGGCCGGCCAGGGGGGAACGCCGCCATAGGTGGTGCAGGCGATGTCCCTCGTAAACTTGCGCGCGGCCAGGAGCGCCTTGAGGATATCAAGATGGCTGCGCGCGATGGTGACCACCGGGCGCCGCAGATGGCGGCGCAGGAGCTTGCCCGTGCCGCCGCCGCCCAGAATGACATTGGTGCCCTCGGCCAGCAGGGCGCGGGCCACGGGCAGCGCCTCCTCCATGGAGGCAAGGCGGATCTCCACGGCCAGATGCCGCGAGGCCGCGTAGTCGCGCACGGTCTGCGCCACTGGCAGGGAATTGGAAACAAAGGCGAAATGAAAGGAAGCCGCATTCATGCTGTCCCCCATGCCGCGCACCGGCAGCGTCCGAAATGTCCGGCCGAGCCATTGCGGCCCGGCCCGGATGAGTGCGCCGGGGGAAGGGCCGGCGCGGTGGAGGAGGGGTGTCCTGCGGCGTGGCCCGTGCCTGCCGGACCACGCCGCTCCCGCCGCTTACGCTGGCGGAAGAATGTAAAAGTCCGAGCCGAAAACCACGATGGTCAGCCAGAAATAGGCGATGGTAATGGCCACGGACACCGCCGCTGCCGCCAGGCCCCAGACGAACATCGTGCGCAGGTTGGCGCCGTACCCGGCGGCAATGCCCTGGGCGCCGGTGGCCGAGGCCACGGCGTAGCTCCAGCTGATGGCCGCGCCCGTCACCCAGACCCACGGCACGGCCCCGAATTGCAGGCCGTTCCAGTGATCCATGGCTTCAATGGCCAGGGGCACCATGATGCCGGCGGCGGCCGTGTCGCTCGTCACCTGCGAGAGGGCATTGGCCGCGATGCTCCAGGTGGCGATGGAGATCGTGTCGCTGATGCCCATGAACGGCGCGATCCACTGGCCGAAAACGGCGGAGGCGCCGGTGGCGCCGAGGATCTTGCTCAGGGCCACCGCCGCGGGCCACATGAAAAGAATAGTCACGGGGAAATACTTCCGCAAGGTTTCCGCCGAGAGGATGCACTCGCCGCGCACGGCGCGCGAGGGCCAGAACAGCAGAAGGAGCGGGATGATGCAGAAGAGCTGCGTCGGCTTGAGCCACGCCCACTGCGGCCCCTTGACATACGGCGCGTACAGGGGCTGGAGCACGGCCAGGATGATGGCCAGGGCGAACCCGTAAAATGCAACCTTTTCCTCATACGTCATGGGGCCGAGCTTGGCCAGCTCCTGCCGGTAAAACTCCCTGCTGCCGCCGAAGCTCTCCCTGTCGGTCTTCATGAAATACATGAGGACCCCCACGCCCGCGATCACCAGGAGGGAGAGAGGCAGCATGCGGACGGTCCAGTCCATGAAATAGATATTGTGGCCGATATACTTGTTGAGCAGCCCCCAGGTCACCACGGACTGGCCGCCGCCCAGCGGCGTGGCCATGCCGCCCACGGACGCGCCCCAGGCCACGGCGATGAGGATATTGGAGGCTGCCGAGGAGTTCCAGCGCTCCTCATTGGTGGAATATCCGGCATACATCAGGGAGGCCACGGCCACGGGCGCGAACATGGCCGCCACCGTGGTGTTGCCCACCACAAAGGAGGTAACGCCGCAGAGGATGAACCAGCCCGCGGTCTGGGCGCGCACATTGCCGCTCACGCGCAGGAGAAAATTCAGGGCCAGGCGTCTGGCAAAGCCCCAGCGCACCCAGGCGGCGGTAATGGCCGTGGCGCCGAAAATCAGGGCCGCCTCCTTGTGAACATAGGCTTCGAGCACTTTATTTAACGGCATGTAGCTGTAGACGCAGACCACAAAGATGGGCACAAGGCAGGTGAGTTTGATGTCCACCGCCGTGGTGATCCACCACCAGACCATCCAGAACAGGATGCCAAAGCCGAAACGGGCATTGATGGAGCCAAAGCAGGGCAGACACAGGGCCGCAATGAGCAGGGCCGGACCACCGAGGATAAGCAGGGTCCGCCGCAGGGACGGGGAGAAATCGGACATGCTGTTCTCCTTTGGAGCGCTTCCCGGAAAACCGGGGGACCCGCTCGCGCGGACCCGCGCGCAACGCCATGCCGGCAGCCCGCGCCGCCGGACGGCAGGTTCATGCGGAGAAGATGCCGGCCCGCGTCATGGGCAGGCCGGCACGGCCAGGCGCTGACTAGAGCACCACATCACCCACATAGCGGCGTTTGACGCAGAAATGCTTCTTCCAGCGGTCGGAAGCGCGCAACCCCTCAATGTATTCCTCGTCCGGATCTCCCGCGGGAAAAACCCTGGGCGCGGTCGCGGGATCCCAGAGGCCCTTCTTGCGCCGTTCCTCGCGCTGGTCCACAAGCCAGTCATTGTAGCTTTCAAAAACGATGTGCCCTTCAAAACCGTCCAGCGTGGCGGCGCGGATACGGCCATCGAATTCCACATACTTGTCGATCATGCGCTGGTCGGGCATTTCCGGCGTCACATCGTCCTCATAGCCCGCCTCGGCCAGCTCCCTGCCCGCCACGGCCGAGAAGATGCGGCGATCCCGCGGCGAGAGCAGATCCTTGTAAATGCCCACATAGGCGTCGCTGATGGGTTTGCCCAGCGGCGCGTGGTCACGCGAGGCGCCGCGCGCCTTGCAGAGGTCGGTCTTGTAGAACCCGAACATGGCCTCCTCATACTCTTCGCCAAGAAATTCGCAGACGCCGCGCATGACCCGTTCCGGCTCGCGCACCAGTTCCTCGTATTTCACGTCCAGCCAGAGCCCCTTGGCGCGCAGCGGTTCGCGGTACTCCTTGACCGCGTTCCAGCAACGCTTCCATGAATTGGCGGCACAGTAGATGTTGGTCGGGCCGAAGGAGGATTCGAGATAATCGGCACAGGCGTCGCGGCCGTCGCGCGTGATGTAGATGAACTGCGCGTCGGGAAAATCGTTGTGCATGGGACCGACAAAATAGAGATTGTGCGGCGTCTTTTCCCCCCAGCGCGGCTTGCCCACATACTCGGCAAAACGCTGGTGCATGCCCGCATAAATGCCGGCAAAGCTCCGTTCCGGCGCAAGCGCCAGCACCTCGTCCACAATGGTGCGCGGATTGACCTTCATGCCCCAGAACGGCGTCTTCAGTCCAAAGACCATTTCTTCCGCAAGGACGCGCAGATTCTTTTCGTCACTCAGGTCGCCGTAGGTGTGCAGGTAGGGATAAAAGCGCGGATAATACCACACGACCTCAGGCACGGCGATGCGCGAATGGCTGCCGAGCAGGGCCATGACCAGGGTGGTGCCTGAGCGTTCCGCGCCGATCATGAAGATGGGGCGTTCCTTGAGGTGCAGGGGCATGGATTTCCTCCCGATGCAAGGGGTTGACGTGTCAGGCGCCCAGCAGCGCCCGGCCCGTGATGAAGCTGCCCACCACGATGCAGACCACCGCGATGAGCCGTTTGAGCGCGCGTTGCGAAACCGTGTGCGCCAGCCAGGCGCCCACGGCCACGCCCGCCAGCTCGGCCAGCGTGACCCAGGCGGCGGTGTCAAGCGCCACAAAGCCATGGGCCAGATTCCCGATGCTGCCGGAAAACGCCGCCGTGATCTGGATGACCTGGCTGGTGGCAATGGCCGTAAGCGGCGCAAAACCGAAGATGACCATCAACGGAACCGAGAGCACGGGCCCGCCGACGCCGGTGAGGCCGGAACCGAACCCCACGGAACAGCCGAGCGCCAGCAGCGCCAGAATGCGCCCCCGCCCGGCAACCGGGAAGCGCAGCAGGGCGCGTGTGGCCGGAAAAAGGGCATAGAGCCCGGCAAAGATGATGACCGCCCCCAGGAGCAGGTCGAGGACCCGCCCCGATGCCGCGGCATTGGCAAGGGCGCCGGGATAGCCGCCGGCAAGGGCGCCGAGGCAGACCGGCACGGTGATGCCCCAGTCGATGCTGCCGTGGCGCTGGTAAAGCCAGGTGCCGAGCAGGCCGGTAAAGATGAAACTGAAGAGCGCCGTTCCCATGGCCGCATGGGTGGGCAGGCCGCAGAGAGCCGCCAGGGCGGGAATGAGCAGGATGCCACCGACGCCGACAGTGCCGATGAGCGCGCCCACGAGAAGGGCAATGACGAGTACTGTTGCGAACATGCTGCCTCCGGCATGCCGGAGAGCAAGGGGCATGCCAGCGCGCGTGCCTCACATAAGCATGCGAAATTACATATCTTTATTTTTATGTCCTCTATATTTCCATTCCATTCGTGCAATTCTGGAAAAAAACCTTCCGGAATTGCACTCCGGCGTTACCCGGAGGCTGTTCTTGCCAAGAAGTGGCGTCCTGTATATGCTGGCCGCCATGCACACGATTGCCGTTTTCCGGGCGCCGTTCGCGGTCTGCGCCGGGTGTCGGTCCATGGCGCGCCTCACGGGCGTTGCCTGCCTCCTTGCCGCACTCCTGCTGCTGCCACAGAATGGCGCCGCCGCGGCGCGCGGCGGCGCGCCGGCCCCCATCTTCACGGGGGGGCGGGTCCTGAACTCCGGAGGAGATGCCGCGCCCGCGGGCGCGCTGGACATGGCCGCCGCCGTACGCCGCGCGCTGGAGCGCAACCCCTCGCTCGGCGCGCAGGAAGCGCAGAGCCGCGCTTCGGAAGAAGGCCGCAAGTCCGCGCGCGGGGCCTTCGGCCCCAAGCTCGGCATGAGCTATTCCGCCGTCAAGCAGGAACGAAAGACCTCCCCGCGCAGCGTACGGCCGCCGGAACTGGGGTCCTATTCCTGGGGGGTGGAGATCTCGCAGCCGGTCTTCCAGGGCTTCCGGCTGCTCAACAGTTACCAGAAAGCCGCGCTTCAGGCCGACAGTGACAAGGCGGCCCTGCGCCGGGCCGAGCTCGCCATGACCGAGCAGGTGCAGACGGAATTTCTCAGCTATCTGCGCGCCGAGGAAAATGTCCGCAGCGAACGCGATTCCCTGGCGCGCCTGCGCGACCAGCTGCGTATCACCAGGGCGTTTTACGAGGTGGGCCTGCGCCCGCGCCTGGATGTGCTCCAGGCGGAAGTGAACGTGAGCGAGGCCGAGAACATTCTCATCCAGGCCGAGAACACGCGCGACACGGCCCAGGCGCGGCTCAACACCCTGCTGGGCTTCACGGCCACGGTGCCGGTCCGCTATGTGGGGCGCCTCGGCCATGTGCCGTTCCGCCGCTCGCTGGAGCAATGTCTGGAAGCCGCCTACCGGCAGCGCCCCGATCTTCTCGTGGCGGCCAAGGCCGTGGAAATGGCCGCCAAGGACCGCCGCGTGGTCCAGAGTGACTATTATCCCCAGATCGAGGCCTACTACAACATCAACCAGACCGGGAACACCCCGGACCTCCAGCGGCGCGGCGACGAGGGCTCCCGCTCCGCCACCTGGGAGGTCGGCGCGCGCGCCGTGTGGAACGTCTTTCAGTGGGGCGTCACCTATTACGCCGACCAGCAGGCGGGCTGGGTCGTGACGCGGCTGCGCCACGAAGAGGAAGACCTCAAGCTCAACGTGGGCTACGACATCAAGTCCAAGCTCCTGGCCGTGCATGAGGCCGAGAAACGCATCGCCGTGGCGGAAAAAGGCGTGGCCCAGGCGCGGGAGGCCTACGACGCGGCGCTTGCCCGCTACCAGGAACAGGTGGGGACCAATTTCGACGTGCTCGACGCCTCGGCCAACCTCACCCGCGCCCAGGCCTCGCTCACCGGGGCCAGGGCGGACTACCTCACGGCGCTCGCCCAGATCTATGTGGCGATGGGCGAATACCATCCCGATCTCGGGCGCCGCTAGCTCCAACGTCCACGGCGCCGGCAGCGCCGGCGGACAGACAAGGGAACACCATGAGCGAACCCCGCCTCACCATCACCCCCCTGGGGGGACTCGGCGAAATCGGCCTCAACTGCCAGCTCTGGGAAAGCGGCGACGGCGTGGTCATGGTGGACTGCGGCCTCATGTTTCCGGACGACGCCCACCTGGGGGTGGATGTCCTGATCCCGCATTTCGGCGCGGTGCGCGAAGTGCGCGACAGGCTCCTCGGCATCGTGCTCACCCACGGCCATGAGGACCACATCGGGGCGCTGCCCTGGATCGTGCCGGAACTCAAGAATGCCCGCATCTTCGGCTCGCGCTTCACCCTTGCCCTGGTGGAGCACAAGCTGCGCGAGCACGAACTGCTCAACCGCGTGGAACTCTGCCCTGTGGACGCGGAAACCGTCCAGCCCCTGGGGGATATGGTCTTCCACTTCATCCCGGTGTGCCATTCCATCCCGCACGGCTTCGGCCTGGGCGTGGAAACGCCCGTCGGGCGCGTGGTCCATAGCGGCGATTTCAAGATCGACCCCATGCCCCTGGCGGGTTCGGGCACGGAGCTTGCCGCCTTTCGCCAATTCGCCGGTTCGGAGGGAGCGCGGCTTTTGCTCTCCGACTCCACCAACGTGCTGCGCGAAGGCCGCTCCCTCACCGAGCGGGAGGTCAAGGCCTCGCTGGAGCGCGTCTTTGCCGCCGCCCGCGGCCGCATCGTGGTCACGCTCTTTTCCAGCCACATCCAGCGCATCCAGGAAGTCTGCGACCTTGCGCGCCACTATGGCCGCGCGGTCATCATCAGCGGCAAATCGCTGGCCAACAATATCGACATCGCCGCGCAACTGGGCTTCCTCACGCTGCCGCCCGAATTTTTCAACGCGCACAACGGCGTGCCCGAACTGCCGGATGACAAGGTGGTGCTCGTGGTCACGGGCGCCCAGGGGGAGCCGCTTTCGGCGCTTTCGCGCATGGTCTGGGGCGGGCACCGGCAGCTCGCCATCCGCGAGGGCGATACGGTGATCATGAGTTCCCGCGTCATCCCCGGCAATGCCCGGCCCATCTCGCGCCTGATCAATGAAATGTACCGCCTCGGCGCGGAAGTGCTCTATGAGAGCTCGCACGCCGTCCACGCATCGGGCCATGCCCACCGCGAGGAACTGCGCGACCTGCTCCTGGCCGTGCGGCCCGAACTCTTCGTGCCCGTGCACGGCGAATACCAGCACCTTGTCATGCACGGCCGTCTGGCGGAAAGCTGCGGCGTGCGCCGCGAAAACGTCATCCTCCTGCGTGACGGCCAGCCGCTGACCATCCTGCCGCACGGGTTCCGCCTGGAAACGCCGGTGGCCGTGGAGTGCACCCTGGTGGACGGCAAGGGCGTGGGCGATGTGGGCGCCTCGGTGCTGCGCGAGCGGCGCATCCTCGGCGATGAGGGCGTGGTCATTGTCGCCCTGGTGCTTGATGCGGAAACGGGGAGCGTCCTCCACGGGCCGGAAATGATCTCGCGCGGCTTCGTGTTCGAGCAGCAGCTGAGCCATGTGCTCGAGGACGCCAAGTGCCTGGTGCTGGACGAACTGGAAAATTCCCCCCCCAGCACCGGCCGCCTGCGCGAAAACATCCGCGCCTCCCTGCGGCGCTTTTTCCGGCGCGTGCTGGAGCGCGACCCGGTGGTGGTGCCGGTCATCAGCGAAGTCTGAGGGCGCGCCGCGGACAGACGCCACCCCCTGCCCGAACGCCGCATGCGGGGCGTTCCTCCCGCGCGCGGCAGGTATTTCCCGGCATGGATATTGCTTTCACTTCCGTGCGGGCCGTGCCCGAAACCGGGCCGCCGCATGGAGGGAGCCATGAACACCCTGTATGACGCGGAAGATCTGCCCTACTGGCTTTGGGGCGCGGCCCTGCTTCTCAGCGCCTGTCTCTATGCCCTGCCCCCGGGCGGCCTGGCCCCCCGCGACGACCTTCCGGCATATGCCGCCCCGGGATTCACGGTGGAAGCGCCCCAGGTCGGCCAGGTGCGCGTCATCCCGCTGGCAAATGCCGAACTCGTCAGCCCTTGCGCCGGGCCTCCCGCCGCATCGCCGTTGACAGGGCGGAAGCTTGCGGAGCTTTGAGGCGGCCTGCCGTCCGCACCGCACCGTAATAAGGCGGAAAACCACGCTTTTCCGCCACTTGTCCCGCTCTGCGGGGAAATAAGGGCGGCGAAACCTGAGGAAAATATCTGTCGTGCAGCTATTTTCCCCAGCAAAATGCTCTAGGGGCTGGACCTATTAATGTGACTGCTGGCTCGGGATGTGGCAGCTTGTGCAATGCCAC
>CAZNXQ010000053.1:0-11707 GCA_964576895.1 uncultured Desulfovibrio sp.
GGCTGGTGCCGAGGGACAGAATTGAACTGCCGACACGGGGATTTTCAGTCCCCTGCTCTACCAACTGAGCTACCTCGGCCCGCTGAAGGCATTCATATGCTCCTGACGCGGAATTGGCAAGCACTTTTTCACCGCCCGCTGACGCGGAGCCTGCCTGAGAAGGCATTGCGGCCCGCGGCCTACTCCTGGGTGAAGCGGTACAGGCGCACGGCCAGCGGCTGGGAGGTTTCGCTCTCCATGGCCGAGACCACATAGGCATATTCCCTGCTTGTGCCGCCGGGCGGGCAGGGACCGCGATAATGGCGGGTCAGCGCGCCTTCCGGGATGACGCCGCTGCCGTCCTCGACCCAGGTGCCGCCGCCGAAGAACCGCTCTTCCTCGCCGTACTCGATGAGCCGCACATCGTAGAATTTTGTCCCTTTGGGCGCATACCCCACCGTGATCTCCGGCGAAATGCGCGAGCAGCGATGCACTTCACGCACATCCACGCTGAGGGTCATTCCCTCGTCGCGGTCGGCTTCCTCCCTGGCCGCGCAGGCCGCGAGAAGCAGCACCGCCAACAGGAGCGGCAGCATCAGCGCCCGCGCCGGATACAGCAGTTTCATATTTTCCTCCATGCCCGCGGCTTCCGAAGCGGGCACCACGGGTCGTGATGATTGCATTCCAATACTCTTCAGGAGTATACTGGATTTTTGCAACAAAGACAATCATCCGGAGTTTCGCATGGCCATTCTTGCAAAAAACGTCTCCGCCCATCTTGGCAATGCCTCCTGGATCCGCAGGATGTTCGAGGCCGGCACCCAGCTCAAGGCCAGATATGGCGCGGAAAACGTCTATGACTTCAGCCTGGGCAACCCCGATCTGCCCGCCCCGCCCGCCGTGGGGGAGGGGCTTGCCGCCTTTGCCGCCAGGGCCGGGGAGCCGTTCGCCTTTGGCTACATGCCCAATGGCGGCTTTCCGTGGCTGCGGGAGCAGCTTGCCGCCCATCTTTCCGCCGAACAGGGTGTGAAGCTCGGCATGGAGGATGTCATCATCACCTGCGGCGCGGCCGGGGGGCTGAATGCCTTTCTGCGCGCCGTGCTTGATCCGGGCGAGCGCGTGCTCACCTTTGCCCCCTATTTTGTGGAATATGGCTTCTATGCGGCCAATCACGGCGGTGAACTCACGGCCGTGCCCAGCCGGGCGGAAGATTTCGCGCCCGATCTCGCGGCCCTGGAACAGGCCATTGACGCAAAAACGCGCGTGGTGCTCATCAACTCGCCGCACAACCCCACGGGCGCCGTGTACAGCCGCTCCGACCTCACGGCCCTGGCGCGCCTCCTGGAAAACAAGAGCCAGCAATACGGGCGCCCCATCTGGCTCCTGGCGGACGAGCCCTACCGTTTTCTGGCCTATGACGGGGCCGAGGTACCCTCGGTGCTGCCGCTCTATCCGTATGCCGTGGCCGTAAGCTCGCTTTCCAAGAATCTCTCCCTGCCCGGCGAGCGCGTGGGCTATGTGGCACTGGCGCCGCAAATGCCCGAAAAGGCCGAACTCATGGCCGCGCTCACCTTCACCAACCGCATCCTCGGCTTTGTCAATCCGCCGGTCATCGGCCAGCACATCATGGCCACGGCCCTTGGCAGCTCGGTGGACCGCTCGGTCTACGCCGCCCGGCGTACGGCCATGGCCCAGGTGCTCACAGAAGCGGGCTATGAGTTCGTCATGCCGCGCGGCGCGTTCTATTTCTTCCCCAAGGCGCCGGGCGGCGACGATGTGGCCTTTGTCAACCGGCTCATGGAAGAGCGCGTCCTGGCGGTGCCCGGCTCCGGCTTCGGCTGGCCGGGCCACTTCCGCCTGGCCTTCTGCGTGGACGAGAGCGTCATCCGCAACGCGGCGCCGGGCTTCGCCAGGGCCATGGCCGCCATGCGCGGCGCGGCGGCCTCCGGCCAGGGAGGACGGACATGAACATTTTCCGATCTTACGCGCATCCGGGCTGGTTCCTGCTTCCCATCCTCCTTGCCCTGACGCTCATTGTTCCGACCTGGTCCGATCCCGCCAGGGCAAGGGAGACCGCCGCGGCGTCCGCGCTGCCCGCGGCCGGCAATATCAGCGTGCAGGACGCGGCGGCCCTGCTCAACAAGGCCCCCGCCGGGCTTATCATCCTGGATGTGCGCACCCCTCAGGAGTTCCGCGAGGGGCATCTTGCCGGGGCGCGCAACGTGGACTTTTTCGGCGGCCGTTTTGAAATGGAGACAGCGGATCTGCCCAGGGACGCCACCCTGCTCATCTACTGCCGCAGCGGCAAGCGCTCGGCGGCGGCCGCCGAGACCCTGGGGGAGGCGGGCATGGACCGCATCCTGCATATGTATCAGGGCATCGAGGGCTGGAAGGACGCGGGCCTGCCTCTGGTGAAATGACCGGTTTCGCCACTGGCACGAATGCTGCTTTACTGGAGGCGGTGGGGAAGAATTTTCCCCATCGCCGCTTTTTTTCCTGGAGGCAGCAGCGTGAACTCATCGCTCTACATCGGCGCCACCGGCATGAAGGGCCTGGCCCAGGGCATGCAGGTGACGACCAACAATCTCGCCAATGTCAGCACCATCGGCTACAAGCACCAGAGCATCCTCTTTTCGGACATCCTCTACCAGAGCCAGGCAGGCATGGGCAACTGGTGGAACGCCCAGGAGGATTCGCGCGTGGCCATCGGCCAGGTGGGCATGGGCCTCCAGGTGGAATCCGTGCGCACCATCTTCCAGCAGGGCGGCCTGGAATCGAGCAATACGGTCACGGACATGGCCATCAACGGCAAGGGCTTCTTCCAGGTCATGGACGAAAAGGACGGCGGCGTCTACTACACCCGCGCCGGCGACTTCCGCCCCGATAATCAGGGCGTCTGGCGCACGCCCACGGGCCTTGCGCTCATGGGCTACCAGGTCGGCGCGGACGGAAGCAGGGGAGCGCTCGCGCCCGTCCAGGTGGACACCTTCGCCACCATCCCGGCCAAGACCACAAGTTCTGTGGAACTGACGCTCAACCTCAATTCCCGCGCCGACAAGAGCGCCAGCGCGGAAAATCCCTATTTCGCCCTGCTTGACCAGTATGACGGCCGCTCCTCCACGCCGCTTTCCACGGATGCCTACACCTATTCCCAGCCCATGACCGTCTATGACGCCCAGGGCAACGCGCGCACCGTGACGGCCTATTTTGACGGCGCGCCCTCGGATTCCCCCAACCGCTACATGGAATTCATCCTCGCGGCGGAGCCCACGCTCAAGTATGACGAGGAGGGCAATGCCATCGCGCCGGAACCGGGCGACGGCCTGCTCATGAGCGGCGTGCTCCAGTTCGACTCTGCGGGCAACCTGCAGAGCGTGTCCGCCTTCACCCCCGCCACCGAAGGCAGCAAGGAGCTGGAAGACTGGGTCCCGGCGCAGCTTGCCGGGGGGCTGCCCCAGTTCACCCTTGACGGCGCGCCCATGACGCTCGATCTGGGCATCCGCGCCGCGGGCGGCTGGGAAAACGCGCCCGCCTCCGCGGCCGACGTGGGCACGGACATGCACCTGCTCCCCTCCATGGGCGAAGGCGCCATCACGTCCCAGTATCCCACCACGGCCTTCTCCAGCAGCACGCCCACCAGCACCTACAAGCAGGACGGCTATGCCGAGGGCTTTCTCAGCACTGTCAGCATCCGCAACGACGGCACTGTGGTAGGACACTTTTCCAACAGCGAAAGCCTTGACCTCTGGCAGATCCCCATCTGCCGCTTCACCAGCGAGGACGGCCTGCGCCGGGAGGGAAGCAACCTCTTTTCCGCCACGCCCGATGCCGGCCAGATGGAGATGGGCATGGCCGGCACGGAAAACTACGGCACGGTCCAGGCGTACAATATCGAGCTCTCCAACGTGGACATGGCCACGGAAATGGTCAACATGATCATCACCCAGCGCGGCTTCCAGTCCAACAGCAAGGTGGTGACCACGGCGGACCAGATGCTCCAGAAGGCCATGGAGCTCAAGCGGTCATAGGCCTCCCGCGCACCACGGACTTCCGGGCGGCAATTTCTGCCGGTCCGGGCAGGTGCGCCCGTGCGGGTCCGCGCCCTTCCGCTGCCCGCGCGCCTTGCGGCGGCGGGGCGTTTGGCGGCGTCCTCTCAACCGCGCCACCCGCCATGGAGCCTCCTCGCGCGGCGCCAGCGCCGCCGGGCGCCTTGCGGCTTTACGAAATCCTGAAAAACATCTATGGTTATGACCTTGCGTCATGATTCGGAGCGGCCCCGGCGGTTCCGGACCGGCGGGGGCATGCGCCCGGCCGGTCACGCCGCGCCCGCAAGAAGCCCTTTCCCGAACTCTCTCCCCTGCCGGCGCCGAGCGCCACACACGCCATGTACAGAAGCCACGCCATCCTCGCCGGTCCTCTTTTTTTCGCGCTCCTGGGCACGGCCTTTTGCGTCTGGAGCGCCCTGGGCAATGACGTCAACTTCTGCGTCACCACCGGCTGCACCCTGTATCAGGACTTCACCGTCGCGGGCATTTCGCTCTGGTGGTTCGGCACGGCGGCCTTCGGCGCGCTGGCCGGGCTTTCCCTGCTCGGGGCCGCCGACTGGGGGCGCATCCTGGCCGCGCTCGCCCTGTTCGGCGATATCTGCCTGCTCCTCCTCATGGCCTTTACCGCCCCCTGCGTCAGCTGCCTGGTGGCGGCCCTGCTCTTCGCCGTTGTCTATTTTCTCCTGCGTCGCGCCCCGGCGCCGCAGAGCCGCATGCACGGCAAGGAACGGCGCACCTCCGTTCTCCTCTGGGTGTGGCTCGCGCTCTTTGTGGTCAATCTGGGCGCTGTGGCGCGCTCCCAGACGGATGTCTGGCCCATTCTCGGCGAAGGCGAAAATGCCGCCACGCGCATGTTCTTCTCCCCCTCCTGCCGTTACTGCATCGAAGGCATCAACGCGCTTTCCGGCAAGGTGGACGTGGCCTTCTACCCACTGGCGGAAACCGACGCCGATGTCTGGAAAGTGGCGCGCATGCGCGCCCTGCTCGACGAGGGGCTCAACCTCGCCCAGGCCCTGGCCCAGAGCCAGAACGCCACCGCGCCCTCCGGCATCGGCTCCTGGCGGCCGGACATGCTCCTGCTCCGTTTCCGGCTCCTGCGCAACAAGGCGCATATTTTCGCCGCCGGTTCCCAGGGCGTCCCCTTCTTTGAGCAGCGCGGTCTGCCGGGCGACATCCGCGAACGGGTGGAGCGCGCGCACCAGTCCCGGAACCCGGCCGGGGCCGCAGCTGGAAACGCCGGCCGCGAAACCGCCCCGGCGGCCGCCCCCCGCGATGACACGCCACGGGATGAACGTCTGCCGCTGGACACGGGCGGCGCTTTTTCCGGCACCGTGTCCGATTCCGGCGCCGGCTTCCAGTGCGGCGGCGGGCGTCCGTGCCCTCCGGGCGTCCAGGGCCGGTAGCGGACGCTCCGTTCCCTTCCCGCCCCTGCCGTTTCCCCGCCCTGCCCATGCCCGACAGTTGCCGCCACGCGGCCTTTGCGCCCCCAGGGGTCTTTCTTGAAATTTGCCGCGCCAGCGCGTAAACTGTCACCTTTCCGAGATCCTCATTTTCTGCGGTCAGGCCGCAGCCGGGAGCCCCCATGCTTGATTATATCCGCACCAGCGCGCAGTCCTTCGGCGTCAAGGTGGCATTCGGCATCATCATCCTTGTCTTCGTCTTCTGGGGCGTGGGCAACTTCAATGACCGGGACTACACCAACGTGGTGGCCATGGTGAATGGCGAGCCCATTCTGGCGCAGGAGTTCGAACGCGCCTACCGCAATGCCGAGGAATATCTCCTGCGCGCCAATCCCGGCCTGACGCGCGAGCAGCTCATCAAGGACCATCTGGGCCGCAGCGTGCTCAACGACCTCATCAGGCAGACGCTGGTGCTCCAGGAGGCGCAACGCACGGGCATCACCGTGACGCCGCTGGAGCTGCGCCAGGCCGTGGGCAAGATCCGCGCCTTCCAGGACGACGCCGGCCGTTTCGACCCCGAAGCCTATACCCGCGTGCTGGCCGCGCAGCGCAAGAGTCCCGCCCAGTACGAAAAGGAACTTGCCGACGAGCTCCTCGCGGGCAAGGTCTTCGCCCTGGTGACGGCCCCGGTCTGGAGCGACCCCGACGAGGCGCGCCACCGCTATGATTTCCTGCGCGAGCGGCGCGGCGTCGATTATATTTTCGTGCCCGCCTCGCGCTTTGCGGACAAGGTCACGGTCACGGATGCCGACGCGCAGGCGTGGTATGAGGGGCACAAGGAAAATTTCGCCGTTCCCGCCAGGGTCAATGTGGCCTATGTGGCCGTGCGGCCCGAAGCGCTGGTGCCGCCCGAAAGCATCAGCGATGCCGACGCGCGCCAGTGGTACGAGGCCAACAGGAGCCGTTTCGAGGAGCCGGCGCAGGTGCACGCGGCCCACATCCTCGTGCCGCTGCCCGCCGATGCCGACGCCACGGCGGAAGCCCAGGCCCGCGAGGCGCTGGGCAAGGCCCAGGCGCGCCTCAAGGCCGGCGAGGCGTTCGCGAAGGTGGCCGACGCCACCAATCCGGAGGGCGCGGCAGGCCCCGGCGGCGATCTGGGCTGGCTCACGCACGGCAAGACCGTGCCCGCCTTCGATGCCGCGGCCTTTGCCCTGGAGCCCGGTCAGATTTCGGAGCCGGTGCGCAGCCCCTTCGGCCTCCATCTGATCCTGGTGAAGGAAAAAAAGCCCGGCGGCGTTCCCTCCTTTGAAAAGGTCGATACCGCGGCGCGCAAGGGCGTGGCCTTTGAACGCGGTTCGGACAAGCTCCATGACACGCTCGACAGTCTCATTGAGGACAATATCCTCAACAAGCCCCTGGCGGAGAGCGCGGCGCGCCACGGTCTCACGGCCGCGGAAAGCGGCTTCCTCGACAGGGACGGTCTTGTGAAGACCCTCGGCATCAAGCCCGAAGGCGCGGAGGCCCTGCTGGCCGCCGGCGCGGGCCTTCCCGTGGACAGCGCCCTGGAAGCGGGCGACAGCTATCTCGTGGCGCGCGTGCTCGCCACCGAGCCCCCGTCCACCCGGCCCTTTGCCGAAGTGAAGGACGACATCCTCAAGACGCTCCGCGCGGAAAAGGCGCTGGCCGATGCCCTGGCAAACGCCCAGGCCACGCGCGCGGGCCTGAAAAACGGCCCCCTGCCGGAGGCCGAGGCCAAACGCCTGGGCGTCAGGCTGGCGCCGCCCATGGAACGCGGCGGCGCCCTGGCGGATTTTGCGCCCGACCCGGCCCTTGCGGAAGCCATTTTCGCGGACAGGCCCGGCGACTGGCTGCCCCGCGTCTACAGCGTGGAGGGCCCGCAGGGCCCCGGCGCCCTGATCTGCCGCGTGGCGGCCGTTCTGCCGCCGGACGGCGCGGAATGGGCCAGCGTGGGCGAAGCCATGACCGAAGGCGTCAGACGCGAGCGGCAGGACGCCATCTATGCGCTCTTCCTCCAGAGCCTCGCGGAAGGCGCCAAGGTGGAAGTGGTCAACAGCAATCTTGTGGACCGCGTCAATATGTAGAAGTCATTTCCTGCTTCGCAGGAAATGGCTTCTGCCGCCAGACGAGAGTCTGGCGCGGCGCGAAAAGCGCCGTGAATGAGCCAAAAACCACGTTTTTTGGCGAATGATCTTCATACTTCAGCTCTTGGGCTGAAGTATAAAATGAGTTCCAGGCGGTCCCGCCAGGAGGGGCACAGCATGTGCGGTATTATCGGCTATGTGGGGCATCGCCCGGCGGTCCCCGTGGTGGTGGAGGGGCTGGAGCGGCTGGAATACCGCGGGTATGATTCCGCGGGCGTGGCCTGGGCGCTTCAGGGCCGCATCCACGTCACGCGGGCCAAGGGCAAGCTGGCCGCGCTCAAGGAAAAGCTCGCCGCTTCTCCGGCCATCACCGCCACCTGCGCCATGGGGCACACCCGCTGGGCCACCCACGGCGTTCCGGCCGAACGCAATGCCCATCCGCACCTGAGCAATGACCAGTCGCTCGCCCTGGTGCATAACGGCATCATCGAAAATTATCAGGAGCTCAAGGCCGAACTCTTGGTCAAAGGCTATGTTTTCCATTCCGAGACCGATACCGAGGTCCTGGTCAATCTCATTGCCGAACGGCGCAAGAGCGAGCCGGATCTGCTCCACGCCTTTGCGCGCGCCCTGCGCGAGGCGCACGGCGCCTATGCCGTCTGCCTGCTCGACCGCGCCGAGCCGGACACGCTCTACGCGGCGCGCATGTCCGCGCCGCTCATTTTCGGTCTGGGCACGGGCGAAAACTTCGTGGCTTCGGATATTCCGGCCTTTCTGCCGTACACGCGCCGCGTGCTCTTTCTGGAGGATGGCGAGATCGTGCGCGCCACGGCCTCCGGGCATGCGCTGTTCCGCCTTGCCGACCTTTCCCCCGTGGAGCGCGAAGCCCAGACCATCCAGTGGGATATGCAGGCCGCGCAGAAGGACGGTTACCGGCACTTCATGCTCAAGGAGATCTTCGAGCAGCCGCGCGTCATCACGGACGGCCTTGCCGGGCGTGTGGCTCCGGCCGGTGACGGCGTCCTCCTGCCGGAACTGGCGCACCTGCCCGTGCCCGGACGCCTGCATGTGGTGGCCTGCGGCACCTCCTATCATGCGGGGCTCTGGGGCAGGCACCTGCTGGAGGCCTGGGCGGGCATTCCCGTTCAGGTGGAGATCGCCTCGGAATTCCGCTACCGCGAGAGCCTGCGCTTCAGCGAGGGCGACATGGCCCTGGTCATCAGCCAGAGCGGCGAAACGGCGGACACCCTCGCCGCCCTCCGCCTGATGAAGGAACGCGGCGTGCCGGTGCTCGGCCTGTGCAACGTGGTCGGCTCGTCCATCGCCCGCGAGGCGCAGGCCGTGCTCTTCACCCAGGCCGGCCCGGAGATCAGCGTGGCCTCCACCAAGGCCATGTGCAGCCAGATGCTCACCCTGGCCCTCATGGCGCTCCACTGGGGCGAACGCACGGGCACGCTGGGACCGGCGCGCCGAAAGGAACTCCTCGGCCTGCTCCAGTCCCTGCCCGCGCTGCTGGACGATACCCTGCCGGAACTGCACAAGACCGCGCGCGAGCTTGCCCGCAAGTACGCCCAGGCGCGCAACTTCTTCTATCTGGGCCGGGGGCACTGCTTCCCGCTGGCGCTGGAAGGCGCGCTCAAGCTCAAGGAACTTTCCTATATCCATGCCGAGGGCTATGCGGCGGGAGAAATGAAACACGGGCCCATCGCCCTTGTGGACCCCTCCTTCCCCACTTTCGCCCTGGCCCTGGATGACGCGCTCTTTCCCAAGGTCAAGTCCAATATCGAGGAAGTGCAGGCCCGCCAGGGCAGGGTCATCGCCCTGACCAATCCCGGCATGGAACTGGCCACGGACGATGTGTGGCGCATCCCGCGCCTGCCCTCGCCCATCTCGGCCTTTGTCGCCCTGCCGGCGCTTCAGCTCTTCAGTTATGAGGTGGCCGACTACCTTGGCAAGGATGTCGACCAGCCCCGCAACCTTGCCAAGAGCGTCACCGTGGAATAACAGGCGCGCACGCCGCCGGAGCCGGGATGCTGAAACCCTTCTACCAGGGCAAGCTCGATACCTTCTGCGCCATTTACGCGGTGCTCAATGCCCTGCGCCTGCTTTACGGCATCCGCGTGCTCAAGGCGCGCGACATCCTCAACGAGACCCTGCTCGGCCTGGCGTCACAGCCGGAGGCATTCCGCGCGGTGCTTGCCCAGGAGACGGACTATGTGGCGCTGGTGGACAGCCTGCTTCGCATCCAGGCCCGCGCCTTTCCCATGGAGATCCAGGCGCCGTTCGCCCCGCGCGGGAACGGCGGCCCCTCCGCGCCCCTTGCGGGGAGCCTTCCGCCGGACCCGGACGCCTTTTTCGCCGCCTGCCGCGACTGGCTGGCCCCCGGCCGGGGACGGGCCATTGTCTTCCGCTTTCTCCGCAGCCTCACGCCCGACGGCGGCCCCATGAACCGCCACTGGACCACCGCCGACCGTGTGGACGGGGACATCCTCCACCTCTTCGATTGCAGCCACGAAGCGGAGGCCATCCTCAACATCCACAGGACGAGCTTTGTGACGAGCGCCGCCCATGTTTCGGCCGACCGGCTGCTGCACATCCAGCCTGAGAGCGCGCGCTTCCTGCGCCTGCCCTGCTGAGAGCCCATGCCCATGTCCCCGCGCCCTTGCCGCAGCTCCCGCCCCGACCGCCGTCCCCTGCCCGTGTGGGCCCTGAGCCTCGGCTGCCCCAAGAACCGCGTGGACAGCGAACGCCTGCTGGGCTCACTGGGCGTGCCGGTCAAAACAGTGGCCCATCTGGGCCGCAGCCGTCTCATCTTCATCAATACCTGCGGGTTCATCGAACCCGCGGTGCGCGAATCCATCCGCGCCGTGCTTGATGCGGCCCGGCATGTGGGCAGGCTGCGCCGGCGCCCGCTGCTGGCGGTGGCCGGCTGCATGGTGGGCCGCTACGGCGCGCGCGAACTGGCGAAGGAACTTCCCGAAGTGGACCTCTGGCTGCCCACGGACGCGCTGGAACGCTGGCCCGACCTCGTCAGCGCGGCCCTGGGGCTTGTCCCGCCGCCGGAGGGCCGCCCCGGCGCGGCCGGCGGTCGCCTGCTCTCCACCGGGCCTTCCTATGCCTGGCTCAAGATCGGCGAAGGCTGCCGCCACCAGTGCGCCTTCTGCACCATCCCGTCCATTCGCGGCCCCCTGCGTTCCACGCCCATGGAGGCCCTGCTGGCCGAGGCCCGCTGCCTGTTGGCGCAGGGCGTCCGCGAGCTCGATCTGGTGGCCCAGGATGTTGCCTCCTGGGGCAGCGACAGGGCGGCGGAAGGGACGCGGCAACTCGGCGATCTGCTGGAGGCGCTCGCCGGGCTGGACGGCCTCGCGTGGCTGCGGCTGCTCTATCTCTACCCCACCGGCGTCACCGAGACGCTGCTGCGGCGCATGCGCGCCCTGGGCGGGTTGAATGGCGCGGGCGGCCCTGTGCTGCCCTATCTGGACATTCCCTTCCAGCATGCGGAGCCGCGCCTGCTCCGGGCCATGGGGCGCCCCTTCGCCGGCGACCCGCGCCGCGTGCTCGACCGCGTGCGCGCCATCCTGCCGGACGCGGCCATCCGCACCACCATGATCGTCGGCTACCCCGGCGAAACCGAGGCGGACTTCACGGCCCTTTGCCGTTTTGTGCAAGCGGCCCGCTTCACCCATCTCGGCGTCTTTGCCTATCAGGCCGAGGAGGGCACTCCGGCCGCGGCCCTGCCGGACCAGGTGCCCATGGCCGTGCGCGAGGAACGCCGCGCCGCGCTTATGGAACTTCAGGCGGAAATCAGCGCCGAGCACCTCGCCAAAACCGTGGGCAGCCGCCTGCCCGTCCTGGTGGACGCGCCTGAGGCGGAGTGGCCGGGGCTGCACCGGGGCCGGGTCTGGTTTCAGGCGCCGGAAGCGGACGGGACGACCTGGGTGAGCGGTCCGGGCGTGACGCCCGGCGCGCTGGTGGAATGCGATATTGTGGAAAGTTCGGCCTACGATCTCAGCGCGCTGGCCTAGGGGTCTGGACCTATTAATATGGCTCTGGCTTGAGATGTGGCAGCTTATGCAATGCCACAATCATCCGTCAAAAACAGCCCTTTTTGCGCTGGCGGCGTCCCTGGGCGATTTTTGTCGGTCATGTACCTGAGTACACTCCCTCCAAAAATCGCCCA
>CAZNXQ010000054.1:0-11368 GCA_964576895.1 uncultured Desulfovibrio sp.
GTTGCCACTGAAGTGCCGCCGAATTTTTGCACGAGTATCTTCATGCCCAACCCCGGTTAGCCATTGCGCGGCGTTTTCGCCGCGTGCGGGAGCCTGCGGTCGCGCTCCGCCGGCGCTCAGTCCTTGTGTCCGGAATCCGCCATGGCCGAAACCAGCGTTGCGACCAGGGTCCGGGCGTATGGCCCCGCACCCCGCAGGAGCAGCAGTCGGCCATCATCCTCCATCTTGATGGAGATGTCCAGAAAATCCTCCGGCAGGAGGTCTGCGGGGAGGTAGTCGGCCCATTCCACCACCACGAGGTTTTCCGTGTCCTCCAGGGCTTCGGCGAGCTCCTCCGGGGCGTGGCCGGGGCAGCGGTACAGATCGCAGTGCACGAGCCGGGGGCGCGTGGGGTAGATGTTGCAAAGCGTGAAAGAAGGGCTGGAAACCTCGGCATCCTCGCCTCCCGGCAGGGCGCCTGTCAGCGCGGCCGTGAGCGTGGTCTTGCCGCTGCCGAGTTCTCCGCGCAGCAGCAGCGCGCGCGCACCGCTCCGCGGCAGCAGGCGCGCCAGCAGTTCCCCGAATTTCCGGGTGTCCTCAAGGGTGGCAAGCCTCAGTTCGGCCATGGCACGCAACGCTCCCATATGGCTGTCGGCGGTTCCGCCAGTGCGGCGCGCGCATGCGGCAGGGCATCGGCCAGTTCCGAGGCGCGGGCGCCCCGCAGCGGGAAATTCCGGGCACAGATGCGCCCCGCCATGGCGTGCAGCGCAACACCCGTGGCCGCCACGCGGAGGGCGTCCCCGTGCCGTGTTCCGGCATGGGCGAGCAGGGCGGCGATGCAGCCCGCGAGAATGTCGCCGGAACCGCCCATGGCCAGCGTCGGAAGGGCATAGGGAGAGATGAAGACCGGCCTTCCGGCCTGCCCTACCAGAGTGCCGGCCCCCTTGAGGACCACGGCCGCCGGGCTCAACTCGCACAATCGGGCCAGAGCGGCGGGGCGTTGCGCCTGGATCTGCCCGGTATCGACCGCGAGCAGGGCCGCCGCCTCGCCGGGATGCGGCGTGAGGATGTCGGCGGCTGTCAGCCGGGAAAAGAGCGCCCTGTTCCGGGAAAGCAGGATGAGCGCGTCCGCGTCGATGACGGCGGGGGGACGATCCGGCAGCTCCAGCAGGGCGGCAAGAAAGGCGGCGGCGTCATCGCCGCGGCCCATGCCCGGCCCCACGGCAAGCGCCTGGCAGCGGTACAGCAGCTCCAGCAGGGGGGCCAGCGGGGATGCGGGCCAGCGGACGGCGCCGGCATCGCCAAGGGCGAGCGTCATGAGCTCCGGCCAGCCGTTTCTGATGGCCGGGATGGCGCTTTCCGGCGCCGCCACGCTCACCAGACCGGCGCCCGCGCGCAGGGCCGCCGCCCCGGCGAGATGCCCGGCGCCGGAAAGTCCGGGCGCGCCGCCCAGAACGAGCACATGCCCGAAACTGTTTTTATAGGCTTCCGGGGCTGGTTCGGGCAGGTCGCGCAGGGCATGGCCGTCCAGCAGATACCGGCGCACCGGGCGCCGGTCGCGGACAGCGGCGGGAATGCCGATGTCGCCCACATGGAGCGCGCCGACCCAGGGGCGCGCCTCCGGCAGCACGAGGCCGGGTTTGGCTGCGGCCAGGGTCACAGTGGCATGCGCGCGCACGGCCACGGGCGAGGGGAGCCCGCTGACGGCATCCAGACCGGAGGGGATGTCGATGGCAAGGACGAAGCAGCCGGGGATGCGCCGGGAAAGGGCGTTGATGCGCTCGATGGCGGCCTGGGCATCGGGGCGCAGCGCTCCGGAAAAGCCCGTGCCGAGGAGGCCATCCACAATGATGCGCGGAGGGCCGCATTCCGCCGCTGCCATTGCCGTGGCATTGGCTTCTTCCCCGGCCGGGCAGCCAAGGCAGGCGCCCATTGCCGCAGGGAGCTCCGCCAGCGGGGCCATGCGTACGCCATTGGCGCGGGCCATGGAAAGGTGCAGGGCGCTTGCCCCGCTGATGGCCTCCGGAGGGCGCGTGTGGAACAGGAGAGGACGCGCGCCGCGGTCCGCAAGAAGGCGGCCGATGCAGGCGGCGTCGCCGCCGTTGTTGCCGGAACCCATGAGGAGCCAGACCGCCGCGCCCTCCACATCGGGGCAGTGGCGCAGCAGAACGTCACAGGCCACACGACCGGCATTCTCCATGAGCATGGCCGTGGAAAGACCAAATTTTTCCGCCTCCGCGTCCCACTGCCGCATTTCTTCCGGCAGGGGCAGGGGAGAGAGCAGGCGGCAAAATTCTCCGAGCGCGTCCATTAGGCCTCCAGCACCACCACGGCCACGGCATGGGAACGCTCATGGCTGATGGACAGATGGGCGGCGCGCGTGCCGAGCAGGCATGCCCGTTGGCCGGCCGCTCCATGAAATGCCAGGCCGGTGCCTCCGGCAGGCAGCGGCAGGACTTCTATCTGGCACGGGCCGACCCCGTGGCTGAATCCTGTGCCCAGCGCCTTGGAAGCCGCCTCCTTGGCCGCGAAACGGCCCGCAAGAAAGGCAATGGGCGGTTGCGGCGGCAAGGCGGCAAGTTCGCCGGGCGCGAGGAACTTTTCGAGAAAGCGGTGACCGAACCGGGCATGGGCCGCCCTGATGCGCGCCAGCTCCGTCATGTCGATGCCAAGTCCGACGATCATCGTCGTGCCCCCGTGATCCACCCGTGGTTCATGGACGCCGGAACCGGCATTTCGGCCCGGCTTGCCCACGGACGGAAAATTGCATATGTATATGCGCTATGCCAACGCATTGTGGCGTCATCCCTGCCGTCGCGTCAAGTCAGGCAAGGGGACCCCGGCACCACATGCGGAAAACCGGACGCAAATAAGCGCGCGCAGCGCAGGGAGAGCGGAAAGGAATGAAGTTGTGCATTGTCGGTACGGGCTATGTGGGACTTGTCAGCGCCGCCTGTTTTGCGGAAATGGGCAATACCGTCACATGCGTGGATGTGAATGCCGCGGTCGTCGAAAAGCTCAATTCCGGCTCCGTCCACATCTATGAGCCTGGGCTTGAACCCATGGTGCGCCGCAGCCGCGCAGACGGGCGCCTGCGGTTCACCACGAGCCTGGAGCAGGGCATTGCCGATGCCGATTGCGCCTTTATCTGCGTGGGCACGCCGCCCCGGCCGGACGGCTCGTGTGATCTGAGCTATGTGCATCAGGTGGCGCACGAGATCGGCCGGCACATGCAGAAGGATCTCGTGGTGGTCGACAAGTCCACAGTTCCCGTGGGAACCGCCGACACGGTGCGCGGCATCATCGCCGGAGAACTGGAGGCGCGGGGCCTTTCCCTGAACGCGGAGGTGGTCTCCAACCCCGAATTTCTCAAGGAAGGCGACGCCATCGCGGATTTCATGAAACCCGACCGCGTGGTCATCGGTACGGATTCCCCCAGGGCGGCCTCGCTCATGCGCGAGCTCTACGCGCCCTTTGCCCGTACCCGCGACAAGATCATCGTCATGGCCGTCCGCAGCGCCGAGATGACCAAGTACGCGGCCAACTGCATGCTGGCGACGAAAATTTCCTTCATCAACGAGATCGCCACCATTTGCGAGCATGTGGGCGCGGATGTGCGCGATGTGCGCGTGGGCATCGGTTCCGATTCGCGCATCGGCTACCAGTTCATCTATCCGGGCGTGGGCTATGGCGGCTCCTGCTTTCCCAAGGATGTCAAGGCGCTGATCCAGACCGCCGAAAATTCCGGCGTGGAGCCCATGCTCCTCAATGCCGTGGAAGCGGTCAATGCCCGTCAGAAGGCGCACATGGCCCGCCGCATCGAGGCCTATTTCGCGCCCCAGGGCGGTGTGCGCGGCAAGACGCTGGCCCTTTGGGGACTGGCCTTCAAGGCCAATACCGATGACATGCGCGAAGCCGCCGCCATCAGCATCATCAGCGCCCTCACCGAGGCGGGCATGAGGATACGCGCCTTTGATCCGGTCGCCGGTGACAATGCGCGCCGCATTTTTGCGGACAATCCGCTGGTGGAGATCCTGGATGACCAGTATGCGGTATGCGAGGGCGCCCAGGCGCTTCTGGTGGTGACGGAGTGGAACCAGTTCCGCAATCCGGACTTTGCCCGCGTCAAATCCCTGTTGAGCGCGCCCATCCTGTTTGACGGCCGCAACCTGTACTCGCCGTCGGCCATGGCGGAACGGGGCTTTGCCTATTTCTGCATCGGTCGCCCGGCCGAGGCCTGATCAGGCGCCAGTCGGGGACGTTTTCGTCGGGGATCAGAGGCGGCCGAAGGCCCGCCACCATGCCAGCACCGGAATCACCACGGCGAGCGCTGCCGCTGCCCATTGCGGCAGCGCCCGCCATTTGTGCCGCAGCCGAAGGCCTTCCATCATTCCCAGTATCAGGCCGGAGCAGAGTCCTGCCACATGCGCCAGATAGTCGGTGCGCTCTCCCTCCGTGCCCAGCATGGCGAGCAGCGCCGCCCCGGCAGCCACGGGCAGGAACATTTCACGCCGTCCCGCATGCCGGAGCGCCATCAGGCCCGACAGCGCGCCGATGCATGCGAAAAGCGCGGTGGAGAAACCAATGCTTTCCACAGGCTGCCGGCGGAGCGCCACCGCCAGGCAGTTGCCAAGGATGCCCCCGGCAACGGTCAGCCACAGGGCGCGCCCGATGCCGGCGCTCCGCGCGAGCAGCGCCAGAAAAAGCGCCCCGAAGGCAAGATTCCCGCAGAGATGCGCCGCATCCGCATGCAGGGTCAGCGCCGTGACGACACGGTACCATTGCCCATGCAGGCGCACCTGGAGCGTGTCCAGGGCACCCGCCGTCAGCCACAGCCGGGGAGCCGGCAGGCAGTCCGGCGCGGGCCACCAGCCCATGCGCATGCCGTGCCAGACGAGGAGCGGCAGGAGGAAGCACCCCGCCAGCTTCCAGTGAGCGTGGATCACCGGCGCAGGCGGCGCGGGGCGGTGGCGTTCGGCGTCAAAGGCCGTCAGCTCCCGCAGGGCCGCGCGTTCGATGAGGGGCGGCACATAGAGGCATTCCCGGCCGCGGAACTGGGAAAGCCTGTGCGGCATATTGCAGGCGCTGAGGACAAGGCGCCAGTCCCGTCGCTGGCGATAGCTGGTGAAGCCGGAAGCGCCGGTGATGTTGCGCCAGAAGGCCGGGACCGAGGCCGGCCTGACGCGCCAGTGGCAGCCGGAGACGCGAAGGACCTGCATGCGGGAGAGCGGTTGCGGCATGAAAAAAGAGAAAAAGAGCCCCGGCAGTGCACTGACGGGGCTCCGAAGGTTGGGCGGAGGGGGCGCCTAGTCCTGCTTGCGGGCCGCGGGCTTGGAGACGAGCCCGGAGCGGAGGCAACGGGTGCAGACGGTAAGCGTCCGCACGCTGCCGTCAGGGAACTGGTGCCGCACGCGCTGCAGATTGGGATTGAAACGGCGCTTGGTCTTGATGTTGGAATGGCTCACCAGGTTGCCCACCTGGGGCTTCTTGCCGCAGAAATCACATTCCTTGCTCATGCTTTCCTCCATATATGCGCTGAAAACTGTTTCCTGCCATCTATGAAATGCCCGTGTGCGCGCCGATGAAAATGGCGCATCGTCAGGCGTTGCCCATGCGAACGGCGAACATAGTCTGTTCCTGAAGAAAATACAAGTTTTTTTCCAGAGTGTGCGTTGTGCGGGCGTCCTGCCGCGTCCCTGCCGTGCGGCCCCCGGATCGGAGTGGGGATGTGGGTTGCCCCAGGGGTTGACAATGGCGTCCGGCTGCCTTAAATACCCCGTCTCCCGGCGCCGGGTGCGCCGGGAGATCTCCGGGGATCCCCCCGGCGATAACGGACGGCCCAGCCGTCATAAACCGGAGTCTTGCTGAAATGTTGAGCTTTGCAAGAAACGAGCGCGGCATCCGTCTTGCTTCCGCTGCCATCGTTCTCCTGCCTGTTGTCACCATGATCTTTGCCACCAGTCGTTCCGCATCCCTCGACCTGGTGGTGGCCCTGATGTACTGCGCCTTTACCGCGGTGGCCTTCATGGCCCTCTTGCTGGAGCGGGCGGAGGAAAACGAAACCAGGGAATAGGCCTGAAGGGGAGGGGCTCCTCCCCGGTTGTCGCGGCTGCCCGTCAGCCGTCTGAAGCAGAAGCCCGGCCTTCCCGCGAAGGCCGGGCTTCTGTGTTGCCGGAGTGACTTGCAAGCCGGGGCATTTCCGGCTAGGTTCTCTCCCTCGTATTATCAGGATATTTCGCCAGTGCGGGGACAATATGAGCGAGTTTTCCAGAGAGCGGGGCCGGTCCCGCGAAGCGGGCGCAACGGCTGGCAGCGCGCGGGAGACGGCAGGTGCCGGAACGCCTGCGTCCGGAAATCATGGCATGCCGGGAGAGCGGCGCCGGAAATCCGGCCAGGGCCGTGAGCGGCGTTCCGGCAAGCGGGAAGGAGCCGCGGGGGGAACATCGCTGAAAGAGGTCGTTGCGGAAATCGACCGTGACATCCTGCGGCTCTTGCTGCGTCGTCATAATCTGCTCGAACGCATGCGCGGTGGCAGGCCCCGGCTGGACGCCGCGGAGGAAAAGTTTCTGCGCGAGGCGTGGCAGAAGGCCGTTGCCCTCGTCAGCCGCGATGCCGATCTTTCGGGACGGTTTTTTGCCCTCATGCAGGATGCGGCCTTTTTGCCCCGGCCCGCTGCCGAGAGCCGGGATGCCGACGCCCAGGGCGCGGAAACTCCCGCTCCGGCGGCGGAGCGCCGCGAGGCATTCAATCTTGCCCCTCCGCGCAAGCCGGTGGAACTTTCCCTGCGCGCGCCGCTTGCCTGCCGGGAGACGCGCGCATGGCTTTTCCTGGCCGCTGCCTCCGGTCAGCCCCTGCGCCTTGCGCCGTGCCTGATGAATGATCCGCTGGTGGATTTGCTCAAGGCGCTCAACCAGATGGGCGCGGCGGTCACGCGCGAGCAGGATGCCGTCATTGCCCGCGCGACGGAACCCATGGGCTGCCCCGACAAGGTCATTTATCTTGGGGACAGTCTCTGGAATCTCTTTCTTCTGCTCGCGTTCCATGTGGGCAGGCCGTCCAGGGTGAAATTTATCGGCGAAACCGAACTCAAGCTGGCGGATTTTTCTTCCACGCGCCGTTTCCTGCCGCAACTGGGCGCCCGGTTCATCAACGTCATTCCCCGAAGTGCCGGGCTCCCCGCCCGGCTTGAGTGTTCCGGCATCGTGCCGGGAAGGGTGGACCTGCCGGAGGATGTTCCCGGCGAACTGGGGGCCGCGCTTCTTCTGGCGGCGCCATTCCTTGACCACGAGTTTGCCCTTGGGCTCGCGGGGCACCCGCAACGGGAGCAGGTGCGTGCGTTCGTCGTGCCGCTGCTTCAGGCGGCGGCCATTCCCGTGGAGGAACGGGATGGCGCTGTCTGTGTGCGCCCCGGTGCGCCGAAGCTTCCCGTTGACCCGGCTCTTCCCATGGATGCGGGGCTGGCGGCGTTTCTGCTTTCATTGCCCATGCCGCTTGGGGGCGACGTGCGTCTTGATGGGGCGTGGCCCACAGGGCCGGAAGCGGATGCCGCATGGGAATTGCTGCATGCCATGGAAGTCCCTGTGAAAACGTTCTCCGACGGACAGGGGGCTGTCGGCGTGAAGCTGGAAGCGCCGCGGTGCGCCGCGCGGCTTTCAACGGTGCCGCAGGCCACGCTTGCACGACTTTCCGGCCGGCTTGCGCCGTTGCCCCTTGCGCTGGCCGCATGCGCGGCCCTGGGAGGCGCCGGAGCGGATGTCCCCGCGTCCGTCTTGGAGGACCTGCGCTGTCCGCCGGCGCTTGCCGCGGACTTTTTTTCCGCCGCGGGGCTGGTGCTGGCGGAGGATACGCTGCGTCCGGCCCCGGAGCCACGCGACGGGGGAAAACCCTTTGCCGGCCCGGCATGGAACGCGCCCTCGCCCGCCTGGGCGCTTGCGCTGGCCTTGGCCGCGTGTGCCCGGCCGGGGCGCTGCCATGGGCTGCGGCTGGGCAATCCCGGCGTCCTCACGACCCTGTATCCGGGATTCTGGGCATTGTACAATGGGCTTCCCCGGCCTGCTCTCCGGCAGCGGGATGGCGCGGAAGAAGCCCCGGCTGTGCGGGAACACCGGCGCATCCGCACGGCAATGGCGGCTGTGCTGCCCCCTGAGCGCGAGGTGGAAGAATGACGGCTGCCGGCGCGAAAATGTCCACATGGCAGATGTTGAGGACAGAGATCGCTGAAAAAGTGATACAATGGTGATACAAAAAACGGGTTCAAAAAAAGGGCTGCATTTTCGCGGCCCTTTTTGACATTCTGGTGCCCGGAGCGGGGGTCGAACCCGCATGGCCTGTGGCCGAGAGATTTTAAGTCTCTTGTGTCTGCCTGTTCCACCATCCGGGCATGTCCGGGGCTTTCGCGCGCCCCGTCGGCACCTGATCAGGATAACAGAAGCGCGGCGACCGGACAAGCCGGGCGATCGCCCTTGCCTGTGGACCGCATATACGGGAACCGGCGCATGCGTTCCGCAAGATCGCGGACGTCACCGGAATATCCGGGCACGCCGTCCATGCAGCAGCAGATACAGCCCAAGGGCCAGAGCGGCGACGCCGGCCACGCAGCGGTACATGCCGCCATATCCGATGAGCGGCGGAAGGAAGCCAAAGAGGTAGGGACCGACGCCCATGCCGAAATCAAAGAAGATAAAATAGGTGGAGGTGGCCTGGGCGAAACGTTCGCGCGGCACAAGGGCCAGGGCCAGGGCCTGGGCCGTGGACTGGAAGTTGCCAAACCCCAGGGCCAGAAGAAAGGCCGCCGCCAGCATTGTCCAGGGGGCGCTCACGCTGCCCAGGACCCACAGCCCGCAGGCCATGAGGCCAAGACAGGGGATAATGACGATATTTTCTCCCCAGGTGTCATACAGGTGGCCTGAAAAGGGCCGCGTGAGGATGATGGTGATGGCGTATACCAGAAAAAACAGGCTGGCCGCGTCCGGCATGCCCAGTTCTGCCGCATAGAAGGCCGCGAACGCCTGCACGGTCCCCCAGCAGAGAGCGGCGACCAGGACCACACAGGCAAACGGCAGCACCCGGTAGGACAGATAGTTGCGGAGGTCCAGCAGACCGCGCTTTCGTGTTTCCGGAGGAACGAGCCTGTTGGGAATTGTCAGGAAAAAATAGATGGTGCAGCTCACGCAACCGATGCCGGCGCAGATGGTGAAAAGCGTTGCATACCCTACGAGCCGCGTCAGCGTCACCCCCAGAAACGGCCCCACAGCCAGGGCAAGGGCCACGCTGAGACTGAAAAAGCCCACGCCCTTTCCGTGCATCCTCTTGGGCACCACATATGCCACGATGGAGCCGGTGGCCGTGCCGATGAGGCCCAGGCCGATGCCGCAGATGAAACGGGTTGCGTAGAGGCCGGCAAGCGAGTCGACCACAAGATACAGTCCCGTGCTGCCGGTAAAGATCAGCAATCCCGTGAAGAGGACGACCTTGCAGCCCAGGGCGCCGATGAAATAGCCGGTGAAAAAGCGGGCCGCCAGGCAGCCGATGACGATGATGCCGGCCACAAATCCCGCTTCGCTTGGCGTGGCGTTGAACATATCGATGGCGTAGGGGGCGGAGATGACGAAAATCACATAGTAGGCCGAGAGCATGGAAAAATTGATGGCCGCCACAAGAAGGAAATCGCGCGAGAAGATCTCGCGGAAGGCGGAACCGCGTCCCGTCATGTGCTGTTGTTCATTGCCGCATGCCGTTGGGGGATAGTGCTGACTGGACACCTGCGTTTCCTTTTTCCGCGTCCCGGACAGATGTCCGGGACGCGGTCTGGGAGGAGGGGCTGGTTGCGGATCAGAATGCCGGTTTGCGGATCATTTTCAGAAAATACATGGCAATGGGGGTCACCACAATGATACCGGCAAAAATCCAGGCCATGGGGAATCCTTCCACCGGCACAAAGGGCATGGAAAGGGAAATGGGCTTGAAGAGGATGAAGGCAAAGACGTTCATCAGCCCCACCTCCACGGCCACCGGGGTTTCAAATTCCGGGTCGACCACCCGCAGGAGGAGCAGGCCGGAAGCCGCGGTACCTGTGCAGTAGCCGAACAGCGTAAGGCCCCGTTCAAATCCGTACGAAGGAGCGCGCCTGCCGAACCAGATGCAGATCACGAGCGTGAAGATGGAACCCAGAACTATGGCAAGGGTGAACGGAAGGGCCACTTCATGCAGGGCGGCCACATGAATGCCCATGAAAACCGCGCAGATCATGAAGTCCACGGTCACACCGGTCAGGCGCCTGACGCTCTCGCTGTCAATGAGATGTTCGATATGGATGCGGCGCATGATCTTGCGCGTCAGCATGGCGATGAACATGCCCCAGCAGAAGAGCAGGCCGATGCCCAGACCGGCGATGCCTTTGGGAAGGTAGGTGAACCATGCCACGCCAAAGCAGTAGGCGGCGCCATAAATGGCGAACATCAGGCCGAGATGGAAGCCCATGCTGTCGATATTGGCCGGGTGCGTTGTCGCGCAGGCGCACGGGGGCTGAGCGTCTTTTTCCATGATGCCTTTGCGGAATGTTTCCGGCAGGCTGCCGGTGTGGCCTTCCACCCGCACCCATCCCTTGCGGATCCCGTAATACGCCAGCGGCACGCCCACCAGGCCCGCCACCAGAAAGCCCACCGCCGCGAAGGCCAGGCCCACGTTGATGGCATTGGCGATATGGTAGGTCTGTTCCCAGATGGTGGCATATGCCTGCGTCTGTCCCGGCCCCTGCGTGAAGCCCGCACCGAGCAGATAGCCGTTGCTGGTGTAGAAATCCCCGCCAAAAACCAGTTTCCAGAGTTCAAAAATGCCTTTTCCCGTGAGGGCCTGAACGGAGAAAAGAAAACCGAACAGCAGGGCTATCCAGAGCGCCCCGCGCGTGACTTCCTTGCCGGTATCGCCTTTTTTGTTGTTTTTGTTGTCCAGGAGGCCGATGCCCACAAAACCGAAGGCGAAAAGATGGAAGGTCAACATGCTGAAAGCCTTGGGGCTGAGCGCTTTCCAGCCCGCTGAGGACGGCATGCCGATAAGCCCGAAGTTGATGAGCACAAAACCGATGATACCGCCGATGAGCGAGGCGGGAAAGAGCAGCGTCTGAAGAAATTTGCATTTTGCGCGCAAAAAGGTTCCGACCATGAGGAGGATACCTACCCAGCAAAATGCGCCGATATACGGATAAAAGGAACTTTCCATGGAATATCTCCCGTGTTCTCGCGGAGGGGCGGCCAGGAAGCGGAAATGACATCTGGCAGCGGGCCCGCGGAGCAGATTCTTGCGTTGCGTCCGTCCGCGCGGGACAGGACGGAGACACTAGATAGTGTCGTCATTTAATTTTAGCCCAAATGGCAATACACCTGATATGGAC
>CAZNXQ010000055.1:0-11325 GCA_964576895.1 uncultured Desulfovibrio sp.
GCGGCGCAGCCGTGGCCGTGGCGGAAGTGCCGCTCTATTTTGAATGCGGCTGGGAGAAGGTCTTTGTTCCCCGGCCCGTGACCATCGGCGTTTCCTGCCCGCGCGAGATGCGCTGGCAGCGCATGGCCGCGCAGCGCCATTGGGACGAAGCCAGGATGGCCGCGCTGGAATCCTGGCAATGGCCCGAAGCGCGCAAACTGGGCGCCTGCGATTTTTGCGCGGACAATACGGGACCGCGGGAGGCCCTGGCGGTACGCGCGCGTGAAGCGCTGGATACGCTTGCCGAACGGCGCCGCGCGGAAGAAACCGCCCTGCGCTGCCATCTGGAAACGCTCTGGAACGCCAACACCGCCGGAAGAGAGCCGCCGGAATCCGACGCCTGAGGCCCGGCGGCCTTCCGCCGGGGAAAAAAGCTCTAAAAAAACTCTTGAATCTTGCCCGAAGCTGGGCCAAAATGCCGCAAATGTCTTTCGAACTCTTCGTGGCCTTGCGCTACCTGTTTTCGCGGCGCAAGCAGACCTTCATCTACGTCATCTCACTGATGTCCATCCTCGGTGTGGCTCTCGGCGTCGGCGCACTGGTGCTCGTGCTCGGCGTCTATAACGGCCTCACCACCGACATGCGCGACAAGATCCTGGGCGCCAACGCCCACGGCATCGTCATGTCCCATGTGCCTGCGGCCTTTGAGCAGGACACGCCCGCCCTGCTGGAACGCATCCGCGCGGTGGACGGCGTCACGGGCGCCATGCCCTTTATCTATACCGAAGTCATGCTTTCCGCCGGGGGTGGCGTCAAGGGCGTCGTCCTGCGCGGCATCGACCCGGCCACGGCCCCCACAGTGCTTTCCATGCTCACGGAACTGCGCGCCGGAGAGGCGAGGGATCTGGAGCGCCAGGGCACCCCCGGCATCATCGTGGGCGACGAGCTGGCCCGCCGCCTCGGCCTTTTCGTGGGAAGCCGCGCCAATCTGCTGTCACCGGCGGGCCAGAAGGGCGCCGCCGGCTATTCTCCGCGCATCCGCCCCTTTGAAGTGGTGGGCATCTTCAAGACCGGCATGTTCGAGTACGATTCCTCGCTGGCCTTTGTGAGCCTTGACGCCGCCCGCGATGTGCTGGGGCTGCCCCCCGGCTTCCTCTCCGGCATTGAAATCACCGTCCGCGACCTCTTTCGCGCCGACGAAACCGCCATCCGCCTGGCCGAGGCGCTCGGCGCGCCGTTCTACGTCCGCACCTGGATGGACATGAACGCCAACCTCTTTGCCGCGCTCAAGCTGGAAAAGATCGGCATGTTCATCCTGCTGGCCATGGTGGTGCTTATCGGTTCCTTCTCCATCGTCACAAGTCTGGTCATGCTTGTCATGGAAAAGACCCGCGATATAGCGGTCATGATGTCCATGGGCGCCACACGCGGCATGATCCGCCGGATCTTCATGCTTCAGGGCTGCATCATCGGGCTCGTGGGCACGCTGCTCGGCTATGGCTTCGGCCTCGGCCTGGGCTGGCTGCTCAAGCGCTACCGGTTCATCAAGCTCCCGGAAAATGTCTATACGCTCGACCATCTGCCCATCAGCATCACGCTCTCCGATGTCCTCATTGTAGGGGCGAGCGCCATGCTCCTCTGTTTTCTCGCCACCCTGTATCCGGCGCGCCAGGCCGCCCGGCTGGAACCAGCCGAAGCCCTGCGCTACGAATAGCCATGGCCGCCATCTACGTTTTTTCCGATGTGAGCAAGAGCTTTCCGGGCGCGGAAGAAAATCTGGAGATTTTCCGGCACCTCGATCTCGCCGTGGAAGAGGGGGAAGCCCTTGCCATCGTGGGGGCTTCAGGTTCGGGCAAATCCACCCTGCTCCACCTCATGGGCGCGCTGGACAGGCCCACTGCCGGGATGGTCCGTTTTGACGGGCGGGACATGGCGGCCATGAGCCCGGACGAGCAGGCGGCCTTTCGCAACAAGAGCCTGGGCTTTGTCTTCCAGTTCCATCATTTGCTGCCGGAATTTTCCGCGCTGGAAAATGTCGCCATGCCCGCGCTCATCAGTGGAAAACGGTTCGCCGAGATCGAGCCGCACGCCCGCGCCATGCTTGACCGCGTGGGGCTTGCGCGCCGCATGGACAGCAAGCCCGCCACCCTCTCCGGCGGCGAACGCCAGCGCGTGGCCATCGCCAGGGCGCTGCTCCTGCGCCCGCGGGTGCTTCTGGCCGACGAACCCACCGGCAATCTTGACGAAAATACCGGCGCCCAGGTGGGCGATCTGCTGCTTGAGCTGAATCGTGAACTGGGCATGACCCTGGTCATCGTGACGCACAATCAGGAACTGGCCGCGCGCATGGATCGCGGCCTGGAACTTCGAGCGGGGGCTCTCTATGAGAAAGTTTTTGCCTAGGGTGCTGCGCGGGATTCTGTGCATGGCGGCGCTGGCCTGCGCTGCGATCCTCCTGCCGCACGGGGCCGCCCTGGCCGCCAATGCCGGACAGCCCACGGTGCTCGTCCTGCCATTTCAGGCCAATGCCGGCCCGGACATGCCGAATGCCTCCCGCGATGTGCCGCAGCTCATCATCACCAGTCTTGAACAAAACGGATTGCGCGCAGTTCCGCTGAGCCGCGCAACCGGCCTTTTGCGGGCCGCCAACGGCGAAACCGTCGACCTTGCCGCCGCACGCCGGCTGGGCCGCCAGGCGGGCGCCGATCTGGTCATCTACGGCAATTTCAACCAGCTTGGCGACGGCTTCACCATGGAGACGCGCCTGGTGCCCGTGGACAAGGGCGAAGTGGTCCCCGCGGCCTTTGAGCGCCAGTCCCTGCTGGCGCTTGGCGAATGCGCGTCGGCACTGGCCGCGCGTGCCTCCTCCATGGTGACCCGGCCTGCCGCCGAGGCGCCCCAGCCGGCGCCCGCCGCATCAGGCACCGGCCTGGTGCCCATGGGCTCGCCCGCCGCCGCCACCGGCGGCCTGGCGGACGTTCAGGTGCGCGGCATGAACGTGCTCGATCCGGATACCGTCCTGATGCGCCTGACCATCCGCAAGGGTGACACCCCGGACGCCAACGCCATCAATGAAGAAGTGAAGCGCATCTGGGACATGGGCTATTTCAGCGATGTTCAGGCCTCGCTGGAGGGCAATGTCCTGGTCTTTACCGTGGTGGAAAAGCCGCGCATCGACAATATCATCGTCGAAGGGTCCCATGAGGTGGACGCCGAGGACGTTATCGCGGCCATGGGCACCAAGCCCGGCAGCGTGCTCAACGAGCAGATGCTTTCCGATGACCTGCAAAAGATCGCCGAGCTGTATCGCAAGGACGGCTTCTATCTTGCCAAGGCCAGCTACCGCCTTCAGGACCGCCCCGGCGGCCGGGGTGCCGTGCTGGTCATCACGGTCGATGAAGGCAACAAGCTCTATATCAAGGAAGTGGACATCGAGGGCATCAAGGAACTCGACAAGGGCGACATGGACAAGTACCTGGCTCTCAAGCCCAGGGGCATGTTCTCGTGGCTCACGGGTTCCGGCGTGCTCAAGGAGGAATACCTTGAGCGCGATACCAATGCCATTGCCGCCTACGGTCTCAATCAGGGCTTCATCGACATCCAGGTTTCCGCGCCTGAGGTGGAGTACAAGCCCGACGGCATCTACGTCAAATTCATCGTTCATGAGGGCCCCCGCTACACGGTGCGGGATGTCAAGTTTGCCGGTGACATCATCGACAGCGAAGACAGGATGCTGGAAGTCGTCCAGATGGATGACTGGAAAAAGGACAACGACTATTTCTCGCTCACGGTCATGCAGGAGGACAGCAAGCGCCTGACGGACTTTTACGCCGATTACGGCTACGCCTTCGCCGAGGTGGATACCAAACTCATCAAGGCGGAGGACGGCAGCCCCCAGGTGGATGTGGGCTATCTCGTCGACAAGAAGCAGAAAGTCTTCATCCGCCGTCTCAGCGTCGAGGGCAATACCAAGACACGCGATAATGTCATCCTGCGCGAAATGCGCCTTGGCGATGGCGATATGTACGAAGGCGCCAAGCTGCGCCGCTCCACCGAGCGCCTGAACCGTCTGCGCTATTTCTCCGCCGTGGATATGGAACTCGTGCCCACGGGCAATGAGGACGAGGTGGATCTCAAGGTCAAGGTCAAGGAGAGCAATACCGGCGCCCTCATGGGCGGCATCGGCTACTCCACCTATTACGATGTGGGCGTCACCGCCTCCATCATGGAGCGCAACCTCTTCGGCCGGGGCTACTGGCTCCAGCTTCAGGGCTTCTTTTCCTGGCGGCGCACGTCGGGCGTCCTGTCCTTCACCAATCCGCGCCTCTATGACACGGATCTGTCCGTTGGCAATGACCTCTATTATACCCACGACTACTGGGACGACTTCACCAAGGACACCATCGGCGACACCATCCGCGCCTCCTATCCCATCGGGGAATACACCACCGTGGGCCTCGCCTACCGCCTTGAGCGCTACGAACTCTATGACGTGGATGAATACGCCTCGCCCTATATCAGCGACTACAAGGGCACCAACTGGACAAGCGCGCTCTCCGGCCGCATCCTCCGCGATACCACTGACCAGCGGGATCGCCCCACGCGTGGCACCATCGCCCGGCTCTGGGGCGAATACGGCGGCGGCATCCTCGGCGGCACGGACAACTTCATCAAGGCCGTCGCCGACTGGCAGGGCTTCTGGTCGTTCAATCCGGAAAACACCTTCCATCTGCGCGCCCGCGTCGGCGGTGTCTTTCAGAATGGCGACGACCCCGTGCCGGTGTTCGAGCGATTCTGGCTCGGCGGCATGGACAGCATCCGCGGCTACTCCTATTCCGACCTTTCGCCCCGCGACTACAAATATGATGGCGAACAGATCGGCGGCGACCGCATGGGCGTGCTGAATGTGGAATATATCTGGACCTTCCAGAAAGACATGGGGCTTGCCATCGTGCCGTTCTTCGATGCCGGCTTCAATATCGACCAGAAAACCATGGGCGATGAGCTGGACAAGTATATTGTGGCTTCGGCCGGTCTGGAACTGCGCTGGCGCTCGCCCATGGGCGATCTGCGTATCGCCTACGGTGTCCCTCTTGTTCAGGACTATGACGGAGAACGCGAACAGGGACGTCTCGAATTCAGCATGGGGCAATTCTTTTAATCGCCCCCCTGCCCCGCCGGATCCGCAAAGGCCGCCGTGCATGTCACGGCGGCCTTTCTGGCATAAAATGTGCTTAATCAGCGCGGTCTTGTCCGCTTTCTGCCGCCCTTAAGCACGCCGGAAATCGGACGATAACCTCAACAGGCAACCGCGCCCAGGGCCGCGTGAAGCCGCGGCTCCCCACATCAGGAGCAGGCTGCGACCTCGCCACGCCGTCCCGTAACCGTTTTTGCGTCTTTAGCTCTGGCGGCGTAATCTCCGGCAAGGACGTACCCGCCCCACGACGACGTGATGTCAGGCAGTGGCCCCGCGCCTCTGCCTCCACACCGGAACCACGAGAGCCGCAGTGAACACCAGCTCCAGCGCACACCACCCCCAGGAAAAGGCCCTGTCCCGCCGACTGGCGCCGCCACTGGCCTTTGTGCTTGCCATCTGCCTGCTGGTGATCTGTTGCTACGATTCCGGATACAGCGGCCTCCCCCCCACGGAAAAACGCTATGCTGCGGCCAAGGCCGGTATCATTAATCTCAAGCGCGATGAAAAAAACAGCAAGCTGCGCGAACCGTGGGAAAAACTTGCCGGAGAATTCCGCTCCATCTACGATGCCGACCCGGCGTGGCCCAACCGCGCCGCCGCCCTGTTCCGCGCTGCCGAAAGCCTTGAGGAACTGGCCAGCCGCTCTTTTGCCAAATCCGACGCCCGCAGGGCCGTGGAGTGCTATGAAACGCTCGCGCTCCGGCATGCGGGCAGCCGCCTTGCCGATGACGCGCTTTTCCGCGCCGCGCGCCTGCGCGCGGCATGGCTGCGGGATGACAAGGGCGCGCTTGCCCTGCTGGAGCGCCTGAAAAAGCAGTATCCCAGAGGAGATATGATCGCCGAGGCCACGGCTCTGGAAAAGGCGCTCAAGGCATCGGCCAGGGGCCGGACCGCGCCGGAGGCCGTGGCCGCCGCATCCCGCCGTGAGGCGCAGGAAGACCAGCCCACGGCAACAGTTCCGGCAAGGAATGGCGCCTCTTCTGCCACGGGAACGGACCTTCCGCTCAAATATCGGGCGGCGAAGTCCCGCATGGCCGCGCTTCGCGGCGATCCGGTCAAGGCGTGCTGGCGTCAGCCCTGGGAGGATCTGCGCGAGGAATTCCTGCGCATTTCGCAAAGCGGCAGGCAGGCGCCTCTGGCCGCGGGCGCGCTCTTCCATGCGGCGGCCTGTCAGGAATCTCTGGCCCGTTGCTCCAATCTTTCCGCGGACTTCACCCAGGCTCAGAAGCTCTATCTGGAAGTGGCGAACAGGCACCCCAAAAGTACCGTTGCCGACGATGCCCTGCTGGCGGCCGCCCGTCTTCACGCGGGGCGCGCATCCGGCAGGGAAAAGGCGCTGGATCTGCTGGAAACCCTTCTGGACACCTATCCCAAGGGCGACATGGCCGCCGAGGCACGGCGCCTTCAGACCGCCCTGCTTGAGGATGGACAGGAGCCCCCGGCACGGCGCCGCAACGCCGCCCCTCCGGAACTTCAGGTGCTTTCCTGGGATTCCCCCAATCGGAACCTTGTGGAGATCGTGCTGGAGATGAGCGCGCCCGCCCAGTTCAGCACCCGGCTTGAAGAAGGCGGCAAGGGCGCTCCGGCGCGCCTCTTCCTGGATTTTGCGGATGCGCGTGTGGTCAATGATGTCCGGAAGGGCGTCACCGTGCGCGGCAGTCTGCTCCAGGCGGTGCGCGTGCGTGACCGCAAACAGGGAGGCGCCACCCTGCAGTTCGACTTCCGCGAGGTGCGCCGCTTCGACACGCGCAGCGAGGATGACCCCTGCCGCATCGTTCTCAGCGTGGCGGCGGGCAAGGCCAGGCTGCCGCACAAGGGCAAGGGGAGCGGCCGCCAGAGCTATGCGGAAGCCGATGACGATCGGGATGTGCCGACGCGGCGCGCGGCGGCGCTCAAGACCCGCCAGGTTTCCGACATGGCAAGCCAGCTTGGGCTCACCGTGCGGAAAGTCTTTATCGACGCCGGTCATGGCGGCAAGGACCCCGGCACGAGCCACAATGACGTTCTGGAACGGATGGTCACCCTGGACGTGGCCCTGCGCCTCGGCCGTCTGCTTGAGTCCAACGGTCTTGAAGTCGTCTACAGCCGCCGGAAGGACGTTTCCGTCTCCCTGAGCGAACGCACACGCAAGGCCAACGCGGAACGGGCCGACCTGTTCGTGTCCATCCATGTCAACGCCAATGACAATGCCCAGATCAACGGCTTTGAGACATATTATCTGGATCTGGCCAGCAATCCGCAGGCAGCCAGGGTGGCCATGCTGGAAAATGCCGGCAGTGACCGCCGTCTTGGCGACATGCAGTGCATGCTTGCCGATGTCATGCTCAGCGCGCGCGTTGAGGAATCGCGCCGTCTGGCGGGAGATATCCAGCGTCTTTCCATGTTCCGCCTCAAGCGCCGGGAATATGCGGTCAGAAACAATGGCGTGAAGGCAGCCCCCTTCCATGTGCTGCTTGGCGCGCAAATGCCGGCCATCCTTGTGGAGCTTGGCTATTGCACCAACCGTGACGAAGCCCGGAATCTGGGCAGGAGCGCGTACCGGCATGCGCTTGCCGAAGGGCTTGCCGAGGGCATTCTTGCCTACAGGGATCGTCTCCTCAAACGCCGCACCGCTGAGAATTCCTTGACTGCCGCACCCTCTGATGCTATGTAGCCCCCAGTTTGCAGCCTCGCGCGCTCATCGTCGCACAGCCGGTTCCAGGTTGCGCGGGCGTTGCGCGCGTTTTTCGCGCCGAAACTTTCCGGCGCGCCGGTGTTGCAGGGGTGGCACCATTTCTCATTGCATCACACACAGTCATTTTTAAGGAGAACCTCAATGCGCAATAGTGTTCTGACAATTCTTGCCGCCTGTCTGCTCATGTCGGCACCGGCCATCGCGGCGGACGCTTCGGCCGTGCCCGCCGCCAAAATCGGCGTTGTGGACATGCAGACCGTTGCCACGCAGAGCGACCCCGCCAAGGCCGCCAAGGAACAGATGGAAAGCAAGTACGGCAAGGAGCGGGCCAGCCTGGAAAAACAGGGCGAATCGCTCAAGAAGCAGGCGGAAGCGCTCAAGAATCCCAAGGCCAGCGAAGAGAAAAAGCTCGCCTTTATCCGCGCCAAGCAGGAGCTGGACCAGAAGACCCGCAACTTCCTTCGCAAGGTGGAGCAGGACGAGATCAAGCTGCGCCAGGATATGGTGACCCTGGTTTTCAGCGCCACCTACGAAGTAGCCCGCGCCAAGGGCTTCAACTTCGTGGTTGACGTCACGGCGGGCGGCGTGCTCTATGCCGACCAGTCCATGGATCTCACCCAGGATGTGCTCGCCGAAGTCAACAAGCTCTACAAGGAAAAGAAAAAGCCTGAAAAGAGCGGCAAGGCCGACAAGAAGTAATTTCGGACGCAAAGCCTCCCCGCGCGGGAGGCTTTTTACTGGCGCCCGCTGCCGGTGCCCCGTTCCGCCCCGGCATCATCCCCATTATCCCACGGTTATGTTGTATACTGCGGTTGATGGATATTCCAGGTTCCGTCTGGAGCGGAGCGACAGACGGATGCTGGTGCCGGAAGAATCCTAAAAAATAAGATTTTTCGGCGCTGGCAAGGAAAAGAAAAATTTTCGCAGGGAGTGTACTCAGGTACTCGACCAAGAAAATTTTTCTCTGACGCCGCCAGCGCCGAAAGGGCTGTTTTTGACGGATAATTGCGGCATTGCCCACACAGCGCAGGGGCATCACCACCCCAAATATAATAATGCCTATCCCACGGAGCCAACCATGAGCCACGCCCCCACGCCAGAACCGCAAACCATGGACATCCAGCGCATCCTTTCCCTCCTGCCCCACCGTTATCCCTTTCTTCTTGTGGATCGCGTCGTGGAATGCGTGCCTGGTTCGCATATCCGCGCCTACAAGAACGTCAGTGTCAACGAGCCGTTTTTTCAGGGGCATTTTCCCGGTGTTCCCATCATGCCGGGAGTGCTAATCCTTGAGGCGCTGGCGCAGACCGGCGGCCTGCTCGCCGCTGCCGGCATGGGCGATCTTGAAGGAAAGCTCTTTCTCTTCACCGGCCTTGACGGCGTCAAATTCCGCCGCCAGGTGGTCCCTGGGGATCGCCTGGACCTTGAGTGCGGCAATATGCGCATGAAGCTCAGGCTCTGCAAGATGGAAGCGCGCGCCTATGTGGACGGCAAACTGGCGGCCGAGGCGCAGATCACCGCCGCCATCGGCGACAGGCCCTGAGCGCGCACGCCGAAGCCGGCTGACAAAAACGTCCGCCTGATGTGCCCGCGCGGCAGATCCGGCGGACGTTTTTTGCGGCTTCCACCATTGCGGGGGCGCTGGTGCCGCCGGTTTTCCGGGCGCCTGCTTCACGGCGTCCGGCAATGTGCGGCCATCCGGAACAGCTCTTCCTTTTCATCGGATTCTCCTGTACCGTCGGTATGGATAGCTGCTGACGTATGCCGGGGAAAACTGCCAAGGAGCGGATATGCCTGTTCTGGTCATTGTGGATGCGCAAAAAGAATATGTGACGAAAGGACGCCCCTTCTATCTCGAAACCATCGGCCCTTCACTGGAGAACCTGCAAAAACTCCTGGCCCATGCCAGGGCGCATGACTGGAAAATAGCGCACATGCGCCACGAGCAGAATTCCATGTGCTTCACCTATGGAAGCCCCTATGCGGAGTTCATTGACGGCTTTGGCCCGCAGGAAGGGGAGGAAAGCATGGTGAAGTCAAATTTCTCCTGCTTTTCCTGCCGCGAGTTTCAGGCTCTGGTGGACAAATACCGGCACGAGGAAATCATCCTCGCCGGATACGGCACAAGCATGTGCTGCCTGTCAACCATGATCGACGCCCATCATCGCGGCTATGATTTTACCTTCGTTGCGGACGCCACATGCGCAAAGCGCACGGCCCGCTTTGATGAACAGGACATAAAAGAGCGCATCGTGGATATTCTGGCGGCATTCGGGCATCTGACCACGACTGAAGAGCTGCTGCGGCGCGCCTCCTGAAGCCCGTTGCATTTGCGGCCGCGCACGCGCAGACGCAGGCCCGCGCCGGCGCGTGACGCTCCCGTGATCGCGCGTGCTCGTGGGAGCTGTCTCCACCGGCAACAGGACATACCGGGGGGAATGTCCTGTTGCGCGGCATTGGCCTTTCACCAGGAATGGCAGGGGTTGCCCGAAACCGGGCAACGCGCCCGGCGGCTATTTTTCGCTTTGCCCGGCTTCAAGGCGGAGCCATGCGCGGTGGATCTCCTCCAGAACTTCCGGCCGCGCGATGGTCGAGATGTCCCCCAGGTTTTCCAGGGCCTCGCCTGAAGCGATTTTTCGCAACAGCCGGCGGACGACTTTTCCGGAAAGCGTCTTGGGCATATTTTCCACAAACTGGATGCGTTCCGGGCTGGCCAGGGCGCCAATGTTTTTCCGCACCCAGTCCCGCAATTCGTTCCGCAGTTCTTCCGTCCAGTCCACTTCGCCCCGAAGCGCCACATAGGCATAAATAGCTTCGCCCTTGATTTCGTGAGGAACGGGCACCACCGCCGCCTCCCCCACTGCGGGATGGGCCGCCAGAACGGATTCTATCTCCACTGTGGAGAGGCGGTGGCCCGAAACATTGATCGTATCGTCCATGCGCCCCAGGATCCAGTAATTGCCGTCTTCATCCCTTTTTGCGCCATCCCCGGAGAAGTAGGCTCCCGGAAAGCGGTCAAAATAGCTTTTGAACTTGTCCTCGTTCTGAAAAACGCCAGTGAACTGGCCCGGCCAGGAGCGTTTGAAAACCAGGTTCCCGGCTTCATTGGCCTGGGCGGCCGTGCCGTCGGAACGCAGGATTTCCGCTTCAATGCCGGGCAACGGTTTGGTGACGGAGCCTGGACGCAAGTGGGTGGCATAGGGCAAGGGAGAGATCATGACCCCGCCGGTCTCGGTCTGCCACCAGGTATCCACAATGGGCAACTCCCCCTTGCCGATATGCGTATGGTACCACATCCAGGCTTCGGGATTCATGGGCTCGCCCACTGACCCCAGGATCCGCAGGGAGGAAAGATCATAACGGCTGACCCAGTCCACCCCGTGACGCATGAGGCTGCGCACGACCGTGGGGGCGGTGTAGAGGATATTGATGCGGTATTTTTCCACCATGCGCCAATAGCGGTCGGGCTTGGGCC
>CAZNXQ010000056.1:0-11033 GCA_964576895.1 uncultured Desulfovibrio sp.
ACAAGGCGCGGCGGCTGCTGCAAACCCACTTTCCGGACTATATGGCCTGGCTCGGACGCACGGCCGGTGATGGCCGCCCATGAGCGCCCCCGACGGGGACACGCCTCAGGCAAAGGTCGGGCACTGGGCAAGCGGGAGCCCGCGCGTATCCTTTTCCGAAAGGATCGGGCCGCCGTCGGGCACGGGCCAGTCAATGCCAAGCGCCGGATCATCCCACTTCAGGCAGCATTCATCATCAGGGGCATAATAGGTCGTGCACTTGTAGACGAATTCCGCCCCATCGCCGAGCACGAGAAACCCGTGGGCAAAGCCCGGCGGCACCCAGAACATGTGGTGCGCCTCCGCATCCAGCACCACAGAGTAGCTCTTGCCGAATGCGGGGGAAGATCGGCGCAGGTCAACGGCCACGTCAAAAACACTGCCGCTGATGACCCGCAGGAGCTTGCCCTGGGGCTGCCGCAGCTGGTAGTGCAGGCCGCGCAACACGCGCCCGCGGGAACGACTCTGGTTATCCTGCACGAAGACATGCTCGCCACACTGGCGGGCAAACTCATTTTGCCGGAAGGTCTCCATAAAAAAGCCGCGCGCGTCCCCATGCAGGGTCGGCACCATCACCACCGGCCCGTCAGGCGCAAGGGTATGGAATTCCATGCCCGGATTCTCCCTGTTTCCGTCTCCAGAACGGCAATACCGCTTTTAGGAGGAAAAGGCCTATGCCTCCTCCATCCGCTGCGCCGAATCCACAAGTCGCAGCAGATATTGCCCATAGTCCGTCTTGCCAAAAAACTCTCCGGCGCGCCGCATCTCCGCATCGCTGATCCAGCCGTTTTGCCAGGCGATCTCCTCAAGGCAGGCCACCTTGAGTCCCTGCCGGGCCTCAATGGTCTGCACATAGGAAGAGGCCTCCAGCAGGCTCGCGTGCGTTCCCGTGTCCAGCCACGCAAAGCCGCGGCCGAGGCGTTCCACATGAAGCTGGCCCCGCTCCAGATACGCCTGGTTGACGCTCGTGATCTCCAGCTCGCCCCGCGCCGAAGGCTTCAGGCCCCGCGCGATGTCGAGCACGGATGCGTCATAAAAATAGAGGCCGGTCACGGCATAGCGGGAACGGGGCCGTCTGGGTTTTTCCTCAATATGGACGGCCTTGCCGGAAGCATCAAACGTGACCACCCCGAAGCGCTGGGGATCCCTCACCTGATAGCCGAAAATGGTGGCCCCCTGCGTGCGGGCCGCCGCCCGGTTCAGTTTTTCCGTGAAATGCACGCCATGAAAGACATTGTCGCCCAGAATCAGGCAGACAGGAGAGCCCGCCAGAAACTCCTCGCCAATGAGAAACGCCTGGGCGATGCCCTCCGGTTTCGGCTGCCCGGCATAGCTGAGATGGAGGCCAAAACGGGAGCCATCGCCCAGCAGGCGCTGATATTGCGGCAGATCCCGTGGTGTGGAAATGAGCAGGATCTCCCGGATGCCGCCGAGCATGAGCACCGAGAGAGGATAGTAGATCATGGGCTTGTCATAGACCGGCAGAAGCTGTTTGGAAACGCCCAGAGTGATGGGGTACAGGCGCGTGCCGGTCCCTCCGGCAAGGACGATCCCCTTGTAGGCGGTCATATGTCCTCCATATGGTTGCCCGTGCCCAGCCGTTCGCAGCGGTAGGTGCCGTCAAGGACCTGCCGCCACCACGTCTCATTGTCCAGATACCAGCGCACCGTGGCCGCCAGCCCATCGGCAAAGGACACACGCGGCCGCCAGCCCAGTTCCCGCCGGATCTTGCCCGCATCAATGGCATAACGGCCGTCATGACCGGGCCGGTCCGCCACGAAGGTGATGAGGTCTTCATAGCGGCGCACGCCCGCCGGTTTCCGCGGCGCAAGGGTTTCCAGATGCCCGCAAATGGCGCGGACAACGTCGATATTCTGCTGTTCGTTGCTGCCCCCCACCGCATATGTTTCCCCCACGCGCCCCCGCGCCAGCACCAGCAGGAGGGCGCGGACATGGTCTTCCACATGGAGCCAGTCGCGGATCTGCGCGCCCGTTCCGTAGACGGGGAGCTGCCGCCCGGCCAGAGCATTGATGATGGTGAGAGGGATGAGCTTTTCCGGAAACTGGCGGGGGCCATAATTGTTGGAACAGTTGGTGATGAGCGTGGGCAGCCCGTAGGTACGTTGCCAGGCCCGCACGAGATGGTCGCTTGCGGCCTTGCTTGCCGAATACGGGGAGCTGGGCGCATAGGGCGTGGATTCGCTGAACAGCGCACTCCGGGCGCCGGAGGCATCGGCAAGGTCCCCGAAGACCTCGTCCGTGGAAATATGGAGGAAACGAAAACTCGCGGCTTTTTCCGGCCGTGCGGTGGCAAGGCCGCGCCAGTACCGGCGCGCCTCTTCCAGAAGCACAAAGGTGCCCCTCACATTGGTTTCCAGAAAAGCGCCAGGACTGTCGATGGAACGGTCCACATGGCTTTCCGCCGCCAGGTGCATGACCGCATCCGGCTCGAATACCTCAAATGCCGCACGCATGGCGGCGGCATCGGCAATATCCGCATGGATGAAATTGTAGCGGGGATGCTCCTCCACCTCGGCGAGAGAAGCCCGGTTGCCGGAATAGGTGAGTTTGTCGATATTGACAACGCGCCAGTCATCTCTGGAGAGCGCCGCGCGCACAGCCGTTGAGCCAATGAAGCCCGCCCCCCCCGTGATCAAAAGCGTATGCGCCATACTGCGATTGCCCTCCGGGCACGAGTGTACAGGATATCACGCCGCCATGCAAAAGTGCTCCGCCAAATGCCCATGGCGGATCGACACCTCAAAGGCGCATGTCCGTTTCGCATACCCCCAGCGCGCGCAGCCGGGCATAGACCATGGCGCAGGCTTCGGCGTCGGAAGCGGCATTGTGATGCCGGAGCGGAATGCCGAAATGCGCGCATACGCAGTCCAGACTGCGGGAGGGGAGGTCCAGGGGGGCCCGGCGGGCGCCCCTGAGGGTGCAAAGAAAGGGCTGCGCCGGAGGGGCCAGACCGGCGGCCCGGCAACAGGCATGAAGAACGCGCCTGTCAAACTGCGCGTTATGGGCCAGCAGAAAGCGGGCTCCTTCCAGAAGCTTCGCGGCAACGGGCCAGACCTCGGCAAACGTGGGCTGGTCTTTCAGGTCGCACCAGCGCAGACCATGAATGTGGGTAAACCACACGCGCGAGGACGGAGGCCGCAACAGGCTTTCAAAGCGCGCCACCACAGCCCCGCCCTCAACGCGCACCATGCCCAGCGCACAGGCGTAATGCGCCTCTCGCCCCGATGTTTCAAAATCAATGGCGACACAGGGGGCTTCGGCCGGGCGCTGCGGCGCCTGCGCTTCAGCCGGCGGCATGGCGGGCCGCCTCGGTCAGGCGCGCCGCGATGTACTCCCGCATTTCCGGAGAATCCTCGTCGAGATTGAAGCACATGGCATCCTCGCCAAGCAGCCCCTGGGGAACAAAATCCCCCTGTTCATCCGGATCGCTGACCATGTCCGCATAAAAACAGACCGAGAGCCAGCGGCTTTCCGGCTCGTCATCCACAACGTCCACCAGGACAAAGAGTTCACGGGTTTTCTGCGCGGCATGCCGTGCCCGCAGCGAATAACTGATGCCGGGCCGGGCCTTGAACTCCAGCGCCACCTCCGGCAGCCCGGCAAGAAAATGATGCCAGGCTTCAAACGCCGGCTTGACGTGGAGCGGGTCCTCCCGCCAGTCCTCTTCAAAACGCCTCAGTTCCTGCGCAGCGGATTCATTCATGGTTGCTTCCCGTGGGACGCCGTTTTTCCGGCGTTCCCGATTTACCGCCCCACTGCCAGGGCGGGCTTGTCATATTCAGGCTCCAGACACCGCGCCGCGCCTTGACGGCGCCATGTTCCTGGATATGCCAGCGCCGGCAGAGCATGGCCCGGCAGGTGGACCGGTCCACCCATGCCAGCCCTTCCTCAACCAAAAGATTGTTCACCGAACGGTCCTTCACCTGAACCAGGGCGCTGACCACGCCCTCGGCATCGGAACCGACAATACTGAGGATGACCTTCGTCCCCGGCGGCAGCAGGCGCAGGAGCTCATCGCGCGTTTCCCTGCCAAAGGGCTGCTCGTCGGTGGGCATGCCGATGCCATACAGGCTGACGGTATAGTCGGGGGTCTTCCGCAGCCAGCGTTCAGTGACGGAGATGAGGTTGCCTTCCTCCACACGCACCACATAGGCCGTGGCCCGGTGGGGGGTAACGGTCTCCCAGGCAAAGGCCGCCTCCGCGGCCAGCAGCACGGCCCACAGGCCCGCAAGAACACCCAGGCGCATGCCTCCCCCTCCTGTTGCGGAGCCGTCCGTCCTCTATCCGCAGGGTATGAACATGCCCGCCCTTCCGCAGCCTTGTCAAGCCGGAGAAGGACGGGCAGAAAGGAATGCCGGGGGACCGGAGGCATCAGCCCCAGAGGACGCGCCCCACCTGATAGACCCCCACGGCCACGGCATAGGCCAGCGCGGTGTTGAACAGGATGCTGAAGGCCACCCAGCCCCAGTTGCCCGCCTCCTGCCGGATGACCACCAGGGCAACAAAGCACGGCGAATACAGCAGGACAAAGAGCATGAGCGCCAGCGCCGTGGCCTTTGACCAGCCGGGATCGCTCTTGAGGCGCTCGGCCAGGGGTTCCGCATCGTCCGGGTCCTGCTCGCCCAGGGCCCATGCCGTGCCCATGGTGGACACCACCGCCTCCTTGGCGGCCACGCCCGCGATCAACGCAATATCCGTGCGCCAGTCAAAGCCCGCGGGGCGCGTGACAGGCTCCACCCATTTGCCAAGGCGCCCCGCAACGGAATAGGCCAGTTTTTCCTCGCCAAAGGCATCGCGCGCGCGGGCCAGCTCCTCCTCCATGTCCTGCCGTTCCGCCGCCCCGGCGGGAAGGGCCTCAAGGCGTCCCTCCAGAGCGGCAATACGCGCCTCATGCGGGGCAGCGGTTTCTTCCGGGAGCGAGGGAAACGTCATGGCGGCCCAGATGACGACCGAAATGGCCAGCAGGACCGTGCCCGCCTTCTTGATATACATCCAGGCCCGCTCCCAGCAGTGCAGCAGGACGCTCAGGAGCGTGGGCATGCGGTAGGGGGGCAGTTCCATGACGAAGGGCGTCGCCTCCCCCTTGACGATGGACGAACGCAACAGACGCGCCACCACCAGGGCAAAGACCCATCCTGCCAGCATGATGCCGAACATGACGGTGGCCGCGTTTTCCGGGAAAAACGCGCCGGCCAGCAGCAGGAAGACCGGCAGCTTGGCGCCGCAGGTCATGTAGGGCAGCGTGAGCAGGGTGGCAAGCTTTTCCTTGGGGCTGCGCAGGGTGCGCGTGGCCATGGCGCCGGGGATGGCGCAGCCGCCCGCGATGCCGCCGGAAATGACGTAGGGCATCACCGAAGCGCCGTGAAGCCCGAAAAAGCGGAAGACGCGGTCCATCATATAGGCCATGCGCGCCATGTACCCGCTGTCTTCAAGAAAGGAGATGAGCGCGAACATGATCATGATGAGCGGCACAAAACTGAGGACGCCGCCCACACCGGCAATGACGCCATCCACCACCAGCGAGCTCACCAACCCCTCAGGCAGGACAGTGGTGAAGAAATCACCCAGCAGGCCGAAGCCGTCCTCCACCCAGCCCTGCGGATACGCGCCCACTTCAAAGGTGATCTGATACATGAGGTAGAGGACACCAAGCATGATGAGCGGCCCGAAAAAGGCGTTGGTCAGCACCTTGTCGAGCTTGTCGGAAAGCGCGAGCCTGTCCCGCGCCGGGTCCCTGTCCAGGACGCCATCGCGCAGGATGCTGTGGATGAAGCCGTACCTGTGATCGGTGATGATGGACTCGGTGCCGGCGTTAAAGGTGTCGCGAATATGAGCGGCCGTCCTCCGGCACACGGCCTCAAGGCGCGCGGCCACCTCGGCATCGGCATTCCGCACTTCGCGCAGGATGGCTTCATCATTTTCCAGAAGCTTGAGCGCCAGCCAGCGCGGCGCATACACGCCCTCCAGCAGTCCGGCCCTTTCGATGATGCGCTCCAGCTCCAGCAGGGCCGTGTCCAGATCCGGTCCATATGACAGCCGCAATGGCTCGCGGCGCCCTTCCCCGGCAATGGCAACGGCGGCGGCCAGGGCCTCGCGCAGGCCCTCGCCCTCGCGGGCGATCATGGGCACTACCGGCGCATGCAGGAAGTGCCCCAGGCGTTCCATGTCGATCTGGATCCCCGCTTCGCGCGCCTCATCCATCATGTTGCAGGCAAGGACCACGGGCATGCCCATTTCCAGAAGCTGGACCGTGAGCAGAAGATTGCGTTCCAGGGCTGATGCGTCCGCCACATCAATGACGGCCTGCACATTCCCCGTGGAAAGCTCGCGGCGCGCCACCAGCTCCTCCTGGGAAAATGCCGTGAGACTGTAGGTGCCCGGCAGGTCGACCAGGGTAATGGAACGGCCGTCCAGTTCCAGATGCCCTTCCTTTCTGTCCACCGTGACACCGGGATAATTGCCCACATGCTGGCGCGCCCCGGTATAGGCGTTGAATACCGTGGTCTTGCCGCAGTTGGGGTTGCCCGCCAGCGCGATCCTCAACGGGGCACCGGCAGAGCCATGGCTGATATGTTTTTCCATCCCGTCACTCATTGTCTCTCCCAGGGTCCTCCCGGCAGCCGACACGCAGGCTGCGCCGAAAGAACGAAGAAAAATTGAAATTCATTTCCGAAACTAGCGATACTTCCCGCCTCTGTCAAGCATCTCAGGCAGACGGCAGGCACTCGCGCAAGGTGGATACGCCGCAGGAATGGACAAACCGAATGGGGATCCGCCGGGCGCGCGCAACCTGCTGGGCCTTGCGCCTGGCTTCATGCGAAACCTTGTTGGTGAAGACGATCAGCGCATCAGGAGTGCCGATTTTCGCGAGAAAATTCCGCTCGTTGCGACTGATGCACTTCAGGCTGTGACCAAGGGCTTCCGCAGTTGCCATATACTCCGGCCTGAGGCGATCCATCCCCCCGATCAGTGTCACACTCATGACTTCCCCTCCAGTACGGAAAAACTTCATTTTACGCAGCAAACATCCCGCGTATGGCCGGTCAGGGACAGTGCGCCAGCGGCTTTCCCCGGCCAGTTCCCTCCCTTCCGGGACGCTGTGGGTACAGGCTAAATGAAAACGAATTTCATTGTCAATCAAAAAAACGCCACTTTTTTTGCCGCGCCTGAGGCGCGCACGTCATGGCCTCCCAAAATGCCGGCAGCCGGGCTCCGGCATTTCAGAATGGCAGCCCGTGCGTCATGACGACGCAGGTGGCGGCAGCCCCCGGCGCCAGCCCTGAAGGAAGGTCCCCGTCAAGGGCGACCCGCACGGGCAGATACGCCACCGGGCGCCGGACAGAGGCAGCGCCCCCGCCTCCGGGGGCTGGGGCCGGCGCCAATGCTTCGGGCAGGGCCTGAGGTGGAAACACCTCGCGCACGGTGCCGGAAAGGCTGGCATCGCCCACGCTGACGCTGCACCGCTGGCCAGCGCGGATGCTGCCTGCCGCGGCGACAGGAAACCAGGCATCCACCCAAAAGGCATCACTGGCGGCCTGCCCGGATGGCGCAATGAACAGCGCGGGTTCCCCGGCCTGGAGCAGTTGGCCCGGTTCCGCGACCCTCTGCAACACTGTTCCGTTCACGGGGGCAAAAAGTGTTCCGTCCGCGGCCAGGCGTCCGGGCGCGCTGCCGGAGGCCGTCCTCCGCTGCTGCGAGGCGCGCCCCCGCGCCGCCGTGATTTCCTCCCGGATGCGCCCCAGCTCCTGCTCCATGGCCGCGCGCATCAGGCTGACGCGCTCAAAATCCGCTATGGCCGCCTCCTTGCGGGCCCGCGCCAGGGCCTCAGCCTCCCTGGCGGCCGCATACCGGCGTGCGCCGGCTGTGCGTTCCCCCCCCTGACTGTCAAGGGAGCGCACTGCCAGCTGGGCACGCACATGCTCCGTCACCCGCTCCTCGCGCAACAGGCGCAACATGTCTTCCTCGTGCCGCGCCTGCGCCATGCGCACGGCAAGATCCCGCTCCGCTTCCTGCGCCTGACGCAGGCGAGCGGCGCTCTCGACCATGTCCGGCCCCTGACTGGGCCGCAATGCCGCCGCTTCAGCCGCCGCTTGCGCCAGTTGCCGATCATAGCTTCCCGTCTCCATGGTCCCGACGGGCTGGCCCGCGGTCACCGCGTCCCCCGCCTTGACATCCAGCGTGGCAAGCTGTCCGGAAAACCGGGGTGCAACCATATGCACCATGCCGTCCAGACGGGCGGTGACGCTGCTTACCCGGCCCGAAAAGAACCACCAGCCAACGGCGGCGCCAACGGCGACCAGAAGCACGAGAAAAAGGACAGGGAGACGGCGGCGTACGCTGCGCGGCGCGCGCGGCAACTCAAGATACAGGGGTTCTGCCATGGTGCTCCTCCGGGCATGGCCGGCTCCGGCGGGCATGCCCCGGCCGGCCGTTGCCGTTTCCCATGCAGATACCATGCCAGTCACACGAAACAGCGAAAATTTTGCGGCCTAGCCCTTTCCCATGAGGCTGTCCATGCGCCCGGCCTCCAGCGGCAGCCCGGCCAGACGGCGCCGCACAAGGTCCAGCGCATGGCTCGAAGCGCGCAGGCGCGTCCACATGCGGCCAAGATACCGCCCCTGCGGCCGCATGACGCGCAGCCAGATGCCATCGGGCGCGCTGAGGGCGATGTAGACGAGCCCCACCGGCTTTTCCGGCGAACCGCCGTCCGGCCCGGCAATGCCGGTGATGCCGAGGCCAAGGTCACCGCCCTGACGCAGACGCGCGCCTTCCGCCATCCAGGCGGCCGTTTCCGGACTCACCGCGCCATGCGCGGCAAGCACGTCTTCCGGCACGCCGAGCAGGCGCGTCTTGGCGGCATTGGCATAGGTCACGAGGCCGGTTTCAAAAACGGCGGAAGCGCCGGGCTGATCGGTGATGCGCTTGGCCAGAAGGCCGCCGGTGCAGGACTCGGCCGTGACAAGGCGCAGGCCCGCGCGCAGAAGGCCGCTCACGACCACCGCTTCCAGGCCGGAGACATCCACGCCGTAGACCACATCGCCAAGCCGCTCGCAAACGGCGCGCACAAGCGGCGCCGCCAGGGCCCGCGCGGCCGCCTCATCCCCCGCCTTGGCGGTGACGCGCACAAACATCTCGCCATCCGTGGCATAGGTGGCGGCCGTGGGATTGCCGCCCTGGGTCAGATCGCGGAGCCGCTCGGCGGCCGCACCTTCGCCAATGCCGAACGTCCGGATCATGACCGACACGATGACCGCCCCGGTGCGGCGCTCCAGAAACGGGCGCACGCTTTCGGCAAGCATGGGCAGAAGCTCGGACGGCGGCCCCGGCAGGAGAAGAACGAACTTCTCCGCGCCGACGGGCACCGCACAACCGGGGGCGGTGCCGACGCTATTGGGAAAAACCTCGGCCCCGCGCGGCAGCAGCGCCTGCTTGAGCTGGCTTGGTCCCATGGGACGCGCGCCGAAATACTCCCTGAGCCGCGCAAGGCTCGCCGCATCTTCCTCAAGCGGCAGCCCCGCCACGCGGGCCACCGTCTCCTTGGTGAGATCGTCATCGGTGGGCCCAAGACCGCCCGTGCAGACAACAAGCGAACTCCGCGCCAGCGCCTCGCGCAATGCGGCTTCAAGGCGTCCCGCATTGTCGCCCACCATCTGGATGTGCTCAAGGTCAAACCCGAATGCCGCCAGTTCCCGCGCCACATGGGCCGCGTCCGAATTGACGGTGTGTCCGAGCAGCAGTTCCGTCCCCACAGAAATGATTTCCGCCTTCACGCCTGACTCCTTGCGGGCGCCGCGCAACAGAAAAGACACGGCCCGCGCCCGCAAGCGTATCTTGGTCGTGCCGCCCGCGCAAGAGAACCGCCGCATGCCGACAGGCTGAAATCTTCTTCCCCGCTTGACAAGGGCGCGCAAAAACGTTTGAGTTGAACGTGTTCGATGGTACCGCCACGGCGTTGGGCCGTCGAGAGGGGAATCGATTCGCGGTTGCCGTCATGCCATTTATCAGGAGGAAACGCTGATGACCAAGGCCGAACTCGTCGAAAAAATCGCTGCCAAGGGCAATCTCACCAAGGCGGGCGCCGAGCGCGCGCTCAACGCATTTCTTGCCGCCGTGGAAGATGCCCTGTGCAAGGATGCCAAGGTGACGCTCACCGGTTTCGGCACCTTTGCCGTTGAGAACCGCAAGGCGCGGCAGGGGCGCAATCCCCGCACCGGCGAAACTCTGACCATTCCGGCCTGCAAAATGGTGCGCTTCCGCGCCGGGAAGACCCTCAAGGATTCCCTGAACTGACCGTTTTTCCTCTGGTCGCGGCAGCCGCGCCTTCCTGCGGCTGCCGCGGCCGGATCAGGATCTGCGCGCCGCCCTGCGCAGATCTTTCGCGTCCTTTGCCTTGCGCCATTTTTCGGTGACGATCGTTTTTTCACGATCCCTCTGCCTTCCGACATTTTTTGCTTGATTTTTTTCCTCTTGTGAGGCAAGAAATCTTTTTGCATTTCTGCGCCACACACTGGCGCCATAAAGGGGGTGATTTTCTTGCCCGGAGTTTTTCTTAACGATGACGATTACAATTTCGACATTGCCCTGCGCCGTTTCAAGAAGCAGGTGGAGAAGGCCGGCATTCTTTCTGAAATGAAGAAGCGCCAGCATTACGAAAAGCCCAGCGTCATGCGCAAAAAGAAGAAGGCCGCCGCCCGCAAGCGGCTGATGAAGAAAATGCGCAAAATGAACATGGCGTAGGGCCCTGTCCATGCAGATTAACGCAACGCTGCGGGGGATCGTTGAATTTCCCGCAGCGTTTGTTTCTTTCGGAAAAGCGTCTCCCCGTCTTTCTGCCAAAGCGAGAATGCCATGAGCCTGACCGAACGGATCGACAACGATTATGTGCAGGCATACAAGGCCAAGGATGCGCTCCGGCTCAGCGTCCTGCGCATGGTCAAAACCGCCGCGAAAAATCGCCTTGTGGAGCTGCGCCG
>CAZNXQ010000057.1:0-10898 GCA_964576895.1 uncultured Desulfovibrio sp.
GTGGGTTTTGCCGCTGACCGGCAAAAGAACCTTGCTGTACATGACGCCTCCTTTCAATTCGCGGCCCGGAGCCGCAGCACGCTTCACTCTCGTCCGGGTCTTGCCTAGAACTCATTCCATAATTCAGCCCAGGGGCTGAATTATGAAGACCATTCGCCAAAAAATGTGATTTTTGGCTCATTCGCGGCGCTTTTTGCGCCGCGCCAGACTCTCGTCTGGCGTTAGAAGTCATTTCATACTTCGTATGAAATGACTTCTAGTCATGTTGGCATGTCACGGCGCTTTGTGCAAGCCCGCAGACGCGCGCGGCCGCTCCGCGCCGGCGGGCGCCGTCACTTGCGCTGCGTCAGGGCGATGCGGTTGCGCTCCACAGACACCGCCAGCTCAGGCAGCAGATCCCTGAGCGCGTTCATGTCTCCGGCGCGGCCGGCCCGCTCCACGCATCGCGCCATGCGGGCGAGCACGCGAAAGCCGAAGCTCTCCGATTCCTCCGCGATCCTGGCGGCCGCCTGCGCCACCATCCGGCCGCGCCCGGCGGCATGGGCTTCGGTTGCCTGTGCCATGGCCGCATCCAGGCGGTCCACCAGCTCCAGAATGGCGGTATCCGGCGATGGGGGCACGCCGGGGAGGGGCGCTTCCGCCTGGGGCGCCGCTTCCGGGCTTGCAGCCGGTTCCTGGGGAACGGCTCCGGGAAACGCGCCATCGGCCGATGGCGTGGAAAACGCCGAGGACACAGCGGATGCCACCAGCGATACGCTCGTTTCCACAAAGTCCGTGACGCCGCCAGCAGGGGCCTTCGCGGACGGGCTTTCTTCCCGTTCCGAAGCGTCCGCCGCCCCCGCGGAAGCGGTTTCAGCCTGCCGGGGTGCCGCTGGAGTCTCCGCGCGCGTGGCGCCGACGATAAAATCCATGAACGATCCCGCCATCTCCGGCGCGGCGGCAGGGGACGACTCCGGGGCGTTTTCCTCCGCCGCCCCGCGGCCCTCCGCTTCGGGAGCGGCATCCGGCATGACCGGCTCCTTGCGGGGAATGGGCACAGGTTCGCCCACCCATTCACCGGGAACCGGCACACTGGGGCTTGTATAGCGTGCGGCCTGTCCTCCCTGCCGGCCGGCAGGAGGCGCGGCATCCGGGCGCGGCCCCGCGCCGCGCGGCGTTTCCGGCTCCGGACGGCGCGGCACCGGCGAGCCGAGGGGCATGGGTTCGCCCACCCACTCTCCCGGCGTGGACAGGGCAGGGCTCACATATACGGACGCACGGGCGGCCGCGGGCGTTTCCGGCGCGCTCCCGGCCCAGGCGGCATGGGGAACAGCCTGCGCCACCGCGCGTCCTGCCTCGGAAGCTGTTTCGCCCTCCTCCGCGCGCGCGTGGTCCGCCACCACTTCGGGGGCGGCCGCCTGCGCGACGGACTCGCCCACCGCCGGCGCCGCTCCGCAGGCGGCATCTTCCCTGACCGGCGTGACCGCCACCGCATAGGCCATGAAGGCGTCGCCCTCGTCGCCGAGGGCGGCATCCGCCCCGTCGGCCGGGGCCGATGCCGGAACACTGCGTTCGCCGTCAGCGCCGGGAGCCGCCGGCGCGGAAATCTCTTCAGGCCCGGTATCCGCGTCCGCTGTTGCGTGCGCGGGTCCCTCTTCCGACGCCTCTGCCACTGTCCCTTCCGGCGCCCCGTCCGGCTCCCCTTCCGGTTCTTCGGACGTGCCGGGAACAACGGCGTCCTCCTCCGGGCGTTCCGGCGAACGTTCCCCTTCCTCTCCGTCCCATCCGGCATCCGCCCGGTCTGCCGCGCCCTCTTCCGGACGCGGGATGTTCCGCGCCTCCGGGCCCGGTCCGGAAACGGCGGCCTGACCGTCGTCCACGGCACGGGAGGACTCCGGCGCCACGGTGGGGGCCGGTTCCCGTTCTTCCGCGCCGCCGGCCGCCGTCTCAGCGGGCGAAGCCTCAGCGGCGGGGGCGGCAACAGGCGGGACCTCCGCCCCGGCGGCACGCTCCTGCGGCTCCCCGGCAGAAGCGGCATCTCCAACATCGGCCGACGCGCCAAAGCCCTCTCCGGAAGTCCGCGTCGCCTCCTGCGGCGCCGGTTCCCTGCGGCGCACGCCCCGCATCACGTCCCGCACGGTCTGCCGCAGGGCTTCCGCATCCACGGGCTCCAGCAGGGCATGGGTAAAGCCGCTGTCCGCCAGCAGGTTCCACTGGCTGTCGTCCACGGTGACGGCCAGCACCTTGCACCCGTCAATGCCGGCAGCGGCGGCGCGCTCCATGAAACTCCTCACCATGTCCGCCGCGGCGGGCAGGGCATATCTTCCCTGGGCGACCAGAAGCACGGCGGGATCGGCCTCATGACGCCGCAGGGCCTCATGCTCGCTCCCGGCCTCGCTGCACCGGCAGGGCAGATCCGTCAGCATCCGCGCCAGCTCACGCCGCTGCCGGGGATCTTCAGCCACGATGATGACATGGGGGCGGCCATCGGCGGGCGTTTCCTCCGCGCCGTCCTCCAGCGGCTCAAGATGCAGCGAGAAGGCGATGGTCGTTCCGTTGGGGCCGTATTCCATACCCACATAGCCGCCATGACGCGCCGCCAGTTCCCAGGCCCGCGCCAGCGCAAGGCTGGAGCGTTCCTTCGGGGGCGCGCCCGCGCCGGTATCCGTGACCGTGAACAGGATATTGCCTGGGTCGGAACTCTCCGGCACGCGCCGGGCCGAGAGATGGACCGCCCCCTGACGGGTGGCCCGGACGGCGCTTTCCAGCAGCAGGCCCAGCGTTTCGCCAAGCGCCAGGGCGTCTCCCCGATAGAGCTGGCCGAGGTGCGGCGGCATGTACCAGGCAAGACCGATGCCCGCATATTCGGCCGCCGGAGCCACGGCGCCATGCGCCTCACGCAGCAGACGCTGGAGATCGAATGCCGTCACGGCGCCCGTGCCGTCCCCGGAGGCGGCGCCCTCTTCCCGCCCAGGGGTGCCTCCGGCATCCGCATGGCTGAGCACATCCGCCATGCGCCGCGCCGCCGCGAGCATGCTCGCGGCATATTGCCGCACCGCCGGCGGCAGGGCGCACTGCTCCAATGCCGCGCCCTCACGCAGCAGATCGTCCAGCGGCGCGCGCAGGGCGCTCTCGCGGGCATCAGCCCTGGCCCGCTCCGCCGTCATGGCCGGCCGGTCGGGGGCATCCTTCCCTTCCGTCCTGTCCCGCGCCGGGGTATCCCCGGCCGCCGTGGCCGGCTGCGTGCCTGAGATCAGCCGCAGATTGGGATCATCCAGCGGATGCTCAAGGGTGATGATCCCGTCCCCGTCCGCTTCGTGCCCGTCCGTCTCAGGACAGGACGCCGCCGCGCCGGCGGTCGCGGGCTTCATGTCCGCCGGAGCGCCGGTGGCCGCGATGAGCAGCGCGCTCAGGGCCGTGCCCCACAGGGGCGCCGAGGCCAGCAGGTTGGGCGGAATCCCGAAATCAAGGCCAAGGACCCCGCCGGCCACAAAGAGCGGCGGCAGGAGGCAGCCCAGAAGAAAACGGCGCGCGCCTCCCACCCCCATGATCCATGCGCCGAGCGTGGTGGGCACAAAGAACAGGGTGGCGGCGGGCCAGAGATCCAGCCAGCGGTCAAGCCACGCCCAGCCCGGCACCAGGGGCAGCAATGCCAGTACGGCGCCGGGCAGGGAAAGCAGGAGGAACTGAAAATCGAGACTGCGCGAGCGTTCGCGCGTGCGCATGAGATGCCGCCCCACATGGGGCAGGAGCATGAGCGCGATGCCGGGCGTCAGCGTGGCGGCGGCCTGTCCGGGGCCAGGGCGGGTGCCCCCCGCGTCCGGCATGCCGAGCAGGGCCTGTCCGAGCGCCACGGCCACATAGAGCGCCGTCCAGATCCGCCATTGCCCGTTTTCCGAAAGCCCGCGCAGCAGGCAAAGCAGCATGACCACGCCCAGGGCAAGGATGGCCGCCGTGCGCGCAAGACTGCCCCAGTTGGTGGCGGCGTCCGCCGGGGTGCGCACCATGGGAGAAAACCAGAGGCCGGGCAAGCCGTCCAGCCGGATATAGCAGGTCAGCGGCTCCGCGCCGGCTTCCGGCAGCAGCAGGACATTTCTCTGCGCCGGGCTGGACTCGCGCCATTCCAGGGCGCCGCTCAGGTCATTGCGCTCCGGCTCGTAGAGCATGGGCGTGCCGGGAATGCTCTCGCCCATGTCCAGCAAAAACGTCGCCGGCCGCTCCCCCGCCCCCAGGGGCGCGAGCGTGAAGCGCAGCCACATGACCCCTTCGGCGCGCGGCAGCGTTTCCAGCACAAGCGGCGCATAGTCGGCCGCCCGGTCGGGGGCCGCGGCCTCCTCGATATCCAGGGTGCCGCTTTCGTCCAGCAGATACTCAAGATAGGGCATGAGCGAAAGATTCGGCCCGGTGCCCCGCGCGGGGACCATGGGCTGGGGGGCGCGGGCGCCCGCCGGGCGGGGAGGCTGCGCGATCGCAAGCGCCGGTGTGCGGACGGCAGCCGGCGCTCCGGCCGCCTGTCGCGCGTCGGAACGGACATCGGGCCGCGCCTCCGGCAGGAGGGGCTCCGCGGCATGGCACGGAAATGCCAGAACAACGAAGCCTGCCAGCACAACAAGAGCCATGCCCGGTGCGACCGCCCGCAACAGGCGGCGCCATCCCGGACCCCATATCCCCTTGGTCGTCATAGCGTCATTGTCTCCGAAGCGGCTCTTCCAACCGCCGAACCATTTCCGCAACAGTGCGTCCGTCGGGCGCGCGCGCGTGCGGATTGATCCCAAGCAGCCTGCGCCAGGCCGCCACGGCCTCGTCCCTGCGGCCCAGATCGGTATACAGCACCACGCCCACATTGAAGAGGGCATTTTCATGGCGGGGCTCGGCGGCAAGCGCCTTGCGGAAGCAGTCCACGGCCTTTTGCGGCGCCCCGGCCTCCCGATACATGATGCCAAGGTCCGTGAGCACGTCGGCATTGCCGGGAGCGAGCGCCAATGCGCGCTCATAGGCGGTGATGGCCTCACTGACACGGCCCGCGTCAAAAAACAGATTCCCCAGCTCCGCCCAGTTCTCCGCGGAATCCGGCGCCTTGCGGACGACAGCCTCCAGGGCCGCAAGCCGCTCTGCCAGATCGGGGGGCAAGCCCTGGGCCGCTGGCTCCGGAGTGACGGCGGCCTGCCCGTCGCCTCCGCCGGCGGAAGCGGCGGCACGCGGAAGCGCTCCCTCCCCGGCGGGCGACGGCGCGGCTTCCGCCCCCCGCATGTCGCGGAAGACGCCGGGAAGCAGCGTCCCCAGGTAGAGGCCGAGAATCAGGGCCAGCGCCATGCCGGCCATGCAGGTGGAAAGACGCACGCTCCCGCGCACAGCCGGGGAGGAGGGCGCGGAAGGCCTGCGGTCGTTCAGGCGCGCGTTCTCAGGCGCGGCGGCACATGCCCCGGCGGGAGCATCGGGCGCCGCCGGCGCCGACCGCTTGGCGGGCGCGGGGGCGCACCTGGGGGCGTCCGCATTCTTTCTGGATCTGCGACGGGCCATCTCCACCTCGCTCCGGCGCGCCTCGCCGGGGCACATGCCCCGCAAAGCGGCCCCGCTGCCCGGTGACATGCGTGGCGCCGGGGCGCGGTTCTCCCCACCTCTCTACAACCGGAGGGAAAAAGAGGCAAGGCGCCTTTTCAGCGTTTGTCCGCTCCCCCGCCGGACCGGCCCTGGGCGCCGTCGCGCGGCGCGGCTTTGCGCGCCGGCGCCGCCTGCGCCGCAGGGCGCTCCTCCGCGCGGTCCTCCCCGGCCTCCGGCAACGGGGCTTTTTCCAGTTCCGCGCGAATGCTTTGCCGCAGGCTCTCGTCCGCATCCGGGTCATGCAGCGCCATGCTCAGATGCTCCACCCCGCGCGCGGGGTCCTTGAGATAATGGAGATAAAGGACCCCAAGGCTGTAGCGCATGGGCGCGCTTTCCTGCGTGCGGAGCGCCTCTTCAAGCAGTTTCGCGGCCTCGGCGTGCTTTCCCTGATTGTGCCGGATGACGCCCAGCAAATACCGCGTGCGCGCATCCTGCGGGTCCAGCGCAAGGGCGCGCGTGGCAAAACTCTCGGCCCCGTCCCAGCTGCCCATGGCCATGAGCCGTTCCGCGATCTGCACCAGGGCGGCACTGTTGCCGGGGTCCCTGGCCACCTCCTGCATGAGGCGCCCCACTTCGTCCGGGCCGTCGGGCGGCGTCTGCCCGGCGCCGGCCGTCTGCGCGGCAAAGTGCCGCACCGTGAGGCCGGGCGAGGTGAAGCGTTCCGCCAGAGACGCCACAAGCATGACCGCAAGCCCCAGTCCGAGCGCGATCACCAGGACCCGGACACGTCCTGAAAGGGCCTGCTCCCTAGCCACGGCGGGCGCGCTCCCAGCGGGCACAACGGGCGGCAAGCTCGCGCTGCCGGCTGCCCAGAAAGGCGAGATAGCCCCCAAGTCCGAGCCAGACCACGGCATTGGCCGCCATGAGCCAGATGATGGTATCCATGAATTCCCTCCGCGAAACCATGCCGGACAGTGCGGATCTCCGCAATGCTGTCAGTTGTTGTCGCCGTCATCTGCGGCGGCGGCCTCCAGCCGCGCCGCCAGATCCAGCTGGCGTTTGCGCAGCCACACAAGCCCGGCCCAGAACGATCCCAGGGCAAGCACGCAGGCTATGGCCGTCAGCTTCATTTCCGGTTCAAGGCCGCCGTCCCTGGCGGCAAAGACCGCCGGATGGATGGAACGCCAGATGCGCGCCGAAACAAAGACCAGCGGCACGTCCAGAAAGGCGGCCACGCCCACCACGGCGCAGACGAGGCGCCGCCGCTCCGGGGCCATGTCCAGCCCGCGCAGCAGCAGGTAGGCCGCATAGACGAACCACATGACAAGCGTCGTGCTCAGACGCGGGTCCCAGGTCCACCAGACCCCCCAGGACCTGCGCGCCCAGATCATGCCCGTGACGAGGGCCAGACCGCTGAAGAGCACCCCCGCCTCGGCGGCGGCGGCGCACAGCCGGTCCGCGCCGGCGCTGCGGCGCGCAAGCACGGCGATGGAACCGAGAAACACGAGGAAAAAGCTGAACAGCGCCCACCAGGCGAGCGGCAGATGGATATAGAAGACCTTCTGCATCAGGCCGAGCGTGGCCTCCTCCGGCGCATACAGGTAGATGAGCCACTGGCAGGCCGCCAGGGCCACACCGCCGGCAATGGCGAGCAGCTGGGGCATTCAGTCCTCCCCCGGATAGATGAAACCGAACAGCGCAAGCCCGGCGCCCAGAAAGACCGCATCGAACGCCGCCGCGAGGCTGATCCAGGCGCGCGGGCCGTCCGGCGCCGCAGCGCCCAGACACTGCGCGCCCACAGCAATGCCCGCCAGCAGGAGGGGCGTCAGCAGCGGAAAGAGGATGACCCCCAGCAGGGATTCGCGCCCGGACTGCCCCTGCGCGAGCGCGCCCAGGAGCGACCCCAGGGCGCACATGCCCGCATCCACCAGAACCAGGGAGGCCGGTCCCGCCAGCGGCAACGCCGCCAGGCTCTGGCCGAGAAAAATCATGGCCGCGGGCAGAAAGACCGCCTGCGCCAGCAAAAGGAGCGCAAGCCCGGCCAGCATCTTGCCGAGCCAGACCCCCTGGATGGGCGCGGGGCAGAGCGCAAGGCCGAGACGCGCGGCGTTGACCTCTTCCAGATCATAGAGCCGGTTGAAAATGAGCACCTGGGAAAAGGCGGAACTCAGCCAGAACATGGCGGCGGCGGCCTGGGGGCCCACCCGTTCGCCGGGCGCCTGCGCGAGGCTGAAGACAAAGAGCAGGAGCAGGCCAAGCAGGAGCGCCTGCACAAGTCCGTTGCCGCGCGCGAGCGAAAGCGCCAGATCCTTGCGGGCAATGACCAGACTCAGGCGCAGCATGCGCGCTCTCCTTCGGGAGCGGGAAACGCCGGGGCCGGGCCGTCATAGGTCACCGCCCCGCGCGCGAGGGCCAGCACCCGGTCCGCCAGAGGGGCGTCCCCGGCAAGATCATGGCTGACAAGCGCCACGCAGGCTCCGCGCTCCCGCGCCGCGGCGATCTCCCGGCGCAACAGGTCGCGGGACGGCGCGTCCAGTCCGGTGGCGGGTTCGTCGAGAAGCAGGATATCAGGCGCAAGCATGAGCACCCTTGCCAGGTTGAGCCGCTGCGCCATGCCGCGCGAGAAGACGCGCGCGCGCTCATGGGCGTGCTCCGCAAGGCCCACCCGCTCCAGCAGGGCCAGGAGCGCGTCCCGGTCCAGCCGCAGTTGGTGCGCCGCGCGCCAGAAGGCGAGATTTTCCAGAGCGGTCAGGTCCGGATAGAGAAACGTGGCGTGCCCCACATAGCCGAGGCGCGGTTCGGGACCGGGGGCGCCGCCCTCCGGGCGCAGGAGGACGCGGCCCGAACTCGGCCGGGAAAGCCCGGCCATGATCTTGAGCAGCGTGCTCTTGCCCGCGCCGTTGCCGCCGGTCACCAGCGTGACGGTGCCGCGCGTGAAGGCGCAGTCCACGTTCCTGAGCACCAGGGCGGCGCCATAGCGCTTGCCCACGCGCTCAAGGACAAGCTCAGGCATGGGGGGCCTCTCCCGCGGCGCCGGACGCATCGCCCGCCCGGTTGCCGCCGCGCCTTCCTCCGCCAAGACCAAGCAGCGGCAACAGGCACATGAGCGCGCCGCCGATCCAGATCCAGTTGACAAGCGGCTCCACGCTGATCTTGACATAGACGCGCAGGTCTTCATCCATGCCCAGAAGCGAGGCATAAATATCGCGCACCGGTCCGGAAATGACATCCACCTCGGAGAACTGCATGCTCCCGAACTTGGCGTAAATGCGGCGCTCAGGCGCCACCGTGCCCAGCGCCTCGTCCCCCCGGCTCACGGCCAGACGCGCCACAAGATAGTCATAGCCGGGGCGTTCGCCGTCCTCCACGGCCTCCAGCTTCACGGTGTAGCCGCCCACCTCGCCGCTCTCGCCTTTGGCGAGCAGAAGCTCCCGATCCTGCGTGTACGGGCCGGAAAAGGCAATGCCCAGCGCCAGGAGCGCGAGGCCGCAATGCGCGCCCAGGGCCGCGCGCGCGCGCGGGGAATGCCGCACCGCGCGTTGGGCCAGAAGCATCCCCGCATCCACGAGAATGGCGATGGACGCGGCGGCGGCCACCAGCGCCGTGGGCCGGCGGTAGCCAAGCAGCCAGATGACGACCCCGGCGGCCACAAAGGCCCCGGCGGCCGCAAAAAGCTGCCCCCTGCCACGCGTGGCGCCGGAGGCGGCGCCGCCGCTCCACGAAAGCCACGGGCAGGCCGCCAGCAGGACCAGCAGCAGGGCGCCCAGCGGCAGGCAGACGCGGTTATAGAAACTCGCGTCCAGCCCGCGCGGCGCGCTGCTCCAGAGTTTGCTCAGCACCGGCCACATGGTCGCCACCAGGATGATGGCCGCCAGGGCGAGAAAGATCCATGCCACCAGCACCAGCGCCCCCTCCCGGCTCTCCGGCGAGGCCAGGGGGCGCCCCTGCGGCCCCGCGCACCAGAGCGTCCAGCCCGTGACGGCAAGGGCGGCAAGGACAAACAGGAAAAGCGGCGTGCCCACCCCGCCGTCGCCAAAGGCGTGCACCGACTGGATGACGCCGCTGCGCGTGAGGTAGGTGGCGAAAAAGGCCATGATGACCGTCAGGGCCATGAGCCCGGCCGACGCCCGGCCAAGTTTGCCGCTGCGGTTTTCCACGGCGAGGATGTGCAGGGCCGCCGTGGCCGCGAGCCAGGGCAGAAGCGAGGCATTTTCCACCGGGTCCCAGGCCCAGTAGCCGCCCCAGCCCAGTTCCATGTAGGCCCACCAGGCCCCCAGCACGATGCCCGCCGTCAGCAGGAGCCATGCCACCAGGATAAAGGGCCGGGTGAGACGGAACCACCGGCCTTCGCCGCTCCCCTCGCCTGAGAGCAGCTGCGCCAGGGCAAGGCAGGCGGGCACGCCGAACCCGGCATAGCCCAGGAAGAGCAGCGGCGGATGGAAGATCATGCCGGGGTTCTGGAGCAGCGGATTGAGGCCGTTGCCATCCACCGGGACCGGCTCCTGCATGATGAAGGGATTGCTCCAGCTGGTGAGCAGGAGGCAGAAAAAGGCCATGGTGGCGCAGTTGAACGCCTCATACCAGAGGCGCGTGCGCGGCGAGAGGCCCGCATGGGCGCGCGTGAAGGAAAACAGGCTGCCGCACAGCGCCGCCGCCAGCGCCCAGAACAGCAGGGAACCGGGCTGCCCGGCCCAGAACGCCGTGAGCCTGTAGAAAAGCGGCAGAATGGCGTCCGTGTACGAGGCAACATACTCCACGCGGTAGTCCTGCCAGAACAGGGCATGGAGCAGGCAGGCCGAAGCAAGCACAAGGGCGCCGGTCACGCCCCACTGGGCTTTTTCCAGCAGGCGCAGATGGTCGCTGCGTCCCTGCCAGAGCTGGAGCAGGGCCATGCCCCCGCCGCCAAGCGCGCAGAGGAAAGCCAGGAGAAGCATGGCATAGGCGAAGACGTACATGGATATTCCTTGACTGGGAGGATTGCCGGGCCGGGCACGGGGGCGAACCGGCGCGGCCCGCGCCACCCCGGACAGGCCACGCCGCCATGGCCGGGAACCGATGCGGCCCGTCACGCCGGGACCGCCGGAACCGGAGCATCTGGGCGCCCCGCGCCGGATGTGGCCCCAAAGCTAGCTTGCGCGATTTTCCTTCTGATATTTGGAGGGGCACTTGGTCATGAGCACCCTGGCGGAAAAGCGGCCGTCCGCGCCCATGCCGCCCTCGACGATGACCTCGGCGCCCGGCTTGAAGGCGTCCGGCACGACCCCGCGATAGTCGACGAGCAGGGTCTCGGCCGCGTTGTCCTTGTCTTCCAGGCGAAAGGTCACGCCCATGGCGCCGGCCGGCTTTTCAATGCCCGCCGGGGCCACGGTGCCGAAGAT
>CAZNXQ010000058.1:0-1275 GCA_964576895.1 uncultured Desulfovibrio sp.
TTTTGCTGTATCTTCGTTTCCGACTCCGGCTAGAAGGGCCAGATATTGTCCATGAGCCGCGAGAACCAGCCGGGCTTCTGCTTGTCGGAGAGCACGCCCTTGCCGTAGTACTCGATGCTGGCATCCGCGATCTTGGTGGAAAGGATGCTGTTGTCCGCATCCACGTCACGCGAACGGATCATGCCGCGCACCACCATGAACTCGGTCTCCTCGTTGACGCGGATCTCGCGCGCGCCCTCGATCTGGAGCAGACCGCCGGGGAGCACGCGCAGCACGCGCGCCGCCATGGATGTTGTGACGTAATTCTCGCGCTTGGTTTCGCCCGAACCGGAAAAATCGCTTGTGGAGCCGGTGTTGAGCACCGGCATGCCCACCGTGGCCTGCGGCCCGATGCCCACCAGGGGGATGAAGCCGGTCTTGCTTTTGCCGAACATGGCGGCAACCTGATAATCATTGTTGCTGCTCTTGTCCGCGCTGGTCTCGGCCTTGTTCTTGGCCTTGGTGTTTTCCACCAGCTTGACCACCACGATGTCGCCCACGCGGCGCGCGCGGCTGTCCGCAAAGAGCGTCTCTTCCTCGCTGGCCGCGAACAGCGACCCCGGATTGTCGCGGCCGTTGACCTCCTGCCGGTATTCCTGCGGCGGCGTGACCGGCTGCTGGAGCGCGGGACGCTTGTAGGAGCCCCCGCCACCACAGGCCGTGCAGAGCAGAAAGACCGCTCCCAGCGCCAGTGTCAGTCCCTTTCGTTTCATTGGATTCCCCTCCTTACGGCGCGCCTGGGCGCCCGGCGGCGACAGCCGCAATTTCCGCGCCACGCGCGGCTCAACGGATCTCCACCGTGCTGCCATCCTTGACGGTGGCGTAGACCTGCTTCTTCGTTTGCAAATTCCGCACCGGAATGGTCGCTCCGGGCTCGCCGTCGGCCAGGGCCTCGGCCTGGATGCTCATTTTCAGGTTCCCCTTCTCGTAGCGCAGGGTCAGGATATTGCCGCGCCGCACCATGAGGCGGCTGGCAAGATCGCCTTGCAGGATGGGTTCTCCCGTGCCGAGCGAACGGATGACCTGCCACGGGCCGCCCTGGCCGTCCCAGGGCACATCCTTGAGCTGGGAGGCGTTGACGCGCAGAAAGGTCACGCTTTCCGGCGAGAGCGTCTCGCCCTTGGAGAGCGGCCGCCCGGCGGCGGGCACCGTGACCCAGAGCGTGAGGTTGGCCGTGCCCGCCACGCGGCGCAGGGTGGTGCCGTCCGCCTCCTGCACGGCAAAGCGCAGGGGCAC
>CAZNXQ010000058.1:1375-10313 GCA_964576895.1 uncultured Desulfovibrio sp.
CCACGCGGCGCAGGGTGGTGCCGTCCGCCTCCTGCACGGCAAAGCGCAGGGGCACGCGCCCAGGGGAAAGCCTGCCCGGCTCCAGCTGGATGCGCTGGCCGCTGTGGGCAAGAAAGATGTATTCCGGCAGGCGAAAGTCCGTGAGCTCGGCCTCGCCCGGCATGGCCGCCAGTTGCGGCGTCAGGCTTTTGACAACGTACGAACGCAGGTCATCTTCGCGGAACACAAGGCCGCCGCGCTGGATGACCAGCGATGTGGGCAGAATGCAGCGGCCCGCATATTCCTGGCCGAGCGCCTGCCGCAGGGCCTGGGAAAGTTTGGAACGATTGATCTGGAGGGGCTTGCCCTCTTCCGGAGGCGCGGCCCAGAGCTCCCGCTCGCAAAGCCGGTTCCAGAGCCCGGCGTCCATCTGCCCGATGGGCGTGGCGATTTCGCCAAGGCGCACCATGTCCCCTCTGGTCACTGCGGCGGAAGCCACCTTGAGCCGCCAGTCGTTCTCGCCCAGCATGGGGAGCTGGCCCCCCGGCGCGGGAGCGGCCGGAAGCGGCGCCGCGCCGGTGGCCACAAGCGCGCGTGCCCTGGCCTGGCGCCCGGCCTGCGCCTCTTCGGGCAGCGGCAATTTGCCCGCGCGCACCTGCGGCGGCCGCAACTGGTTCTTGATCTGCGGCGGCGAACGGCGGTGATTGCGGTCGCTGTCCTGCCAGACGGCCTGAGGCACGCCGCCCTGGGCGGCCGCCAGCGCCTCGGCGGGCGCCAGCGCCCATATCTGGAACAGGAGGGCCAGCACCGCCCACGCCGCGAGCAGCCGCGCCGACACCTCGTCGGCCGTGCCGCCGGGCCGCGCGCCCGGCGCGGAAAACGGCAGCGCGATACTGTGCGGGCCTGTACGCATGGTATCTCCCCCTATCCCCGCGTTCCGCCTAGCTGCGCTTGAGCTGGACGGCGATGCCGAGCATGGAGTCCGATGTCTGGATGGACTTGGAATTGACCTCATAGGCGCGCTGGCCCACGATCATGTTCACCATTTCGTCCACCACTTCCACATTGGACATTTCCAGGAAGCCCTGGGCAAGCGTGCCCACATTGTCCGTGCCGGGAACGCCTTCCTGCTCGTCGCCGGAAGCCTCGGTGGGGGTGTAGAGGTTGCGCCCCCTGGCATCCAGACCGGCGGGGTTGATGAAGGTATAGAGCGGGATGTCCGCGCCGGCGATCTCCTGCCCCTCGCTGTCCAGCGCCGCAATGTGGCCGTTGGCGGAAATGGAGATATTCTTCGTTTCCGGCGGCACGGCGAATTCCGGCTGGAGGATGTAGCCGTTGGCCGTGACCACGGTGCCGTCCTGATTGAGCTTGAACGAGCCCGCGCGCGTGTACATGAGGTCGCCGTTGACATCCACCTGGAAAAAGCCGTCACCCTCGATGGCAACGTCCAGGGCATTGCCCGTGTTCTGGAAGTCGCCCTGGGTGAAGAACTTGTGCACGGCCGTGGGGCGCACGCCCATGCCCACCTGGATGCCCACCGGGAGCATGTTATCGCCCTCGGTGATGGAGCCCGCGATCTTCATGGTCTGGTACATGAGATCCTCGAACTCGGCGCGGCTCTTCTTGAACCCCGTGGTGTTGACGTTGGCGAGGTTGTTGGAAATGACGTCGATGTTGAGCTGCTGGGCCACCATGCCCGTGGCTCCGGTATACAGGGAACGCATCATGGGAACTTCTCCTTCTCCCGGCTTGCGGCGACTTCCTCGCGGCTACTTTTGCAGGCAACCGCTAGCCGAGACGCCTGCCGACCTTGTCATTGGCGGCGCGGTCCAGGGTATCCGCGGTCTGCATCACTTTCTGGTAGGCCTCGAACTGGCGGTTCACCTCGATCATGTTCACCATTTCCGAAACCACTTCCACATTGGCCTTTTCCGTAAAGCCCTGCTCCAGCCGCGCGCCCCCGGCGTAGGCGTCGCCTTCGGCCACGTCCACATTCTCGCGCGGGCGGTAGAGATTGTAGCCCTGCTTTTCCAGATTCTGCGGATTGTCCACATTGAAGAGCGCGATCTGGTTGACCACGGCGCCGTCCGCCGAGACCTGCCCGTCACCGGCGATAACGATGTTCCGCGTGCCCGGCGGGATGACGATATTGCCGCCCACCCCCTGAAGCGGGTAGCCGTTGGGCGTCATGACCGTGCCGTCGCTGGAGAGCACGAAATGCCCGCTGCGCGTGAGGTAGTCGCCATTGGGCGTGGTCACGCGGAAAAAGGCGTTCTCTCCGTTGATGCACACATCCAGCGGATTGCCCGTGAACTCCATGGAGCCCTGCGAAAAGTCGATCTTCGACACCGCGATACGCGGGCGCGCCATGTTCTTGGGCTCCGGAAACAGCGGCTTGGAACGCAAGTGCATGAGCGGCTCGCGGATCTCGTCATGGGCGTAATAGGCCATGGTATCCTTGAAGGCCAGGGTGTGGCGCTTGTAGCCCGTGGTGTTCACGTTCGCCAAATTATTGGCGATGAAATTCATGCGGTGCTCGGTGGTCAGCGCGCCGAAAAGCCCGCTAAACAGTGCGTCCTGCATACCTTCTCCTTTTGTCTCCGGCCCTGCCGGAACCGCTGCCGCCCCCCGGCGGCCCCTGACGGGAAACCCCGTTGCCGGAAGTATTGCAAGGAGCGGGCCAATTTCATCATGTGCGGCCCGGCTCCGGCCCCGCGGCGCTCTTTCCGCGACAGGAAAAAGGATGCAAAAACAGGGCCGCCGCATCCGGAAGGGATGCGGCGGCCCGTGATTTTCCGCCGGGATGCGGCGGTCATGCCCTGTACCGACGGCTAGAGGCTCCTGCCCACCATGCGCACGAGGCGCAGCAGCTGATTGGTGAACCCGGCCTCGTTGTCATACCAGATGAGCAGCTTGACCATGGTTTCCTGAAGCACCTGGGTGGAGAGCGCGTCCACCACGCCGCCGTAAGTGCTGCCCCGGTAGTCGATGGAGACGAGGGGCTCTTCGGAAAAGCCCATGTTCTCCCGGAGCGCGCCCTGGCTCGCGGCCTTGAGCGCGGCGTTGACCGCCGCCGCGTCGCAGGGCTTTTCCACCTCGCAGGTGAGGTCCACAAGGGAGCAGTCGAAGGTGGGCACGCGCACGGACATGCCGTTGATGCGCCCGGCCAGCTCAGGCATGACCACGCCCACGGCCTTGGCCGCGCCCGTGCTCGACGGCACCATGGAAACGCCCGCCGTGCGCCCGCGCCGCCAGTCTTTGTGCGTGCCATCCAGGATGCGCTGGCTCATGGTATAGGAATGGATGGTGGTCATGAGGCCATGCCGGAAGCCGAAGTTCTCGTGGATGACCTTGACCGCGGGAGCCAGGCAGTTGGTGGTGCAGGAGGCGGCCGAGAGGATGTGGTCCCTCGCGGGGTCATACACGTCCTGGTTGACGCCCATGACGATCATGGCGTCCACGCCCTTGCCCGGCGCGGAGATGATCACCTTTCTGGCGCCGCATTCCAGATGCCGCGCAAGGCCCTCCCGGTCCTTGATGGTGCCGGTGCTCTCCACCACCATGTCCACGCCGAGGCGCCCCCATTCCCACTGGCCGGCCTGACAGCGCGTCACTGTGATGTGGCGGCCGTTGACGATGATGCCGTTCTCGTCATGCCCCACCTCGCCGGGAAAAACGCCGTAGGTGGAGTCGTACTTGAGCAGATAGGCCAGGGCGTCGTTGGCGGCGCGGGCATTGATGGCCGAGAAGCGGATCTCCTCGTCATTGGCGAGCAGGCGGAGAAGGTAGCGGCCGATGCGACCAAAGCCGTTCATTCCCAGTGTGACGGGCATGCTTGCTCCTTGCGGGTAGGTGATGGCGGGCGTTCTCAGGCCTTGCCGGAAGAGCCCATGACGTTGCGGATCTTGTGCGCCACCATGGCCTTGACAGCCTCCCGCGCGGGCGCGAGGTACGAGCGCGGGTCGAACTGTTCGGGATGCTCGACGAAGAACTGGCGGATGGTGGCCGTGAGCGCCAGGCGGATATCCGTATCCACATTGATCTTGCACACGCCCATGCCGGCGGCCTTGCGCAGCATCTCTTCGGGGACGCCCCTGGCGCCGCCCACCTTGCCGCCGTACTTGTTGCAGAGTTCCACAAATTCCTGCGGCACGCTGGAGGCGCCGTGCAGCACCAGCGGGTAGCCGGGCAGCCGCTCGCTGATGGCCTCCAGCCGGGCAAAGTCCAGTTTGGCGTCGCCCTTGAACTTGTAGGCGCCGTGGCTCGTGCCGATGGCAACGGCCAGGGAATCGCAGCCGGTGCGGTTGACAAAGTCCACCGCTTCGTCGGGGTCGGTATAGACATGCTCCGCCGAGGTGACATGCTCCTCCACGCCGGCGAGCTTGCCGAGTTCCGCCTCCACCCACACGCCGCGCGGGTGCGCGTAGTCCACCACCTTCTTGGTGAGGGCGATGTTTTCCTCATAGGGCAGGTGCGAGCCGTCGATCATGACCGAGGTGAAGCCGCCGTCGATGCAGTCGCGGCACATCTCGAAGGAGGGCCCGTGGTCAAGATGCACCACCACCGGCACCGAGGGGTCCTCCTGAAGCGCGGCTTCGACGAGCTTCATGATATAGACCTGGCCCGCGTACTTGCGCGCTCCGGCGGACACCTGAAGGATGACCGGCGATTTTTCCTCGGCGGCCGCCCGCATGATGCCCTGGACGATTTCCATGTTGTTGACGTTGAACGCGCCCACGGCATAGTGCCCCGCATAGGCGGCCGCGAACATCTCCTTGGGTCCGAGAAGCGGCATGCTGTCCTCCTTGGCTTCAGGCAGGACCGGGCGCGCGGCCCGGCCGGGATACGAGTGTCTCAATCATGGCACAGATATGGCAAAAGCGCAAAGGCAAACTTGTTGCCGCGCCGCTGCCGGGGGGCGTGCGGGCGAACCGGCGTCAGCTTCCCCCGCCGGGGCCGCGCGTGCGCCCGGCCTCGGCGATGGCGCGTTCCGCATCCGCCATGCCCACCGGCGCCTTGCCGTCATAAATGCGGTAGTCCGCCCGGCGCCGTTCCGGCGTGAAGCAGGGCATGAGCACATTGGCCCCGGCGCGCAGTCCGGCGGCCTGCCCGCCTCCCGCGCCCAGACTGGCGAGCGCCGTGGTGGCGGGCAGGTCCGCCTTTGGCAGGGCCAGACGCAGGACGGACAGGACGCGCAGGTTCAGCTCCGCGCCGCCGCCGGGAGCGCGCGCCAGCGGCGTATCCGCCTGGGGGATGAAGGGGCCGGCGCCGCACATGGCCACGCCCAGTTCCCGCGCCAGCAGGATGTCATCCGCCAGGGACGCCGCCGTCTGCCCCGGAAGACCGGTCATGAAGCCCGTTCCGGCCGCATAGCCGAGCCCGGCGAGCACGCGCAGGCAGGCGATGCGTTCCGCCAGCGAATGTCCGGGATGCAGGCGCGCATAGAGCGCCGGATCGGCGGTCTCGTGCTTGAGAAGATAGCGCGTGGCCCCGGCGTCACGCCAGAGGGCGTAGTCGCGGGCGGGGCGCTCGCCCACGCTCAGGGCCACGGGCACGCGCAGGCCATGGACGATCTCCCGCACCACCTCGGCGAGCCAGACGGCATCCGTGGCGCCCTCGCCGGACTGGAGCACGATGCTGTCCGCGCCCGATGCCACGGCGCTGCGGGCCGCGTCCAGCACTTCCGTCGGGGTAAGGGTATAGCGCGCAAGGTTGCGGTTGGGGGCGCGCAGCCCGCAATACCGGCAGTTGCGGCGGCAGACGTTGGAAAACTCCACCAGGCCGCGCACGAAGACGCGCGTCCCCTTGACGCGCAGGAGCGTCTCCGTGGCGCGTTGCCGCACGTCTTCGGCATCGGCGTCATAGAGAAGATGAAGGATGTCCGCGCGATCCATGCCGCCCCCGCGCCGTCAGAAAACCCCGTGCGTCCGTTTCCGCGGCGAGGCATCTCCCCGCCGTCTGGCATGCCGGCGTCGCCCGCGACGGCACCGCCGTGCAACGGCCCGCGCCGCCCGGAACGACCGCGAGAGTGGCCCACTTTCTCCCCCGTGTCCAGCATGGGGGAGCGGGAGCGGAAATCGCGTTGACACATTTTCAAATTTCGTGCTACAAAAATCCCCGGCACCAATACCGTTCCCTGGGCACACTGTCCCTACCTCAAAACCGGAGGCCCCATGCGTCCCATCCGCCACGCCACCCTTGCCCTGCTTGCGGGCCTTGGCCTGCTCCTTGCCGACATTTCCGCCGCGTGGGCGCATTTCGGCATGATTATCCCCTCCACTTCCACGGTGACGGAAAACGCCGCCGCCGACCTCACGCTGGACATTGCCTTTGCCCATCCGCAGGAGCGCAAGGGCATGACCATGGAAAAACCCCGCGCCTTCTCGGTATTTCGCGACGGCAAAGCCGAGGATCTGCTGGGCGCGCTCACGCCCGCGACATTTCTGGACAACAGGGCCTGGCAGGCCAGGTATCGCATCCGGCGTCCGGGCGTCTACCAGTTCGCCGTGGAGCCGGAACCCTATTTTGAACCGGCGGAAAACTGTTATATCATCCACTACGCCAAGACGGTGGTGGCCGCCTTTGGCGAGGAGGAAGGCTGGGCCGAGCCCCTGGGCCTCAAGACCGAGATCGTGCCCCTGACCCGGCCTTTCGCCAATTATGCGGGCAATGTCTTCACGGGCCGCGTCCTGCTGGACGGCAAGCCCGTTCCCGGCGCGGAAGTGGAAGTGGAATGCTGGAACCGGGACGGCGGGCATGTGGCGCCCAACGACTATTTTGTGACCCAGGTGGTGCGCGCCGATGAGAACGGCGTCTTTGTCTATGGCGTGCCCTGGGCGGGCTGGTGGGGCTTTGCGGCCCTGAGCAGCGGCGACCGGCGCCCCGGCCCTGAGGGCAAACCCGTGGATGTGGAACTGGGCGCGGTGCTCTGGATGGAATTTGCCGCCCCCAGGACACGCTGACCCCGGAGGTTCCATGCATATCGCCGAAGGCGTCCTTTCCCCGGCGGTGCTCGGCGCGGGCGCGCTTCTGGGCGCGGCGGGCGTTGCCTGGGGCCTGCGCCACACGGATGGCGAGCGCATCATGGAGGTGGGCATCCTTTCCGCCGCCTTCTTTGTGGGCTCGCTCATCCATGTGCCCATAGGGGTCACCAGCGCCCACCTGCTGCTCACCGGCCTGCTGGGCGTGCTCCTGGGCTGGGCCGCCATTCCCGCCATTCTGGCGGCCCTGCTCCTTCAGGCCCTGCTGTTCCAGTATGGCGGCCTGACCACGCTCGGCGTCAACACGTTCACCATGGGCAGTTCCGCCGTGCTCGCCTGGTACGCCTGGCGGCTCATCCGCCGCCTCTGGCCGGGAAAGACGGGGCAGAAGGTCGCCGCGTTCTGCGGCGGGGCGCTGGGCGTGGGCATCGCGGCGCTCCTGACGGCCCTTGCCCTGGCCTTTACCGACGAAGGGTTCCTCACCGCCGCCAAGATCCTGCTGGCGGCGCACCTGCCCGTCATGGCGGCCGAGGGCTTCATCACCATGGTCACGGTGGGCTTCATCGCCCGCGTGCGGCCGGAAATGCTCGCCACGGGGAGAGCTCGGACCGCACCCCCTCCCCGCAAGGAGAACTGACACATGCCCCGCATAGCAGACAGCCGCGCCGTGCGCGCGGCGGCCCTTCCCTGCCTTCTGCTGCTGCTCGCCCTGCTCGCGCCCGCCGACGCGCTGGCGCACCGGGTCAATATCTTCGCCTGGCCGGACGGCGACAAAATCCTGGTGGAGTGCGGCTTCAACCGTTCCTCGCCCGTGCGCGGCGGAGTGGTGACGGTGTATGACGCCACTGACGGCGCGGAACTCCTCCGGGGCCGCACCGACGCCCAGGGGCATTTCGCCTTCGCCGTGCCTGACGCGGTGCGCCGGGGGCACGGCCTGCGCATCGAGGTCAACGCGGGAGAAGGCCACGTCAATGCCTGGACCATGGAGGCTTCCGAAATTGCCGGGGCTGAGGCCCAGAGCGCGGGTCCCGGAGAGGCTTCCGGGGAGGCGCACGCCCCCGCCGCGGCGCCCGCGGCCACTTCCCCCACCTCCGCGAGGGGTACCGCCGGCGCGGCTCAGGCGCTCCCCGCAGCCGCGGGGCAGCCCGTCACCGCTGCGGAAGCGCGCGCCATCGTGACCGAGGCGCTGAATACGGGGCTCGCGCCGCTGCGGCGGGAACTGGCCGCGCTTTCCGCACCTGGCCCCAGCCTGCGCGACATCATCGGCGGCCTCGGCTGGCTCATGGGTCTTGCGGGCATCGCCTGCTACGTTCTGGCGCGGCGCCGGGAAGGGCGCCACTGACGGGAGCGCCCATGCGGACGTTTCCGCTCCCTCTCCTGCGGCGGTCTTGCCATGCCTGACCAGTGCCGCGCCCAGGCATCCCTGTTCCGGAGCATCGACCCGCGCGCCCGTCTGGCGTCGGCGGCCCTGCTTTCCGTCTGCGTGGCCGTGGCGCAGACCTTTCCCGCCTGCCTTCTCGGCCTGGCGCTGGGCTGCGCCCTGCTTGTCCCCTCGCGGCCACAGCCCGGCCTGTTTCTGCGCCGCGCGGGCGAGGTCAATCTTTTCGTGGCCTTTCTCTGGTGCGTCGTGCCCTGGACAACGCCGGGCGCGCCCGTCTGGGGCGTCGGGCCGCTCACGGCAACGGATGCCGGCCTGCGGCTGACCCTGCTGGTCAGCCTCAAGGCCAATGCCGTTTTTCTCCTGTTCACCTCCCTCACGGCGGGCATGGACAGTTCCGCCATGGGGCACGCCCTGCGGCGGCTCGGCTGCCCGCAGGGCCTGGTCTGGCTTTTGCTTTTCATGGCGCGCTATATCCACGTTCTGGGCGCCGAATGGCAGAGTCTCAGCACGGCGGCGCGCCTGCGCTGCTTCCAGCCGCGCAGTGACGCGCATACCTGGCGCACGCTGGCCACCCTGCTCGGCCTCCTGCTCGTGCGCG
>CAZNXQ010000059.1:0-9416 GCA_964576895.1 uncultured Desulfovibrio sp.
CGAGTACCTGAGTACACTCCCCGCGAAAATTTTTCTCTTCCTTGCCAGCGCCGAATGATCTTATTTTTTAGGATCCTTCCGGCACCAGCATCCGTCTGTCGCTCCGCTCCAGACGGAGCGTGGAATATCCATCAACAACCCTCTTGATAATATAGTATTTTTATCATGCATCTCGGCGTATTGGCGAAAACCATACGGAAAAGCTAAAAATTTTTCTTTTGCAAAAAAAGGAAAAGTTTGAGAATACTGGTCGACGCCATGTGAACGGAAAGAAGCATACTCCTTCCATGGCGAAAGCTCAAGGTTTTGCCGTTGTGAAGGCCGGCTGTCCGCTCTGAAAACTTTTCCTGTCAGGAAATGCCGGAGAGCGTGGGGAAATCCTGCGGAAGTCTCCGAAATAGCGACGAGGGAGTCCGTATGCGAGACGTTTACGAGGGAATGCGCGCCGTGTGCGCCGTGCTGGAGGAGCTGGAACCGCGCACGCCGGAAGCGCCTGTCCTCCGGCTGGCGGAGCGGCATTTGCGCCTGCTTGCGGCGATGCTGGCCGCCCGGCCGGATGTGGTTCCGGAACCGGCGCGAGGCCGTGGGGGGCCGTCGCGGGCCGGAGGCGGAGCGGAGCCGGGGGTGGCCGCCCCGCGCCTAGTCGCGCCTGAAGGAGGCCTGCATGTGCGCCAGTGAGCGTTCCTCCGGCAGCGGCGGAAAGGGGGGCCCGGTCTCCGCCGCGTGGCGGGCCCTGGCGTCGTCATCGGGCGTTCCGCAAGCGCGGGCGCGCAGGGAGCGGCCCAGCGCAACGGCCGTGTCGCCGGGGGGCGCGGTCCGGGGTGAGGCGTCCGGGCCGGACAAACGGCCGGGGCCCCGCCGGCGGCGGAACGACTGGGGGCAGGCGCTCCGTCAGGCGGAAGAGATCCGCGTCTGGGAGGAACTGCTGCCACATCTGCCGGAGAGTGTCCGCCGGATCTGGACGGCCCTGGGCGACATGCGCCAGCTCTGGCGGGTGCTTGCCGCGTACGGGGGCCGGACCCTGCGGATCCCGTGCGTCCTGCCGCCGGCGCGCCACGCACTGCGCCGTCGTCTGGGCGCCGCGTGTCTGCGCGGGCTCGTGGCGGCGTTCGGCGGCACGGAGCTCTATGTGCCCACCTGCGGGCGCCTGCTCGCGCGCCTGCGCCAGCGGGAAATCATCACGGAGTTCAACCACGCCACATCGCGCGGCGTGAGCAGCGTGACCGCCGTGGCCCGGCTGGCCGCGCGGCATGACCTTTCCGACCGGCGCATCTGGCAGATCCTCAAAACAACGGCTTCCGCGCCCAGGGAGGCGGCCGCCCTGCGCCGGCTGCCCCAAACGCTGGAAGCGATGCGGGAGCGGGAAACGGGGATTCATAATTAACTCTATGAAATCGCAGGCGTTGTTATACTTTTGGGTTGGTGATGTGCCTGTGCCGTGTGGATACTGCCGGCACCAGCATCCGTCTGTCGCTCCGCTCCAGACGGAATTTGGAATACCCATTGAGTACACTGTATAACCTAACAAAATCATAAGGGAATCCGGAAAATATCCGGCCCGGAATATTTTTATGCCCGCGAGATCGCGGGCTTTTTTTGTGCCGTTTTGCCGAAAAACCGCCCCTGGGGGCGGAAAAAGCCGCGCCCTGCGAACCGTTGCGGGTAGTGAAACCCTTCACTCTTACGCGCGCGGCCTGTTCTGGCATTGTGCTCTCACGGCCGCCGCGCCGGGCGGCGGCCACAAGCTTCGGGCACTTCATCCGGGAGCGGACCATGCGCGACATGTTTTCTCTGGCCCATGCCTTCACCGCCCGCTGGGAGGGCGGCCTTGCCGAACATCCCGCCGATCCGGGCGGTCTGACCAATCACGGGGTCTCGCTGCGCTGGGTGCAGGACCTCGCCCGCGAGGCGCGGGAGGAATGCCTGCGCCTGCGGAAAAGCTGCGACGGCTGCGTCCGCCCCGCCGCCGGGGAATGCGCCTGGCAGGCCCTGGATCTGGACATGGACGGCGATGTGGACGCCGACGATGTGCGCGCCTGCACGAGGGCCCAGGCCGCCGCGCTGTTCCGGCGCCACTTCTGGGACAGGCTGGCCTGTGGGCGCCTGCCCCTGCCGCTGGCCGTCACGCTCTATGACGGGGCCGTCAACATGGGGCCGGCCCGCGCCGTGCGCCAGCTCCAGAGCGCCATGAATCTGGTGGGCGAGGCCGAGCTTGAGCACTGGAGCCCCATTGCCGAGGACGGCCTCATGGGCCCCAAGACGCGCGAACTGGCCGAGGCCCTGGCCGGGGTGGATCTTGCCTTTCGCGCGGCCCGGCAGAGCCTGCGCCGCCGCGAGGCGTTTTATCGCGACCTGGCGGCCCGGCGCCCGTCCATGAAAGCGTTTTTGCAGGGCTGGCGCAACCGTGTGGCCGATCTTGCCGCGTACCTCGGCGAGCTGGAACGGGGGGCGTTCTGATGTGGGCCCTGCTGGGCAAGGCGCTGGGCACGGTCATGGGGGGCGCCCTGGGCGGCCTCTTCCGCCGGGGCGGGGGCGTGGCGCCGGGGAAGGACGCGGGCCTTGCCGGGGAGCTGGCGCGGGCTTCGGAGCGCGCGCTCGCGGAACGCGCCGGCCGCAATCAGGCCCAGAGCCGGATCAACGAGAGCGAGATCGCGGGCGCCCCGCAAAGCCGCCTGCGGCTCTGGCGGTCCTTTCTCGGCTGGACGCTGAGCCTGCTCTTCGCCTGGGAAGTGGTGGGGCGGCTCATCGTCATTCCGCTCCTGCTGCCGGAGCTGGAACGGCGCCTGCCGCCTTCGGCCCTTGACCAGATCCTCGCCGTTCTTCTGGGCATGCTTGGCCTGGGCTTCTGAGCCAGGGGGAGGAAATGATGGCTGACCAGTTTTTGCTGCCGCACGGGATGCTTGCCGGCAATGGCGCGTCCCTGCTCATTCTTGTGATCCAGGGGCTCTTCGCGCTGGCGCTCTGGAGCCTGCGCCGGGCCTTTGTGCGTTCGGACGAATGGCTGCTGCATCTCCAGCGCGAAAGTCGCCGCGAGTCGGCCATGAACGGGCGTCTCAGCGCGCTGGAGGAGCGCGTGCGGGAACTGCCCGCCGCCGGGGACCTGGCCGGGCTGTACGGCGAGCTGGCGGCCCTGCGCGGCGAGATCCAGGCGCTCAACGCCCGCATTTCCGGGCTGGACCGGCTGCTGGCGCGGCTGGAGCACGGCCTTGACCGTCAGGAAGACCGGCTGGGGCAGCTCCCCGCCGAAGGGCGGCTCCGCTGATGGCGGCGCGTCCGCAGCGCGCGCGGCGGGACGGCAAACTGCTCGCGCGGCTTGAGCGGCGGCTCGATCTCCTGACCGACACGCTGGATGCGGCGCCCATTGCGGACAAGAGCATGGATGTGGTGCGCGAGATCAGGGAGATCCACGGCCTGCTCCGTTCCCTCACCGAGGCCACCGCGCAGGACTCCGCACACGGGCGGCTGGTGGTGGTCTGGGCCGATGCCCCGGCCCGCTCGGACACCGCTTCCGGGGCCGGGAGCGGACCCGCGAAGACCGAAACGTGCCGGTAACTGAAGGAGCGCCCATGCCCTGCGTCATCCCCTACACCCCGCGGCCGCTCCAGCGCCTGTTCCACGAGAAGCGCACGCGCTTTTGCGTCCTCCTCTGCCATCGCCGCTTCGGCAAGACCGTGGCCGCCGTCAACGACCTCATCCGCGAGGCCCTGCGGCGCGGCCGCGAAGACTGGCGGGCGGCCTACGCCGCGCCCTTTCTCGGTCAGGCCAAGGCCGTGGCCTGGGATTACTGCCGCCGCTTCGCGGGCGCCCTGCCGGGGACGCGCTTCCTGGAGAGCGAACTTGTCTGCATCCTGCCCAATGGCGCGCGCATCCGCCTGGTGGGCACGGAAAACGCGGATGCCCTGCGCGGCCTCTATCTGGACGATCTGGTGCTCGATGAGCCGGCGGACATGGAGCGGCAGGTCTGGAGCCAGGTCTTCCGGCCCATGCTGGCGGACCGGCAGGGGCGGGCGCTCTTCTGCGGCACCCCGCGCGGCACGGACAATCTGCTCTACGATGTCTGGCAGGAGAGCGGGGCCGACACATCCGGCCTGTGGTCGCGCTTTCGCTTTCCGGCCTCGGCCACGGGCTGTCTGCCCGCTGCGGAGCTGGCCGCGGCGCGGCGCGCCATGGACGAGAGCGAATACCGGCAGGAATTTGAATGCTCCTTCGCGGCGGCCCTGCGCGGCGCCTATTACGCGGCGCTGCTGGATCAGGCCGAAACTGAGGGCCGCATCACGCGCCTTGCGCCGGACCCGGCCCTGCCCGTCCACACGGCCTGGGATCTGGGCATGGACGACGCCACCGCCATCTGGTTCTTTCAGGCCGAACCTTCGGGCGCATGGCGCATGCTCGACTATTACGAGGCCGGGGGCGAAGGGCTCGCCCATTACGCGCGCGTCCTGCGCTGCAAGGCCGCGCCGGCGGGAACCGGCGCCCCAGGCGACATGCCCGCCCTTGCCGGGCGCGGTTTCGTCTACGGCCAGCACATCGCCCCGCGCGACATCCGCGTGCGCGAACTCGGTACCGGCCAAAGCCGCCTGGAAAGCGCGGCGGCGCTGGGCATCCGCTTCAGCGTGGCGCCGGGCCTGCCGCTGGCGGACGGCATCGACGCCACGCGCCGGCGCATCCCGCGCCTCTGGTTTGATGCGGAGCATTGCGCGCTGGGCATCAAGGCGCTGCGGGCCTACCGGCGGCAATGGCGACGGCGCGGGGAGGCCTCCGGGCCGCTGCATGACTGGACGAGCCATGCGGCGGACGCCCTGCGCTATGCGGCCACGGGCTTTCGGCCGTCCGCGTCCGCCGGAACCGCGGCGCCGGGCCGCGCGCGTACCGGCTATGACATTTTCGGGGAGCGTTGCGGGGGGGTGGCATGAGCCTTGTCTATCGCCCCGCCAGCGGCGAGGCCGAGCGCGACGAGCCCTTCCGGCGCATGGCGGCCGAGGGGCTGCTTGGCTGCGCCATGTACGCCTTTGCCGCTCCGGACCTTGAGGACTGGCGCACGGTGACGGCGCGCGGGCTCCTCCTGCGCTGCGAGGATGCCGGGGGGCGCCTGCTTGGCTGCGGCCTGTTCTCCCCCTGGCGCGGCAATCTGCTGGAATTTGATTTCACGGCCTTCCGGGAGAGCGCGCGTCTCGCGCCGCGCATGGCGCGGGGCGCCTTTGCCTGGATCTTCCGGCATCTTGCGTGCGCGGGCATTGTCGGCATCTGCCCGTTGCCCAACCGCCATGCCTGGCGCCTGGCGGAGGCCTGCGGCTTCCGCGTGCTCGGCAGACTGCCAGGAGCCTGTTTTTACGCCCGCAAGGGCCGGCATGTGGACGGCGTTCTGGTGACGCTGGCCCGCGAGGACAACACCCTGCCGCCGGGGCCCCTTCCGGGAACGGAAGAGGCGTTTTTGGCGGCGCAACACAGGAGTTTGCCATGGGATTCGGAGGAGGCATGAGCACGCCCCGCGTGCCCGAAGTGGCGCCCGCGCCCAAGCAGGAGGTGGCAAAGCCCGTCACCGAAGCCGCCACGGCGGCGCGGCAGAACCAGCGCGACAAGGCGGCCAAGGCGGCGGGCATCGGCGGTTCCATTTACACAAGCCCGCTCGGCCGCGCGCGCGGCGACGAGCGCAAGACCCTGCTGGGGCAGTAGGAGGAAGCATGCGCGCATTGTCTCGCGCGAATATGGCATCCGGCGCCGCCGGGCCGGAAGACTCCGATGCCGGGGAGCGGCTGCGCGCGGAAGTGGCGCGGCTTTCCCGCCGGCATCGGGAACTGCTGCGGCGCCGCGCCCCGTGGGAAGGGGCGTGGCGCAGTCTGGCCGAACATTTCCTCCCCACGCGCTTCCGGCCGGCCACGGAACCGGAGCGGGACGGGGAGGAGCGCGGCCCCATGCTCAACAGCCGGCTGGTGGACGCCACGGGCATCCTGGCCATGCGCGTGCTGGCGGCGGGCCTCCAGGGCGGCCTCACCAGTCCCGCGCGGCCGTGGTTCCGCCTTTCCCTGGACGACGCGGAGCTTGCCAGAAGCCGGCAGGGGCAGGAGTGGCTGGACGAATGCGCGGCCCGCATGCGCGTGGTCTTCCACCGTTCCAATTTCTACAACGTCATGCACACGCTGTACGCGGAGCTCGGCACCTTCGGCACGGCGTTCGCCTTCGAGCTGGCGGACCCGCGCTGGGGTTTCAGCTTTGTGCCGCTCTGCGCCGGGGAATACGCCCTGGACTGCAACGAGCGCCGCCGGGTGGATACGCTCTTCCGCCGCGTCTTCATGAGCCTGCGCCAGATGGCCGCGGCCTTCGGGCCCAACGCCCTGCCGGAGGAACTGCGCGCCATCCTGGGTCGCAACCCCGACCAGCGCTTTCTGGTGGCCCAGGCGGTCTTTCCCCGGCCGGAGCGCCGTCCGGGCCGGGTGGATGCGGCGGCCATGGCCTTTGCCTCCCTGCACTGGCTGGAGGGGCGGGAGGGCGCGCACCCCCTGCGCGTTTCCGGCTTCCGGGGCTTTCCCGGCTTCGGACCGCGCTGGGACGCGGCGGGGAACGACGTCTACGGCCGCTCCCCGGCCATGGACGCCCTGCCGGACTGCCGCATGCTGCAACAGATGGGCATCACCACGCTCAAGGCCATCCACAAGGCCGTGGACCCGCCCATGAGCGTGGCGGCGGGCCTGCGCTCGGTGGGGCTGGATCTCACGCCCGGCGCCATCAACTATGTGGACAGCATCCCCGGCCAGAGCCCGCAGGCGGCCGCGCCGCTCTTTCAGGTGCGGCCGGATCTCGCCACGTCGCGCAAGGCCATGGAGGCTGTCCAGAACCAGATCCGCGCGGGGCTCTACAACGATCTTTTCAAGCTGGTGCTTGAAGGCAGGAATCAGGTCACGGCCAGCGAGATCGCGGCGCGGGAAGAGGAAAAGCTGGTGCTCATCGGGCCGGTGCTTGAGCGTTTGCACGATGAGCTGTTCCTGCCGCTCATCGATCGCACCTTTGAGCTCATGCGCGAGCTGGACATGCTGCCGCCCACGCCGCCGGAGCTTGCCGGGCGGCGTCTGCGGGTGGAATTCGTGTCGCTTCTGGCGCAGGCGCAGAAGCTCGTGGGCATGGGCGCGGCCGACCGTTACCTGGCCCTGGCCGGGCGCGCGGCGGCTGTCTGGCCTGAGGCGCTGGACTGTCTCAATGTGGACAGGCTGCTGGATTCCTACGCCGAGACACTGGGCCTGCCCGTGAGCCTGACGCGGCCGCAGGAGGAGCGCGACGCCCTGCGAAGGGAGCGCGCGGACAACGCGGACCGCGAGCGCGTGCTCACGGCGCTGGGTGAAGCCACGGGCATGGTGGAGCGGCTGGCCTCCAGCCCGCTGAGGCGGGCGGACGGAACACAGGGCAGCGTGCTGGACGCGCTGCTGGGCGTGCTGACCGGGGGCGGCGGGGAAGGCATGGCTGGCGCCGGCGTTTCCGGGGCGCATGCGGGCGACGGGGTGCGGCCATGAACGGCGGCGTTTTCCGTGAGGATGCGGCGCCGCGGGGGGAGGCCTCCGGCGGCGACCGGCGGCAGAGCCGGCTGGTGGCCGCGGTGAACGGGCTCATGACCAGCCCGGAGGGCAGGGACTTCCTGCGCTGGCTCCTGGCCGTCTGCCGCTGCTTCGAGGCGCAGACGCCGGGCGCCGGCGCGAGCCCGCTGGCCGAGCGCCTGATCTTTGCCGAGGGCGCCCGGCAGGTGGGCATGCTCCTGCTGCGGCTCCTGCAAACGGCCAATGCGGCGCATTTTCCCAACCTTTTACTGACACGGGAGGACGATGATGACCCAGACGGATGTGGAGGAGATCCCCCTGCCGGGCTTCATGCCCGATGAGACGGCAGCGGACGCGGACCGGGATGGCGGCAGCGGCGCGGCCCCGGCCCCTGCGGCACACGATGCGGCCGGAGGCGGCGCGGAGCCCGGCGACGCGGCCCGGCTGGCGGATCTGGTGCGCCAGCGCGAGGAGGAGCAGCGCGCCCGCTGGCTCTCCCGTGTGGATGCCTGGCGCGACGAGGTGGCGCGGGATGCCGAGCTGGGCGGTGAACGTCTGGAGGCCAGCATCGCCCGCGCCCAGCTTGCCCTGGACCGCTTTGACGAAAACGGCAGGATCGGGCGGCTGCTCCAGGCCTCCGGCTATGGCAACCATCCGGACATCGTGCGCTTTTTCAACCGCCTGGCGGACGCGGTCATGGAGGACGTGCCCGCGCCCGGCAGCCCGGAGGGCGGCCTGGCTCCGCTGGAGGAGCGCATGTACGCCGGCTGGCGTTCCTGATTTCCGGAAGTTTTCGTCAGACGCGGCATCTCTGGAGCACTTCAGATTTTTCAAGGAGGCATCATGTCCCAGAATCTTGGTTTCGTGGCCACGCTGGCCGAGATGGAACAGTTCTATCGCGGCGACAGGGCCGGACAGATCATCGAGCTCATGAACAGGACCAACGACATCATGGACGATGTGCCGTGGATGGAGGCCAACCAGTCCGACGGCCACCTGACGCGTATCCGCACGGGCCTGCCCGCCGTGTACTGGCGCAGGCTCTACCAGGGCACGCCGCCGTCCAAGTCGCAGTGGAGCCAGGTCAAGGAGGGCTGCGGCATCCTTGAGGCCATCATGGAGCTGGATGTGGAGGAACTGCGCCTTTACGGCAGCCGCGACCGCGCCTTCCGCATGAGCGAGGGCGTGGCCTTTGCCGAGGCCATGCGCCAGAAGGTCGCCACCACGCTGTTCTATGGCGACAGCAACCTCAATCCGGACGAGTTCAACGGGCTTGCCATGCGCTATCCCGCCGCCGACGCCAACAACGTGCTGGACGCGGGCGGCCGCGACACGGCCTGTACCTCGCTCTGGCTCGTGGCCTGGGGCGCGCAGGCCGTGCACGGCATCTACCCCAGGGGCAGCGCGGGCGGCCTTTCCCATGAGGATCTGCATTCCTATATGACGCAGGACCCGGACGGCCGGAAGTATCAGGTGGTGGGCGACAAGTACAACTGGCGGTGCGGCCTGGCCGTGCGCGACTGGCGCGGCGTGGTGCGCGTGGCCAACCTGCCCGTGGACGCCCTCGGCAAGCGCAAGGGCCAGAGCGGTTTCGTGGACCTTCAGAAGCTGAGCATTGAGGCCAAGAACCGCATGCCCCAGCATCTGCGCCAGAAGGCCGTGTGGTACGCCAACAGCGACGTGCTCACCGCCCTGGAACTCCAGAATTCCGACGCGGGCAATGTCCAGCTCCAGTATGGCGAGTTCTTCGACGCCAGGGCCGTGCCCGTGCTCCACGGGCGCCCGGTGCGCCAGTGCGATGCCATTTCTTCCGGCGAAGCGGTCATCTAGGGTCTAGCCCTATTAATGTGACCGCTGGCTTGGGATGTGGCAGCTTGTGCAATGCCACAATCA
>CAZNXQ010000060.1:0-9379 GCA_964576895.1 uncultured Desulfovibrio sp.
TGGGAGGATAGCAGACCATCGCAAAAATTAAAAGTAAATTGACGACACTATCTAGAGGGCGAAGCGGTGCGGGCAAAGACACGATCCCCCTGAAAAACTGCCTGATTCTCCCATGCGGCTGGCAAGTGCGGGGAAAATGCGATAGTGAGAAGCGAAATTGGGGATATACGGGAAAATGGAGAGAGCCATGCGGCAACAGCGCGCTGAGCTTGAACGGATAAACGGGCAGTTGAAAGAAATGATCCTGAACCGCGCGTCCGAGCCGGGAAGCCACCCTACGGCAATTTCAGGATTCCATCTTGTCAGACGGGTGCAGGCAAATGAACTGCGCGTTTTCTACAGGCCGTTCATCGGACTGACGGTTCAGGGCTTCAAGCGCACCATAGTGGGAAAGGACGAGTATTCCTACGGGGAATATCATTGCTTTGTGGCGGGCGTGGATATGCCGAGCGAAAGCTATATCACCATCGCGTCCGATGAAGAGCCTTTTCTGGCGCTTTCGCTCGATCTGGACAGAAGCCTTGTGGCGCAGCTTGCGGCGGAAATGCCCTCTCCGGCCCGTGCGGAGCCGGGCACGGGGAAAAGCGTTGCCGTCATGGAAGCCGATGCCAAGGTCATGGCCGCTTTTCTGCGCCTGGCGGAATTGCTCGACGAACCGGAGGAAATTCCGATCATGGCCCTCATGCTGATCCGGGAAATCCACTATCGACTGCTGTTGGGGCCGCAGGGCGCATGGCTGCGGACCATCTGCGCTCTTGGTACGGCCAGCAATCAGGTGGCGCAGGCGGTCACCTGGCTGCGGGAAAATTACAAAGCGCCGCTCCAGGTGGAAGAACTGGCCCGGAGAGTCGGCATGAGCCCTTCCAGTTTCTTCCGCAATTTCAAACAGATGACCACGCTCAGCCCGCTTCGGTTTCAAAAGACACTGCGCCTGTATGAAGCGCAGCGCCTGATGCTGACAAGCGAATGTGATGTCGCCAACGCCGCCTATGCCGTCGGCTATGAAAGCCCGACACAGTTTATCCGCGAATACAAACGGATGTTTGGAGAACCCCCGCGCAGGGACGTCAGCAGGAAACGGGCGGCTGTTCGATAAGAGTCCGCTCAACTCAGTACGGATTTCCGTCCATAGCCCTTAGTTGAATCCCACAACGCCCCGCAAGGTCGCAAAAGCCGTGCGGAGCTTTCTTGCTGCGGGAAAGGCATATTCCGGCATTGCGCCGGGCCGTTGCCCGTCCGGAGCGGCAGGGAGTTTTCGTTGCCTGTGCGCCTTCCCGTCCGGCGCGCGCAGCATGGCAGCTCCTGGGCGGCGCAACGGCCGGAACCTGTGTCCGCCGTGGTCAGCGGCTTCCGCCGCAACAGCAGTCACCCCCGGAACCGGGCGCGGCGCCCCCCGAAGCTCCCTCAATCCAGGCCGCGACTTCTTCCCTGCCCGGAACGCGCCCCGTGGCTTTCACAACGCCGTCAATGACGACAGCCGGTGTGGACAGCACGCCTGCCGCCATCATTTCCCTGAGGTCCGAGACTTTCTGCACGCTGATGTTGCCGCCCCTGGCGGCGACCACTTCCCGGACCACTGCCTCGGTTTCCGCGCATCTGGCGCAGCCGGGGCCGAATATCCTGATTTCCATATCCGCTTCCCTCGCGATTAAAGGTACGGGCCAAGGCTGTTGAACAGCCAGCCCATGAGCGTAAAGATCCCCCACAGATAGCCGATGAAGGCCGCCTGCAATTTGAACGTCATGATCTGGCGCAGCAGCAGCACTTCCGGAATGCTGGCCGCAACGGCGCTCATGCAGAACGCCAGCGTCGTTCCCAGGGGCAGGCCCTTGAGCAGCAGGCTTTCCATGATCGGTACAATGCCCGTCACATTTGAATACAGGGGAATGCCCACCAGAACGGCAACGGGCACCGACCACCATTGGCCGGCGCCAAGATGTTCCGCAAACCAGTTTTCCGGCACAAAGCCGTGCAGGGCCGCGCCGATGCCCACGCCGAGAATGACCCATTTCCAGATGCGCCTGACGATGGAAACCATTTCCCCATACGCGAAGATGTGCCGCTGCCGGAGGGTCAGTTTTTGCCGCTGTCCGTTTTCGCTGACGACAAGGGGGGCGGGAGCGTTGTTCATGGTTTCCCTGATGAAGGGCTGGAGCCAGCGTTCCGCCCTGATGCCATCCATGAAGAGGCCGCCGATGATGCCCGCGGCCATGCCCACGGCCACATAGAGCACGGTGAACTTCCAGCCGAGCAGCCCCCACAGCAGCACCACGGCGAGTTCATTGATGAGCGGCGAGGTTATCAGAAACGCCATGGTGATGCCCACGGGGATGCGGGCCGTGGTGAAACCGAGAAAGAGCGGGATGCCGGAACAGGAACAAAACGGGGTGATTGCCCCGAACAGCGCGCCGAGAACATAGCCGAGGCCGCGCCGCTTTCCGGCAAGGCAGTCCCGCACCCGCTCAACGTTCAGGGATGCGCGCAGCCAGGCGATGGCATAGATCAGCGCCACCAGCAGCAGAAGGATCTTCAGCGTATCATAAAGAAAAAATTCCAGGGCGGCGGCCACCTGCGCGTTGGGCGCCAGGCCGGGCGCAGCGGAAACCAGCCAGTGCGAAACGGGGAGCAGGGAGCGGTAGGCCAGCAGCCAGAGGGCGGCCAGCGCAACGATGGCGGCCAGGTATCTGGCGTTCCAGCCGCTGGGGCCGTTCTCCCGGTCCGTCGGCGGCGTTTTGGCGCGGCAACAGCAGGTGGGTTTCGTGTTCATGGCGCGCTCGCTCAATGTCTAATAGATGTTGAATACTTGATCTTTTCCCGGAAAAAAATTTGCCGCTCGTCAATCACTCCGCCTGGACAGGAGGCGCCCCGCCGGACTGGCATCCCGGAAGCGCTGGCAGGCCTCAGGGTTGCCGGAGCAGCAGTTTTCCGTGAGGTAGGCGATGACCTCCAGCATACGCGGAATATTGGCCCTGTAGCGCATGAACCTGCCTTGGCGCGTCACATCCGCAAGCCCGCTCTGCACGAGGGCCTTGAGGTGAAAGGAAAGATTGGTGGCAGGGATGTCGAGCTCCCTGGCAATATCGCCCTGCACGCAACCGTCCGGCGCGTGCCGGACCAGCAGCCGGAAGATGTCCAGCCGCAGGTCGAAGGCGAGCGCTTCAAAAATTCTGCATGCCTGGTGTGTCTGCATGGATTGATAGTTCAACATTAGTTGATATATGTCAAGCCCCAGGGCTGAGGGTGTTTCAGCGGCTGTTCCCGGCGGCGCTCCCCCGTGCGTTCAGCCGGCACACGGGAAACCCCGGCGCCCCTGAGGCGGGGCGCAGTTGGTGGCAAGCGCTGGGGAACGCGCCGCACGCCGCCCGATGAACGGAGTCCGCCGAAACGGCGGCATGGCCGGAAGAGGGGAAGCCCCGCGCCTCCTGTCCGCGTTTTCTGGGGGCACGGGGCGGTGCCTCCGGGATGTCGGAAAACCACTGAGAGCTGCAAACAGATGTAAATAGAAAATGAATTTCAATTTTATTGACAGGGCAAATGTTCTGTGCCACTGTTTTCTCGCTCCGCAGGCGGGAAGATGTCGTGTTACGTTTTTTAATTTGTTGACACGAAATCTGGGCTGTGCCACCGTGCTCGCGGAAAGAACCATCATATCCCGGCGGAAGTGCCTTCCGTTCGGAAAACCCTGAGGAGGAAGCATGAAAGGGACTGGTTCGGGGACGAAAGCGGCAGGAAAACTTTCGTGCGCCCTGCTTCTGGCGGCGGCCCTGCTGCTGGGGGGGCGGGCGCCGGCAGCGGCCATTGACTTCAAGGTGAGCGGCGAGTGGCTGGTGGGCTTCGGCGCGGGTACCGGAGAGCTGTACAGCAAATATCGGGAACCGTCCGCGGACCGGAAAACCCGGACCAACAGCAACGATATGTTTGAGGCCAACCAGCGGCTGCGGCTCCAGCTGGACGCCGTCGCCTCGGAGTCCCTGTCCGGCAGCGTGGGCTTCGAGATCGGCGACCAGCGCTGGGGCAGGGCCGAGGACGGGGCCGCGCTCGGCGCGGACGGCACCAATGTCATCAAGCTGAAAAACGCCTATCTCGACTGGGCCGTGCCGTCCACCGACCTTTCGTTCCGCATGGGCCTTCAGGGCCTGGCGCTGCCCAACGCGGCGGGCGGTTCGGCCATCATGGACGGCGATGTGGCGGGCGTCGTGGCCAGCTACAGGTTTTCGGAGGCCGTGAGCCTCACGGCCCTGTGGATGCGGCCGGTCAACGACAACTTCTCGAAAGACTATTTCGACAAGAGCAGCGACCGCGCGGGCTATCTGGACAATATGGACCTCTTCGCCCTGTCCCTGCCCATCACGCTGGACGGCTATGAGATCACCCCCTGGGTGATGTACGGCATGCTGGGCAGGAATGCCCTGCGCGGCCTGGCGGAAGTGAATGGCAACGAGCCGTGGGAAACTTCGGACGGCGTTCTCGGCCTCACCGTGCCCGGCCTGACCCCCGGCTTCAACTTCGCCGACGGCAGCCCGCTGACCACCTCGTCCACCGGCAAGGCCTACGGCAGCATGTTCTGGGCCGGCCTGCCCATCGTCATTTCCGTCCTCGACCCGCTGAACATCGAGATCGACCTCAACTACGGCTATGTGGAGGAGATGGGGCGCTTCGACGTCATCAGGCGCGGCAATGCCGGCGACATCGTGCGCGGCAGCACGCAGCGGCAGGGCTGGCTGGCCAAGGCCCTGGTGGAATACAAGCTGGAATGGGGCGTGCCCGGCATTTTCGGCTGGTATGCCTCCGGCGACGACGGCAATGTGAAGAACGGCTCCGAGCGCCTGCCCTCCATCGCGGGCGCGGGCAACTTCACCTCGTTCATCGGCGACGGCAACCTCGCCTGGGGCTCGTTCGACGACAGCTGCGACTGGGCCATGACCTATTCGGGCACCTGGGGCATCGGCCTCCAGCTGCGCGACATGTCGTTCCTCGAAGACCTTTCGCATACCTTCAGGGTGGCCTACTGGGGCGGCACCAACAGCCCGTCCATGGTCAAATACATGGAGAGCGCGTATTCCTGGCGCGAAGGCTACGGCGGCGACGGCCCCTACCTCACCACCAATGACGGGCTGCTGGAGTTCAACCTCGTCAACCAGTGGCGTATGTACGAAAATCTTGAGCTGAACCTTGAACTTGGCTATGTCGTCAACATGCTGGATCAGGATACCTGGCGGAAAGCGGGCTACGCAGGCGGCGCGGGCAACGGTTCCTTCGAGAAGCAGGATGCCTGGAAAGCCCAGCTGACGTTCGCCTATTCGTTCTGACAACGAGCCCCGCGTGAAGGGGAACAAAAAGGGTATGTAATACAATGCGGTTGACGGATACTTGCGGCAGTGCCCACATAGCGCAGGGGCGTCATCAACCAGAAAAGTATCACAAAGCCAACAAAAAAAGGCCACGGGGGCGCCCCGTGGCCTTTTCCGCGTTCCGGCCGCCGCAGCGGGCAGGAGCGCCAACGAAAACCTGACGTGGACTATTCCGCCGCGAGCTGGATGCGCTCGAAGCCCGTCACCGTAATGGTGTCGTTGACGGCCTTGGCCGCCTCGCGCACCACATCCGCCACGCTCTTCTTGTCGTCGCGGATATAGGGCTGCTCCAGCAGGCAGACTTCCTTCTGGAACTTTTTCACCGCGCCCTCGGCGATCTTGTCCACGATATTGGCGGGCTTGCCCTCTTCAAGCGCCTTCTGGCGATAGACCTCGCGTTCGCGCTCCACGGCGGCCTGGTCCAGGCTCGACGCATCAAGCGCCATGGGGCTGGTGGCGGCCACCTGCATGGCGAGGTTCTTGGCCAGTTCCTTCACTTCGGGGGTGCCCACGCTGGCGGCCTTGCCGCAGGTGAGAAAGACGAGGACGCCGATCTTGCCGTTGGCATGGATATACTGGCCCACGGCTTCGGTATCGGCGGCGGTGCTGTGCCGCGCGAACTTGCCGAGGCGCATGTTTTCGCCCACCGAGGCGATGAGCTGCTTGACCTCATCGCCCACGATGCCGTCCAGGCCGGTGGCGTCGGCGGGGTCATGCTCCAGCACGGCCTGCGCCACGCGCCGGGCCATGGCCTGGAACTGGTCGCCGCGCGCCACAAAGTCCGTCTCGCACATGAGCGAGGCCATGGCCACATGCTTGCCGTCCTGGCTCGTCACGGAAGTCACCAGGCCCTCGCAGGTGGCGCGGTCCGACTTTTTGGCGGCCTTGGCCATGCCCTTCTGGCGCAGCCAGTCCACGGCCTTTTCCATGTCGCCGTTGACTTCCACCAGGGCCTTTTTGCAGTCCATCATGCCTGCGCCGGTCTTTTCGCGCAGTTCCTTGACCATTTGTGCGCTGATCGCCATTGCTTTCTCCACGATTCCGGGCAGCGGCATGCCGCGCGCCCGGAGGTCTTGCTGTTCAGGGGCCGCCCGTGCGGCCGGGGTCCGCGGCAGAACGCTCTAGTTGGCCGCTTCGCTGGCCGCGGCGTCCGCTTCAACCGCGGCTACCGCTTCGGCCGCGACTTCCTCCATGACCTCTTCGGCCTGGGCCACGGCGCGGTTGTCCTTCATCATGGCCTCGCCCTCAAGGCAGGCCTCGGCAAAGGCAGTCACAAAGAGCTTGATGGCGCGGATGGCGTCATCATTGCCGGGAATGATGAAGTCGATATTGTCCGGGTCGCAGTTGGTATCCGTGACGGCCACGATGGGGATGCCGAGCTTGCGGCATTCCTTGACGGCGATGTCCTCGCGGTTGGGGTCGATGATGAAGGCGAGCTGGGGCAGGCGGTCCATGTGCTTGATGCCGCCGAGCGATTCCTCCAGCTTGTGCATCTCGCGCTCCAGCAGGAGGATCTCCTTTTTCTGGTAGCGGTTGATGGAGCCGTCCGCGAACATGGATTCCAGCTTCTTGAGGCGTTCCACGCTCTTCTGGATGGTGACGAAATTGGTCAGCGTGCCGCCCATCCAGCGGTTGGTCACATAGAACTGGTGCGCGCGCGAGGCCTCGGCGGCCACGGCCTCCTGGGCCTGACGCTTGGTGCCGATGAAGAGCACCTTGCCGCCCCTGGCGACGGTGTTCACCATCTTGTCATAGGCGTCGCGGAACAGTTTGACGGTCTGCTGCAGGTCGATGATATGGATGCCGTTGCGCGCGCCGAAGATATAGGGGCGCATCTTGGGGTTCCAGCGCCGGGTCTGGTGCCCGAAGTGCACCCCGGTTTCCAGCATCTGCTTCATGCTGACGTAGGCCATGGTTTCCTCCAGTGGGTTATGCCTCCACCCCGGCCTTGCGGGCTTTCCACTCCGGGCTGCCGGATGCGCCGCGCATCCGCCCGAAGACCCCGGAAAGCCGCCGGAGTGTGCGAAATGGGAACGAATCCCATAGCCCAAAAGCGCGCGTCTGGCAAGCGGTATCCGCGGGCGCGGCAAGCGGGGGACAAAAAGAGGCCCGCCCCGGCAGGCAGGGGCTCCAGCCGGGACGGACGGTTTTTTGGGAGGGAGTGTATGCGTACCTGCGCGGGCTGTCCGCGCGGGCGCGGGGCCTTGGTCAGAACGCGCCGCCAAGGACGAGATCGGTGATCCAGATCCAGAGCGGACAGAAGCCGATGAAGAGGATGACGCTCAGGGTCAGGGACGAGGTGCCCGTGGCCACATAGGTGTCATACTCGTCGGCGATGATGATGCCTGAGAAGGCCGGCGGCAGGGCGCAGGCCACCACGAGCATCTTGATGTTGAGCGGGTCCATGGCGCAGAGGACGCCACCGGCCAGGGCCAGGGCGGGCATGACGATGAGCTTGAGGATGGAGCCCAGGATGGCCTGCCAGTTGATGACCACCTTGATGGACGAAAGCGTGATGCCCGCCGAGAACACGGCCATGGAGGCGTTGGCCTTGGCTATGAGGTCAAAGGACGGGCTCGCCCATGCGGGCCACGGAATGCCCACGAGCACCCAGATCACCGCGAGGATCGGCGCCCAGGCCACGGGCTGTTCCAGGGCGTGGATGACGGGCAGCCATGCGCTTTCCTTCTTGCCGCTTCCGGCCTTTTCCTTTTCCAGCGAGGCGTTGAGCAGGGAGAGGCCCACCGGGATGCCCACCGCGTTGACCACGATGCCCACGATGGCGACCACCAGGGCCACGGCGGGCGTGGCGCCGAAGATGGGTTCCAGCACGGCGAACCCAAGGAAGCCGATGGTGGGCGAACCGCTGATCAGGGCCGAAACGGCCGCGTCAGCGCCGGTATTGTTCTTGAAACAATACTTGTAGATGAAATACACGGCCATGAAACAGGCCATGATGACCACAAGCGAAACGAGGGAAAGCTTGAGGTCCTTGTAGAGCATGTCGCGGCTGGCCTGGGCGATGGAAACGAAGAGCGCCGCGGGCAGCGCGTAGTCCAGAACGACCTTGTTGAACTTTTTGGAATCGTTGCCGTCAAAAATGCCCTTCTTGCCCGAAATGTAGCCGGCGAGCATGACCACGACGATGGGGACGATGGCGTACAGAATGATGTGTGACATGGTTATCCCCCTGGGGGATTTGCATATATGGTCGCGGGCCGGGGTCGGGAGGCGCCCCTGCCCGGCCCGCGATTTCCGCTAGGCGAGCGGATGCTGGAGCGCCTCTGGGTTGAGGAAGCCGATGTGGCCGCTTTCCTTGCCGGAATCCGCGGCAAGCTGCACATTGATGAGGCAGGGCTTCCTGGAGGCGATGGCCTCGGTAAGCGCCGCCTTGAGCTCGTCGGGCGTGGTCACATAGTAGCCCCTGGCGCCGAAGGCTTCGCCGATCTTTTCGTAATGGGCGTCAATGTCCAGCGTGGTGGGCGCGGGGTCGCCGTTGTGGGCGAGATTGACGCCGATGCCGTTGTAAATGCCGCCGTTGTTGAAGACCACCACCGTGCAGGGCAGATGGAAGCGGCAGATGGTCGCCACTTCCATGCCGGAGAACCCGAAGGCCGAGTCGCCCTCGATGGCCACCACGCTCTTGCCGGTGGCCACGGCGGCGCCCACCACCGAGCCCATGCCCATGCCCATGATGGCCCAGGTGGCGCAGTCGATGCGGTGCCGGGGCCGGAACATGTTGACCGTGTCGCGGGTGTCGTCGAGCGTATTGGCGCCCTCGTTGACCAGGATGACATCCGGATTGCCTTCAAGGATGGGCTTGATGGTATTGAGCGCCGTCCAGTGGGTCATGGGCGTGTCCTTGGCGTGGGAAGCCAGACGCGCCGCGAACTTGGCGTCCTTTTCCTTGGTTTCGGCCTGGAGCTGCGGCACCCAGGCGGGGTCCATGCTGAGCTTGCAGTTGGGGAGCCTGTCGAGCAGGGCCGAGACCGTGCTGTCCAGGTCGCCCACCACGGGCGCGGCGATGG
>CAZNXQ010000061.1:0-9176 GCA_964576895.1 uncultured Desulfovibrio sp.
TGCTCTTCATCTGGGTGGGGCTTGGGGGCATCTTCTTCCTCAACAGGCGCAACGAGCTTCTGCACATTCCGCATGCGCGCCTGCGCTATCTGCTGTTCGGCAAGAGCAATTGCCCGGTGCTGTTCGATCCTGAGGAGGAAGAGGAAGAGGAGGAGCCAAAGGAAAGGATGGCCAACGCCACCACCGACCGCTGAGCCACCCCGCCGCCCCGCACGGGCCTGGACGTTCACGGACGCAACCAGCAAACGCAGGAATTTTGTGGAGAGCACATGCGCCAGTTGCTGCTACTTTGCCTTGGACTGTTGATCCTCGCCATTCAGATCGTTCTCGGTATACAGACCTTCTATCCGCAGGCGTTTGCCGCAAAGGAGAACGCGCTCGACGGACTTCTTGAGCAAAAGACATCCGTCCTTGACAAAATCGCGCCGGAAGATCTCGCCTGGCTGGCGGGAAATCCGGTCATCACCGTCGGGGTGGACCCGAACTTCTATCCCCTGGAAATGTTTGACGAGCGCGGCCGCTACACCGGCCTTGGCGGGGATTATCTCCGGCTGCTCGCCAAGATGACGGGCCTGGATTTCCGCCCCCTGCCCGCCAGTGACTGGTCCGCCACCGAGGAACTGGCGCGCCAGGGCAAGATCGACATTTTCATGGCCGCGGCCAAGACGGGGCGGCGCAGCGAATACATGCTGTTCACCGCGCCCTACATCACGGAGCCGGGCATCATCATGACACGGCGCGGCAGCGGCCTTGACACGGCGGACATCACGTCGCTGGCCGGCAAAAAGGTCGCCGTGGTCAAGGACTATTCCTGGCACGACTTCCTCAAGGAATTCCACCCCGAAATCATCGCCGTGCCCGCGGCCACCACGCTGGAGGCCCTGCAGAAAGTGGCCGCCGGCGAAGCGGATGCCGTGCTCGACTATGAGTTCAACCTGCTGGAGAAGATCCAGACCGGCGGCATCCTCCAGATGCAGACCGCGGGCAAGGTGGACTCCTCCTACGGGCATGCCGTGGCCGTGCGCCGCGACCGGCCCGAACTGTTCAACGTCATCACCACCGCGCTTGCCCAGATCACGCCCGAAGAACGGCAGGCGCTGGCGCGGAGGTGGCTGGAACGGGAGCGCCCCGCCGGTCAGGAACGGCATCTGCAGTGGATTTTCTTCTTTCTGGTGGAATCCAGCCTGCTGGTGCTTGGTCTGATCTGGCTCTACCATTCGGGCATCAGAAAGCACACGCGCGAACTGCGCAGAAAGGTGGCCGCTCTGGAAAAGCGCCTCGCTCAGGAAGACAGGGGCGAAACGACACCGGCCGGCGCCTGAACGCGGAAGGGGTGAACGCGCAACGGCGCACCGGCTGGAAATCAGGATCGTCCTCATTGCCACCGCGGGCAATGAAGGTTTTTACAAAAAACTCGGTTTCACCGAACGCCCCTGCGGCACGATGGGAGCCGGGATGGATTTGTGGTGCACATAGCGCGTTCGCTCCTCACTCTCACTCCTGGCCGAGTTCCCGTTTCAGCCAGGCCCTGATGGCCGGCGTGGGCGCGCTCACGCCGCGCAGGTCGCCGTTGGCCTCCCGCCAGCCCGCCAGAAGTTCGGGCGGCAGGGGCACGGTGACAAGATCCTCGGCGGATTCGGAATTGCGGCGCACCAGGCGGATCACCGGCGGGTCCTGCCAGCTGTCCACCACAAAATAGTGGGAAACATCCTCCCTGGAGCGCACGGGAGGATATTCGGCATGCCAGTCGTTGTTTCCCCATTCCAGATACATGGTGACGGCATGTTCCGGGGTCAGGTTCCAGTCGATGGGGCAAAGGGCAAAGTCCTTGAGTGTCGGCATGGAAGTTCCTTTCGGCAACGGCGCGGCAGCGCCGTGAAGTTCATCCCTGCATCCGCGCCTTGAGCTGACGCCGGTTTTCCAGTTGTTGCGCGGCCTCCTGCTGGCGACGCAGCTTTTTCGCTTCCGCAAGGCGCTGTTTCCGGATGCTTTCGATGCGTGTCTGCTGCGCTTTCTGACGCTGTTCCCTTGCCTGTTCGAGCAGTTTTTCCCGCTTGCGGTCAAAGACCAGGGTGGTGCGCAGCGCGCCCACGCCCACGGCGAGAATGGTCACGATGATGACCAGCACCTTCTGGATGGACCACTGATTTTCGCCCAGCAGGTACTTGAGCCAGCCCAGACCCATTTTTTCGCCCCAGAACACGATGATGGGCACGCCCGCAAAGCAGAGGACAAGCCCGATGATCTCCACCCACATGAAGGTGCGGAGCATGGTCAGGCCGAACAACGTGGCATCGCGCACGGTGCGGAGGAATTTGAGGCGCGCCTTGAGGTTCTGAAGAAGCTCGTCAAGCTTGGGGATGGCGGTCTGGGCCCGCTTGAACGTCTCCGCCTCGTTGAAATTGCTTGCAAAGGCCCAGTTGATGATGCCCGCGCTGGCGTTGAAGTCCGCACTGAATTCACGCAATGCCGAGGGAAAGGGGAACCACGAGGCTTCATCCCGGATCTCTTCTAGCACGTCAAGGTAGGACTTGTAGCGGTTGCGCAGTTCATCCACTTCACGCTGGATGCTTTCCTCAAGCTCCTTTTCCAGCTGGGGGCGCTGCCGGACCATGCGGAAAAAGGCCATGTAGTTGTCGACCTTGCCCAGGGCGTCCAGGGCGTGGATCTTCTGCCCAAGGCGCGCCTGGACGGGATGATCGTCAGGGAACCAGGCCGTGAGCCGTTCTTCCATGGCATGCACGGCGCTTTTTTCGTTTTCCGCGTTCTTTCTGGCCTCTTCCCAAAGGTCAAAGAGCGAGGACAGCACGAGCAGCCGCCCGCGTTCCAGCGCGGGGTCGATGAGAAAGCGGTTGAAATATTCGGGCTCGGCGGCCACAAGCTCCACCACCTGGTCAAGGATCTGCTCCGCAAAGCCCATCTTGACCCGGCAGATGATGCCCCGGTATGTCACTTCACGCCATTGGGGCATGACGCGCAACACCTGGGTATAGAGCGTGCTCGCCTGGGCGAACTGCCCCTGTTCCTCCATCAGGCGCCCCTGGAGGTATTCGTTCCAGGCCTGGAGCGCGGGCCAGGGCGTCATGCCCGCCGCTTCGCGGAAAAAGTTCAGGGCCTGGGTGGCGTCGCCGCGTTCGATCTGAAGAAAGGCGCGCACCATGCGCAGGCGCGGATCACGCGGATGACGCGAAATGGTCTGGACGATCTCCCTGTCCAGTTCGGGCAGATCCTCGGCGCCGCTGCGCGCGAGTTTTTCCAGCAGATCCCAGGCGGGGCTGTCGTCGCGCGCGGGCTTTTCCTCGTCCGGGTCCGGTTCGCGCATGCGGTAGAGCCAGTTGCGCGGCACATTGCGCAACTGGCAGGGGCCGTTGAGGTCAAAAACGGCCTGAAGCAGGATGCCCGCGGGCCCCTGATCATCAAGAAGTTCGTCAAACCCCTTGACGCCATTCTCGCTCAGCACCGTCTCAATGCGGCGAAAGGCCTCATTGATGAGCTCCAGATCCATGCCCTCGATCTGCTGCCAGGTTTCGGCGCGGGAGGGAAAATACGTCCGCGTGGGGCATTCCGCTGCCGAATGATTGGGCAAACCGCAGTAGAAACAGCCCGCGCCGGGGGTGCCTGAAGCCAGCTGGCCGGCCATGACCAGCGGAATGGACCGGCTGCTGATGCTGTTTTCATCCAGCAGGACGTTGCACCAGCTGTCCATGCTGGTCTGGCCGCCGGTATAGCGGAGATCCCGCACGGAAAAGCCCTCGCCCAGAAGATAGGCATTGCGGTAGCTCAGATAGGGGAAATCCGGCATGAGATTGTCCCACTGGAGGCCGATCTTCTTGGGAAGGTCACTGTTGAAATTCAGGTTGTTGCGGTCCGCGACCACGCACACGCAGGGCCAGTAGGTGCCGGGTTCAAGTGTCTCCTTGTCAAAGGCGTGCAGATACTTGCGCATGAAGGTGCGAAGCATGAGCAGGTTGTCCATGGCAAGCATGACAAAGCCTTCCTGCACGATGGACTTGATCTTGAGCTCCTGAAGCAGGCTCTCCAGCTTGATGAACATGCTGCTCCAGCCTGTCTGGAAGGCCTTGTCCAGCGGGCTTCCCAGGGGATGCAGCACGGCAAACCACGCCTGGGTGGAGGAATACGGCATGCGCACGTCCACCTCTGGTTCGGCCCAGTCCACCGAGGCCATGCCCTGCCTGCCGGTGGCGCGCGCAAAGGTGATGCCCGGCAGCACATTGCGCCCTTCACGGCTCTTGGGGTGGATCCAGATATCCAGGCTTTCGCGGGGGTGCATTTCCTGGGCGGAAAGGATGCCATCCACCGCCAGGCTGGCCTCACGCTTGCTGCTGAGCTGGAGCCTGCCCGGAAAAAGCTCGATGCCCACGGCAAGCTCGTTGAAATTGCCCCAGATCCGCAGCCGCGCCAGCGCCAGAAAAACGTCATCGGTAAAGAAGAACCAGATGGCCTGCTCACGCTCCTCGCCCACGAGCATACCACCGTAGTTGAGCAGCGTCTGGTTGACAGCCTGGGAGAGGTTCCCCTGCCAGCACACCCAGAGCACATGCCCCATGGTACTCATGTGGACATCCTTGCCCCCAGGCAAGCGCGCGAGAAGTTGTGATAACTGCGCCATGAGACATCCTTTCCGGATCAGGAGCGCCATCCTGCGCCGTCAAATCGCATCCGGCGGGGAAGACCGGTTCCGTGGGCAGAGCCGCCGCGTTTCAGAGCGGGTTGCCATTCAAACCGCCCTGCCGACCGCGTGCGCGTGCGCGTCTTATCTACCAGAGTTCGGCGTGGAACTCAAAGAGCTCCGCACGGGAGACGCCGTCCCTGAAGTTTTCCCCATTATTTTATGCAAAAATGATGCCCGCTTCCAGAATCCATTTCCCGCAACACGGGCGCGCATACTTCCCGGCAGGCCCCGGCCGCATGCCGCACGGACCGCTTGCCAGGGTCACGCGCAAGGGCATACAAAAAGACATGGACAGGAAGCTCGTCGATCTTCATACCCACTCAACCGCCTCGGACGGCACCGACAGCCCCGCCGAACTGGTGGCCCGCGCCCACGGGCTGGGCCTGGCGGCCATCGCCCTGACGGATCATGATACGCTGGCCGGCCTTGCCGAAGCGGAACAGGCCGGGCGAACGCTGGGCATGGGCGTCATCCGGGGATGCGAGATCTCCACCCGCTCCGAGGCCGGCGAGCATCACATCCTCGGCCTCTGGGTCCCCGCGCGGGCGGATGCGCTCGACACCTGGCTTGATGCCGTACGCAAGCGCCGCAACGAGCGGAATGCGGAAATGGTGGCCCGGCTGCGCGCGCTCGGCTTTGACATCACGCTTGAGGAAGTGCGCGCCCGCGCCTCCGGCAGCGTCGGCCGCCCCCACATGGCGGCCGTGCTGGCCGCCAAGGGCTATGCGCGCGATGTGACCTCGGCCTTCAGGGACTACCTCGGCGCGAACGGCAAGGCCTATGTGCCCAAGCAGGTGCCGGCTCCGGAAGAAGCGGTGCGCCTGCTGGCGGATATGGGCGCCACCCCGGTTCTGGCCCATCCCTTCCTCAACGCCGCCACGCCGGCCAGCGTCGAAGCGCTGACGCGCCGCCTTGCCGATTGCGGCCTTGCGGCCATTGAAGCCTGGCACAGCGGGCATTCGGATGCGGACACCCGCCAGTGCGTGGAACTTGCCAGGCGCCTGGATCTGGGGCTGACCGGCGGCTCAGACTATCACGGCGCCAACAAGCCGGGCATCCGGCTCGGCACGGGGCACGGAGGACTGCGTGTGCCCGTTGCGGTGCTGGAGGCGCTGCGGGAGCGGCGCCGCGCCGGGGGGCTGCCGTGCTGAGGCGCCGAGGGGCCCGCGGCTCCGGGCGTCGGCCTCTGTGCCGGTTGTTCGCGGCCTTCGTCGTCCTGAACCTGTGCCTTTCCGTTGGGATCGGCCTGGCCGGAGCGGGCGCCTCCGCCAGCACGGAGCCAGCGGCTCCCCCTCTTGACCGGATGATCGGGGCCATGCTCATGTGCGGTTTTCGGGGAACGGAGCTGGCTCCGGACGATCCCTTTCTCGCCGCCGTGGCCGGGGGGCGCGTGGGCAACGTCATCCTCTTTGATCGTGACATGACCACCGGCGGCGAGCGCAATATCCGCTCGCCGGAACAGGTGCGCCGCCTGACCGCCACCCTGCGGGCCGCCGCGCCGGGACCGCTCTTCATTGCCGTGGATCAGGAGGGGGGGCAGGTGCGCCGCCTCAGGCCGCAAAAGGGCTTCTCCGATCTTCCGTCCGCCCAGCGCCTCGGACAGGGCAGCGCCGCTGCCACACGGGAAATCGCGACGCTCCTCGGCGAAGAACTGGCCGGGCTCGGCATTGACGTGAATCTTGCCCCTGTGGCCGATGTGGACAGCAATCCGCTCAATCCCGCCATTGGCAGGCTTGGCCGCGCCTTCAGCTCCGATCCCGCCGCCGTGGCCCGGCATGCCCTGGCCTTTGGCCAGGGGCTGGCGCGCAGCGGGGTCATCCCGGTGCTCAAGCATTTTCCCGGCCAGGGCTGCGCCAGGGAGGATTCCCATCTCGGTCTCACCGACATCAGCCAGTGCTGGGATGGCGCAACGGACCTCTTCCCCTATGCGGAGATCCTTCGCGCGGGCTGGCCCGGCATGATCATGCCGGGGCATCTTTTCCATGCCGGCCTGGACCCGGACCTGCCGGCCACACTCTCGCCCATGGTGATCACGGGCCTGCTGCGCCAGGGCCTTGGCTGGCAGGGCGTCGTCATCAGCGACGACCTGCAGATGCGGGCCATCGCCGGCCGCTACGGACTCAGGGAAAGCATCCTGCTGGCGGTGCGCGCCGGCGTGGATATTCTCCTCTTCGGCAACAATCTTGAATGGGAAGACGGGCTTGCGGACACGGCGTTTGCCGCCCTGCGCGCCCTGGTGGAGGACGGAAGCATCCCCGTGGCGCGCATCAGGCGCTCATGGGAACGCATCAGCGCGCTCCACGCCCGTTCTTCAGCGGCATCAACCTCCAACCCCTCAGCGAGGATACCATGAGCTCAGCGCATTTTGTGTATATAGCCGATGTCTATTGTCCCTGGTGCTATGCCTTCGGGCCCATCATGCAGCGCATCGCCGCGCAGCATCCGGAATTTCCGGTCCATGTGCTCGGCGGCGACCTGATGGCCAAACCCGTCACTCTTGCCGAGGACGCGGCCGCTTCCCCCGGCCTCACGGATTTCTGGCGCGAGGTCGAGCATGCCTCCGGCCGTTCGCTCGCGGGCGCCATCCAGGCGGTGGAGACGGGCCGCGAGGTGCGCCTTAACTCCCCGGAGGCGGACAGGCTGCTTGAAGCCCTGAAACACCTGGCCCCCGGCCATGCCCTGGAGCAGATGCTGGCTCTGGAGGACCTGTTCTACGGCCAGGGGCAGGACATTTTTTCCGACAGTTCGCTTGCCGCGCTGGCGCAACGCTGGCACATGGCGCCGGACACGCTCAGGACGGCCATGGCGGCGCCCCGGACGGCGCAGGCCGCGCAACGCGGTCTGGAAGAGGCCTCGGCCCTGATGGGCGAGATCAGCGCCTACCCAAGCGTCATTCTCGTCCGCGGGAACCGGCGGGATGCGGTTTCACGCGGTTTCGTCCACTATGAAACCGTGGCCTCGCGTCTGGAGGATGCCATGCAGGATCTCGGTCTGGAAGACATGCCGCCGCACACGGCCTGTTCCTGGCATGGCGGCTGCACTCTCGGACGCCACACGAAATAGGGCGTCCGGTTCACAGCAAAAACAGTCCGGAGCGGAAGCCACTGACTTCCGCTCCGGACTGATGACAGTGCTTCCGCAATGCCGCGGGCGCTAGAGCGTTTTCGCAATGAAATTGCGTGAACGCTCCGGCGGCTGCGGGAGCAGACGCCCGCGCCGTAATAAGGCGGAAAACCACGCTTTTCCGCCGAAATGAAGGCGGCGAAACCTGATGAAAATATCTGTAAGACGGATATTTTCATCAGCAAAATGCTCTAGTGCCCGCGCCCGCAGCACTTCTTGTATTTCTTGCCGCTGCCGCACGGGCAGAGATCGTTGCGGCCCACGCGCGGCGCCGCCCGCACAGGCTGTTTCGGCCGGCTTTCGGTCACGCTCTCGCCCCCGCTGGAATAGGAAAGCTGGGCGGGTTCCTCGCGATGGCGGAATTCGCGGGCCACCGCCTCGCGTTCGGCGGCGGCCCTGGCCGCCTCCTCCTCCGGGCTCACGGTCTGCACGCGCACCCGCGTGAGCGCACGGAAGACGCTCTCGCGGATCTGGAAGAGCATGTCCTGAAACATCTCAAAGCCTTCGCGCTTGTATTCCAGCTTGGGGTCCCGCTGCCCGTAACCGCGCAGGCCAATGCCGTCACGCAGGGCGTCCATGTTGCGCAGGTGCTCCTTCCAGCAGCGATCCAGCTCTTCCAGCAGGAAATAGCGCTCGATGTCCTTGTAGCTCTCACCCGCTGCCGCCTTGAGCTCGTCCAGGATACCGTGCACCAGGGCCTCGGTCCGTTCACGCTCCGGCAGGGGCGCGTCTTCGGGCAAGAGGCGGTCGAGAGTAAAGATCTCGCGCAGGCGCGCCATGACTGCCGCCCGCGTTTCCTCCAGCGCATCGGGCGCCGCGGCATCCAGCGGCGCATAGACCACATCAAGCACGTCGCTGAGGAACTCCTCCAGCACCGGCGCGAGATCATCCTCCACCATGAGCTCGCGGCGCAGGGCATAGATGACCTCGCGCTGCTGGTTCATGACATTGTCATAATCCAGCAGGGTCTTGCGGATCTCAAAATGATGCGCTTCCACGCGCTTTTGCGCGCCTTCCACGGCGCGGGTGACCATCTTGTTCTCAATGGCCTCGCCGTCGCGCAGGCCAAGCCGTTCCATGAGCCCCTTGATGCGGTCCGAGCCGAACAGGCGCATGAGATCGTCTTCAAGCGAAAGATAGAACCGCGAGGAACCGGGGTCGCCCTGACGGCCCGACCGGCCGCGCAACTGGTTGTCGATGCGCCGGCTCTCATGCCGTTCGGTGCCGAGGATATGCAGGCCGCCCAGTTCCACCACGCCCTCGCCAAGCACGATATCCGTGCCGCGGCCGGCCATGTTGGTGGCAATGGTCACCTTGCCCTTCTGGCCGGCCTGGGCCACGATTTCCGCTTCCTTGGCGT
>CAZNXQ010000062.1:0-9048 GCA_964576895.1 uncultured Desulfovibrio sp.
CAGTCCATGATGTCGGGCATGAGCATGAGGCCCTGGGTGGCGCCATCGAGCAGGCGCACCGTGTCCGGCCAGACATAGTCGCGCTCAAGCCGTTCCACGGCGGCCACGCCAAAGCCCTCGTCACTCAGGAGGATATTCCCCACGCCCAGCAGGAGCACACGCGGTGTTTCCATACGCCCCTTCCCCCACGGCTCGCGGCGCCGGAAACGGCGCCCCAGGCCCGCAGGATACGGAAGGGGCGGGCCAGAGCCCGCCCCTTCATGATCGCTTCGCGGCGTTCACGTCGCGGCCGCCAACGCGGCCTACAGGACCTTGAACTTGTGCACCTGGTTGGTCTGCCCGTCAATGACATGCACCGCGCAGGCAATGCAGGGGTCAAAGGAGTGGATGACGCGCAGGATCTCCACCGGACGCGCGGGATCGGCCACGGGCGTGCCCACAAGGGCCTCTTCGCCGGCACTGGGGATGTCCTTGGCGTCGCGCGGACTGAGGTTCCAGGTGGTGGGCACCACCAGCTGGAAGTTGGCGATGCGCGCTTCGTCATCGGTCACAAGCCAGTGGGAGAGACCGCCGCGCGGCGCGTTGACAAAGCCCACGCCCCTGGCGTTCTTGGGGGCTTCGTAGTTCTCCACGATCTGCTTGTCGTTGATGATGTTGTTTTCGTATTGCTTGATCCAGGTCTCGATCTGCTGGGCAATGGCAAGCGTTTCGATGCCGCGCGCGGCCGTGCGGCCAAGGGTGGAGAAGAGCGCTTCCGGCCCGATCTGGAGCGCGGAGAGCACCTTGTCCACCAGCGGCTTGATGGCCCTGTGCTCCTGGCCGTAGGCCACCAGCACCTGGGCGAGGGGCCCGGTTTCCATGGCGATGCCGTCATAGCGCGGCGCCTTGAGCCAGGAATACTTGTCCTTGTCGCCCATGCTCGTGAAGTGCGGCACGGTCTCCCCTTCATAGGGATGAAGCGCCTTGTCGCCCTCATACCAGCTGTGGCGCACGCCTTCGGCGATCTTGTCGGGATCCATGCCCCGCACCTTGCCGATCTTGCGGTCAAGGATGATGCCCGGCCTGAGCCAGCGCTTCTGGAGGTCGCGCTCGCCGCCCGGATCGGGAAATTCGCCAAAGGCCATGAAATTGCGCGTGCCGCCGTAGGTGGCGCACTCCTTGTACTGGCTGCCGATGGCAAGGAGGTCGGGGATGTAGTAGTCCTCGATGAAGGCCCGCGTTTCCCGGTACAGGTCGGTGAACTCCTTGATGCGTTCGGGGGTGAGCGCGTCATAGCAGGTCACGCCTCCGCCCACGGTGAACTGGGTGTGCGGGTTCTTGGCGCCGAAAACGGCCATGGCGCGCGCGGCCTTGACCTGAACGCGCAGGGCCGCCAGATAGTCCGCCGTGCCGATGAGGTTGAGCTCCGGGCTCAGCGTATAGGCGGGATGGCTGCCGAGGAAGTAGGCATTGGTGAAGGGGCCGAGCTGGCCGCTGTCCACAAAGGCCTTGAGCTTGGCCTGAACGGCGCGGTAATCGTCGGCCGTGACCTTGCGGTTGGAGATGGAGGTGGCGATCTTCGCGGCCTTGACCGGGTCGCCCTGCAGGGCATTGACCACATCCACGAAATCCAGGGCGTGCAGGGCGTAGAAATGCACGAGATGGTCGTGGAGGAAGAGCATGCCGAGGACAAGGTTGCGGATAAAGGTGGCGTTGGCCGGAATGGGCTTGTTGATGGCGTCTTCCAGGGCGCGGGTGGAGGCCAGCGCATGGGTATAGGTGCAGACGCCGCAGGTGCGCTGCGTGAAGTGGGGCGCGTCAAAGGGGTTGCGCCCCTTGAGGATGATCTCCAGCCCGCGGAACAGGGTGCCCACGCAGCGGGCTTCCTTGATCTTGCCGTTTTCCACCTCCGCCTCGACGCGGAGGTGCCCCTCGATGCGGGTCAGCGGATCGACCACGACCGGACCGCTGTAGGTGCTCTGGGGCGCTTTGATGACCTGGCTCATGGTTTCCCCCTAGTTCTTGTAGAATGGCGTCATATCGTCCCAGAAACCCGGTTCGCTGCAGCCGATGCAGGGACTGCCGGCGCCCACGGGCCAGTTGGTCTGGTTGAACAGCACCGCCGGGCAGTTGTTGTAGGTCTGCGGGCCCTTGCAGCCCAGGTCATACAGACACCAGCCCTTGCGCGCCTCTTCGGAATTGAAGGAGGGGGCGAACTCGCCGGCATCAAAATGCTTGCGCCGCTCGCAGCGGTCATGGACGGTCTGCCCGTAGAACATGAGCGGACGGCCAAGCTCGTCGAGCTGGATGTCGATGCCGTTGAGATAGGCCACAAGGGTGCCCACCATGTTGATGGGATTGGGCGGACAGCCGGCGATGTTGATGACCTTGACGCCCATGTCCGCATAGGCCTCGCCCACGCCCACGGCCTCGGTGGGATTGGGCCTGGCCGCCTGGATGCCGCCGTAGCAGGCGCAGGTGCCGATGGCGAGGTTGAGCTTGGATTTGGGCAGGATATCCTTGCAGATGTCGTACATGGTCTTGCCGCCCACATAGCCGTACTTGCCGTCCATCCCCGTGGGAATGGCGCCTTCCACCATGCAGATGAAGCCCTGCGGCGAATTGACGGCCTCTTCGAGCGCCTCTTCCGCCGCATGACCGGCGGCGGCCATGATGGTCTCCTGATAATCCAGGGAGATGGTGTCGAGGATGAGGCTGTCGATATAGGGCTTGTACATCCGCAAAAGCGCCTCGGAGCAGCCCGTGCATTCGGCGGTGTGGAGATAGACCACATTGGGACGGCGCCCGGTGAGGGCTGCGGCCACGTCATCGGCGAAGGCCGGGCCCATGCCCATGGTGACGGCCACGGCGGTGCAGAATTTCATGAAGTCGCGGCGGCTCACGCCCTGGCGTTCCAAACGCTCCTCTCCGCTCTGTTTGCCCAGACCCACGGCAATACGCATAGTCGCCTCCTGGCAAAAAAGTGCATGGCGACCAGACGCGCGTGCCCCCGCGTCGCCAGCGGCCCAGACCAGGCCATCGCCATTTGTCCGCAACGATACACCCATGAACCCACGGGGTCAACAGCCGCAGGACTTTTGCACCGCCTCTGCGCCCCCCGGCGGCATGGCCCTCATGCCGTCCGGCGCCGCGCCGGAGCGCGGTTTCCACGGCCCGTTCCGGTTTCGCGGCCCGATTTCGGCCCAGCCCTCAAGTTTTTCGGAAGCCGCCGATAGAGAAGAAGGATGGGCCCTCCCTTCCGGACGGCCACCCGTTGTGAACGTTTGCCGCACAGGATATATGCCCCGATGATCGACGCCCTGCACAGCATCAGCGCCCGCCCTGTCGGGCCGGTCAATTCCACTGCGGGAGCCACCGCTGGGGCCGGCCGCGCGCCGGGCCAGGCATTCGCGGCCTCCGCCGGATTGCCGGGCCTGGGCGACTACGGGCGCCACGGCAGGGACGATGCGGCCGGCGCGGAAGCCCTCAGGAGGAACAGCCCGCAGGGCAACGGCCCGGAGAAGACCGGCCAGGCCGCCGATGCCGCCGGCGGAACCGCGACGGCGGATTCCCTGCACCTGAGCCCGGAAGCCCAGGCCCAGCTGCGCAAGCTCAAACAGCGCGACGCCGAGGTGCGCGCCCATGAACGGGCGCACATGGCCGCCGGCGGCCAGTATGTGTCAGGCGGGCCCAGCTATACCTACCAGCAGGGCCCGGACGGCCGGCAGTATGCCATTGGCGGCCATGTCTCCATCGACGTTTCCTCCGTGCCGGACGATCCTGAGGAAGGGGCCGCCAAGGCGCGCCAGGTGCGGCGCGCGGCTCTGGCCCCCGGCGAGCCCTCGGCGCAGGACCGGGCGGTGGCGGCCAGGGCTTCGGCGCAGGAAGCGCGCGCGACCCGCGAGAAACGGGAAGAGGCGGATGAAGACGCCACAGGCGCGCTGACTGGCGCCGAAGCGACGGAAAACGCCGACGCCGCGAAAACCGCGACCGACGGTCATGCTCCCGCCTCCCCTGCCGCGACGGAGAACGACACGGCGGGCGCCACCGGCGGCAGCCATGAGGCAACCGCCCATGCCCTGACGCGCGCGGCGGAAACCTATGCCGCCATGGCCCAGCGCGGCGTCATGCCCACGACCCTGGCCCCCGGAGGCACGGGCATCTCCCTGCAAATCTGAAACGCCGCGCCGCGCGGGCGCGAACGCGCTCCCGCGGGCACGGCTTCCGGGGAGGGACCCGCCCCGGCGGCAGACCCTATCAATGCGCTGCCGGTTCAAGATGTGGCGGGTTGTGTACTGCCACAATTATCCGTCAAAAACAGCCTTTTTCACCGGCAAACGAAAAATCATAGCCTACTTTGTCTTTTTAGAGCATTTTGTTGATGAAAATATCTGTTTTACAGATATTTTCATCAGGTTTCGCTGCCATCATTTCGCGTCCAGAACGCGGTCTGGGCGCTCATTCGGCGCGGGCGTCTGCTCCCGCAGCCGCCAGAGCGTTCCGCAATTTCATTGCGAAAACGCTCTAATACAGCCTGAGCCTGGAAAACGTTCCCTCTACTTCGCCGCCACATACTCCCGCGCGCGGGCCAGCCGCGCCAGCGTCTCGGCGCGGCCCAGAAAGGCCATGATCTCATTGAGGTGCGAACCGCCCATGAAGCCCATGAGCGCCGTGCGCAACGGCGGCGCCACTTCCTTGAACTTCAGGCCGTTGTCCGCCACATAGGCGTTGAGCGCGGCCTCGATGGAGGGCGCGTCAAACGGCTCCACGGCCGCAAAAACGTCCGCCAGCGCCGCCAGATGGGCCTTGCCCGCCGCGCTGAAATGCTTGCCGGCATCCTTTGCCGCATACTCCAGCTCGGCCGCGCCCACCAGAAGCGGACGGAAGCTTTCCGCCAGGGCCGCAAGGTTGCTCGCCCGCTCGCGGAACATGACGCACAGCGGCTCCAGCCGGGCATAGGGATCATCGCCCAGGCGCTCCCACAACCCGGCCGTTTTGACGAACGGCTCCACCAGTTCCACAAGCTGGTTCAACGGCAGTTCGCGCATGAAGCGCGCGTTGCACCATTCCAGCTTGGCCGGGTCAAAGGCGGCGGCCGCCGGATTGAGATTCTTGCCGTCAAAGAAGCGCACGAGCTCTTCCATGCTGAAGAGCTCCTGGTCGCCGTGCGACCAGCCGAGCCGCGCGAGATAACTCACCAGCGCCTGGGGCAGGAGGCCGTCGCGCTGATATTCCACCACGGCGCGCGCGCCATGGCGTTTGGAAAGCTTCTGCCGGTCAGGCCCCAGGATCATGGGCACATGGCCGAAGCGCGGCACGGGCAGGCCCAGCGCCTTGTAGATGAGGATCTGACGCGGCGTGTTGGAAACGTGGTCGTCGCCCCGGATGACGTGGGTCACGCCCATTTCGTGATCGTCCACCACCACGGCCATATTGTAGGTGGGCATGCCGTCCGCGCGGCGCAGCACCATGTCATCAAGCTCGCCGGCATCCACGGCGATACGGCCCTTGACCATGTCGTCAAAAACGATCTTGCCCGTATGCGGCGCCTTGAGGCGCACGCACCGCCCCTCCCCAGGTCCCAGACCCAGCTCCCGGCAATGGCCGTCATAGCGCGGCTTGCGGCCTTCGCTGCGCGCGCGCTCGCGCATGGCCTCCACCTCTTCCGGGGTGCAGGAACACCAGTAGGCGTGGCCGCTGGCCAGCAGCTTGTCCACATAGCTGTTGTACAGCTCGGTGCGCTGCGTCTGGTAGGTGAGCCCGTCATCCCAGTCCAGCCCAAGCCAGCGCATGGAGGCCAGGATGGAATCCGTATACTCCTGCCGGGAACGCAGCAGATCCGTATCCTCAATGCGGAGATGGAAACGGCCGCCGTAATGCCGGGCAAGCAGCCAGGAAAAAATGGCGGTGCGCGCGCCGCCGATATGCAGATGCCCGGTGGGGCTGGGCGCGAAACGGGTAACAACGTCTGCCATGAGGTCTCCCTTGGTGCATTTGCGTGCGAGCGGGCACTCGCAAAAAAGCAGGCATGTCCGATGCCGGGGCAGGCATCCACGCCACCTGCGCCCGGCAGCGGTCTCCCGCGTCAGCGCGCCTCGCTTTCGGCGCGCGCCAGCAGCTCCCGCGCCTCGGCATTGTCCGGTTCCAGCTCCAGAGCCGTGCGCAGGAGCGGCAGCGCGTGCATGCGGTCATTGGTCGCCATGAAGGCCGTGGCGAGGTTGATGGCGATGCGGGCCGAGGCACGCGGCAGGTCGGGATTCAGGGCAAGGGCCTTGAGGCAGGCCCCGCGGGCGGCCTCGGCCTCCTTGCCCTCCAGCCAGGCCATGCCGAGATTGTAGTACAGGCCCTCGTCGTTGGGCGCAATGGTGAGCGCCTTCTGGTATTCCTCGGTGGCATCGCGCCAGCGCCCGGCGCGCCGCAGGAGCATACCGAGACGGTTGAAGGCCGCCAGATCCTCCGGGCCCCAGAATTCCCGGCGCGCATCCAGCGCCCGGCGCAGAAAACCGGCGGCGGTTTCCGGATCGGACTCGGCATAGAGCTCGGCCACGCGGGAGGCAACGCCCGCCGTGCCTTCCCTGGCCTTTCGGTTGGAAAGCTTGACCGCCTCGCCAAAAACCTTGCGCGCCTTGTCCGTCTGGTTGAGCTTGAGATTGAGCTCGCCGATGCGCAGTTTGCGCTCCAGATCCAGCGGCGAGATGGCGTCCATCCGTTCCAGGCATTCAAGCTCCCGCGCGGCGTCGCCCTTTTCGGCATGCAGGGCGGCGAGCTTGCGCAGCGGGTCGAGAAACATGGACGAAACGCCGGCCGCCTTGGCGTAGGCGTCGGCAGCCTTGTCATATTCTTCCATGGCCTTGAAAATATCGCCCATGAGCAGGAGGACCGCCCCGGAATTGCTCTTCTGCTCCAGGGCCTGCATGCAGACCTGGAGCGCGCGCAGGTTCTCGCCCTGCCCCAGCAGGGAACGCGCCCAGTCGAGCGAACGCTCCATCTGCCCCTGCGGCCTGACGGTCAGGGCCACGCGCTCCAGCAGGGCGGCGGCGTCCACGGGTTTGATGATGCAGCCGTCCACGCCGCTCTCGTGCAGCAGGACGATGCGCTGCCGCTCGCTTTCGCGGGCGAGCATGAGCACCTTGAGTTCCGGATAGCCGCCCTTGAGCAGCCGTACGGCAAAGGTGAGGTCGCGGCCCTTGATCTCCCGTTCCACCAGGAACAGGGACGATTGCCCCGCATCCACCGCCTGGCGGCCGAGACGCACGAGCATCTCGGCGCCGGAGGTCGCCACAAGGCAGGACGCGGGCATCTTGAGCTCATCGCGAATGATGCCGCGCAAGGTGCCGATGAACGCCTCGTCATCGGAAACGCAGATGACGCGGCCGCCGTCGCGCAGATACCCGATGACGGCTTCCTCATAGCCCTTGCGCTGACGCTCGCCGCCCACCCTGGCTTCCGCAAGACTCCTGTCGGCGCGGCGCATCTGGATGCGCCGGGCAAGCCCACCTTTTTCCGCGTCCTCGTTCATGCCTTCCCCCTGCTGGCGGCCAGCGCGGCACATTGCCGCACACAACCGTTCACGATAGTCAAAACCGTCGCCAACGTCCAGCGGCGCGGGGGAAAGGCCCCGGCCCGGTGAGCCCTCTGGGCCGGGTCATACCCCGTTGACCACATTGATGGGCCGCCCCGCCTGCCAGCGCCGGATATTCTCCGCAGTAAGATCAATGATGTTCTGTCGCGCCCGCACCGTAGCCCAGGCCATGTGCGGCGTGATGAGCACATTGGGCGCGCGGAGCAGCGGATTGTCCGGACGGGGCGGCTCCGTGGAGAGCACATCCGTGCCGAGGCCGCCGAGGCGGCCGCTCCTGAGCGCCGCCGCCACCGCCGCTTCGTCCACCAGGGCGCCGCGTGCCGTATTCAGCAGCAGGGCGCCCGGAACCATGCGCGCAAGGCGCTCGGCATTGATGAGCTGCTGCGTCTGCGGCGTGAGCGGACAGTGCAGCGAGACCACATCGGACTCGGCCAGCAGCTGTTCCAGCGGCGCAAAGGCAAACGGTTCCCAGGGCGGAGGATCGCGCGGCGTGCGCTGGCAGGCCAGCACCCGCATGCCGAACGCATGCGCCAGCCCGCCCACACACCTGCCGATGGCGCCGAAACCGACGATGCCCATGGTCATGCCCGTGAGGCAGATGGGCGTGCGCTGCCAGTAGCACCAGCGCCGCGCCCGCTCCCAGTCGCCGTCGAGAACGCTGCCGGTGTGCTCCTGGGTGTGGCGGCAAAGTTCGAGCAGAAGCGCCATGACATGCTGGGCCACGTCGTCCACGCCGTAGGCCGTCACATTGCAGACAGGCACGCCGCGCTCGGCGAAGGCGTCCACATCCACATTGTCATAGCCTGTGGCAAGCAGGGCCACCAGCCGCGCGGAGCGAAAATGCGCCATGTCCGCGCGCCTGAGCGCGGTCTTGTTGGTGAGGAGGATGTCCGCCCCGCGCACACGCTCCGGCAGCTCCTCCGGGGCGGTCTCCGGGTGGACGGTAAGCTCGCCCAGGGCCGCGAGGGGGCCCCAGTCCACATCTCCGGGATTGAGAACGGCACCGTCGAGCACAACGATCTTCATGGCATCCCCTCGGCAGTAGAGCATTTTACTGAGGAAAATATCTGCAAGACAGATATTTTCCTCAGATTTCGCTGCCTCCATTTCGGCGGAAAAGCGTGGTTTTCCGCCTTATTACGGCGCGGGCGCCGGCTAACGCCGTCGCCAGATCGGTTTGGATACTTTCATTACCAAACCGCTCCAGGCCCGGTTGCTTGTGCGCCCGCGCCCCGCGGGCGTCTGCGCCTGCATACCAGCTTTCCGGCGCAGAGCGCAAGGGATGCGCCGCCGAAAACGCAAAGCTCCGTTACACAATGCAATGGATATTCCAAATTCCGTCTGGAGCGAAGCGACAGACGGATGCTGGTGCCGGAAGGATCCTAAAAAATAAGATCCTTCGGGGCTGGCAAGGAAGAGAAAAATTTTCGCGGGGAGTGTACTCAAGTACTCGACCAAGAAAATTTTTCTCTGACGCAGCCAGCGCC
>CAZNXQ010000063.1:0-8782 GCA_964576895.1 uncultured Desulfovibrio sp.
TTGACCTCTACGCGCGGGAAGTCCGCCGCGCGCGGGAGGAAGGCCGCAATCCGGTACTGGAGCGGCACGACTGGCTGGCCGGCTACCTGGCGTCCAGCCCGCATGCCGGGATGTGACGCTTCGCTGACGGCCCTTCCCCTTCCGGCACGCACCCCGTGCCGCCTCCCGGCGGCCGCCTGCCCGCGCGGCACGCCGTTTTTCCCGACCTGTCGCCTCGCTGGACAACGACGCGGACATCTGTTCCCGCAGCCGCCGGAGCGTTTACGCACTTTCATTCCCAAAGCGCACGGCTGTCCCGACTTCCGGAACCAGCGTTAAAATAAAAGGCGCATGCGCTGCGGCGTTCACCGCCACCGGGCCGGCCCACAGGAGCCGGGCCCCGCGTGCCGGCGGAGCGCCGGGGCGCAGGGCATCTATTCGATTTAATCAAACACTATTGTTTTTTTTTCAATTTGACAGAACAGCCCTCCCGCCATGATACCATTTTCACAAAATAACGGCCGGACTGGGCAACGGTCGGATGCACTCCCGGCGGCATCTCCCCCATGCGGACAGGGGAGGCCGCCGGACTCAGACGCAACGAGGATGCTCGTCATGACGCAGAGTTCCGCTTCCGCAGCGGGCGCCGCGGCGCCCAAAAAGGCTGTTTCGCCGCTCTATCTGGTGCATGCGGCCGTCTGCCTGATCATCATGTTCGGCTTTGGTCAGCTTCCGCCCTTCGAGCCGCTCACGCCCCTGGGCATGAACCTCATCGGCATCTTTCTCGGCGTGCTCTACGGCTGGATCTTCATCGAGATCGTCTGGCCGAGCCTGCTCGGCCTGCTGGCGCTCATGCTCATCGGCGGCATGAAGCCCGTCCAGCTGCTCAACAAAAGCTTCGGCGACCCCATGGTGCAGATGATGTTCTTCATCTTCGTTTTCTGCGCCACCATCAACTATTACGGCCTTTCGCGGTTCATTTCGCTGTGGTTCATCACGCGCAAGTGCCTGGCCGGGCGCCCGTGGCTGTTCACCTATGTGTTCATGGGCTCCATCTTCATCCTCGGCGCGCTGACCTCGGCCTCGCCCGCGGCCATCATCGGCTGGTCCATCCTCTACGGCGTGTGCGACGCCTGCGGCTACAAGAAGGGCGAGGGCTATCCCACCATGATGGTCTTCGGCATCGTGTTCGCGGCGCAGGTGGGCATGTCCATCATTCCCTTCAAGCAGGTGCCGCTCACCGTGCTCGGCGCCTATGAGAACATGAGCGGCGTGAGCATCGACTACGCCAGCTACATGATCCTTGCCATCGCCATCTGCGCCCTCTGCTCCGGGGCCTTCATCCTGCTCGGCAAATACATCTTCAGGCCGGACATGAGCAAACTGCTCAGGCTCGAAGCCGAAAAGCTGGATACCGAGGGCAGCCTCAACCTGAACAAGGTCCAGAAGACGGTGCTCGTTTTCCTCTTCCTCCTTGTCCTGCTCCTGCTGGCGCCCAATTTCCTGCCCAAGAGCTTTTTCGTGACAAAGTTCCTGCGCTCCATCGGCAATACGGGCATCGTCATCCTGCTGGTCACCGTCATGGCGGCCATCAAGGTGGACGGCAAGCCCCTGCTCAACTTCAAGGCCATGGTGGATTCGGGCGTGACCTGGGGCATCATCCTCCTGCTCGCCATCGTCCAGCCGCTGGCGGCGGCCATGGCCCACACGGACAGCGGCATCACGGCCTTTCTCATGAACGCCATGGAGCCCATCTTCAGCGGCAGCACGCCCATGACCTTCGCCCTCATCATCGGCTTTGTGGCCACGGCCCTGACCCAGGTGATGAACAACGGCGCCACGGGCATCGCGCTCATGCCCATCGTGCTCAGCTACTGCCAGGCTTCGGGCGCCTCGCCGGATCTGGCGCTGGTGATGGTCGTCATGGGCTGCCACTTCGCTTTCCTCACCCCGGCGGCCAGCGCCAGCGCGGCCCTGCTGCACGGCAACGAATGGGCCAGCGCCAGCTCCATCTGGCGCACGGCGCCGGTGGTGGTCCTGGTTTCCTGGCTGGCGACGGCTCTGGTGGTGCTCACGCTTGGGGCCATCGTGTTCTAGTGGCTAAGTGCAAAAATTCTGTGCAGAATTCTGCACAGAATTTTTGCAGGATCGTTCGCGAAAAAACGTAGTTTTTCGCTCACTCACGGCGGCCACGCCGCCGCAAAATCCTTACGGATTTTGTAGTGTCTGCTTTTGCAAGCAGACACTAGACTTCGACCGGACGCGCGCGTCCCTTCCCAGGCCGGGCCCCGCGCCCGGCCTTTTCCTTTTTCTCCTCCCGGCATTCCGGGATCTGGCGGGCGCTTTGCCAAACGGTCTCCGCATCCAGCGAGGGGAGCGAAAGAAAGAACTCGCGCAACGCCTGCATGAGGGCTCCCGCCTGGGGGCTGACATGCTTGTTGCGGCGCACAAGGATGCCATAAAGCCGGTTGGGAAAGAGATGATCCAGCGGGCGCGCGCCGATCTGTTCCCACTCCGCCCCGAAATTGGTGGCCTGAAGGCAGAGCTCGTCCATGATGGTCACGCCGAGCCTGTGCCACACAAAGCGCATGATCAGGTGATAATTGTTGACCCGGATGGCCGCGTTCTTCTGGATGAAATCGCCCATGCCCGAATTCCGGCACCAGCAGCCGAGGTCGTCCGGGTCCTCGTCATTGGCAAAGGCCACATAGGGCAGACGGCGCAGGTCCTCCAGATCCGGCACGGGCGGGATGTTCCAGGGATTGTCGCGCCGCATGACCAGGAGGGGCCGCGCCTTGAAGACCACATCCAGCCGGTCGTCGACGGGCCTGCCGATCACCGGCAGCAGCCCGAAATCCACGCGGGATTCGGCCACCGCCTTGCGCACGTCCCACGAAAGGCCGCGTTCCACCGCCAGCTCCACGCCGGGATGCTGGCGCAGAAATTCCACGGTGCTGGGCACGGAAAGCGTGGCAATGGGCAGCGTGGCCGCCACGGTGACCGATCCCTTGAGCGCGCCGTCCGCGCTGCCCACCGAGGAACGCATGCTCTGCAGCGCCTCAAAGGTGGTGATGGCCCAGTCCAGGAGTTTTGTCCCCTCCGGCGTGATGCGGAGGGATTTTTTGTAGCGGTCGAAGAGGACGGTATTCAGTTCCTCTTCCAGCGAACGAAGCTGATAGCTGATGGTGGAGGGGTTGCGGTGCATGCGCTCGGCGGCGCGGCGCACGCTGCCCGTCTTGGCGACCCAGTAAAACCCGCGCAGCCACTGGAGAAAATCACCATTCAGCTCATCGATCATGGCCCGGCGCTCCTGTTGGGTTTTTTTGTACAATGCGTGATTTTTATTTATTTGACAATACAGCGCCGGCATATGATTTTTCCTTCACAAGGTCCGGACGGCCCCGCTGGGGGGCATGCCCACGCCCGGACGAACGCAGTGTCCGCACACCTTCATCCCAGGATATCGGCATGAGAACGACCAGGCACAGTCTGGGCACGCTCGTGGAAACCGACGTGCTCGTCATCGGCTCCGGGGCATCCGGCTGCGGCGCGGCGCTGGGCGCACGCGACCAGGGGCAGGATGTCGTCATCATCGACAAGGGCAAGCTTGAGAGTTCGGGCTGTATCGGCGGCGGAAACGACCACTACATGGCCGTTCTCGACGAGCCGGGCGAGCCCTTCGACACGGCTGACGACCTTGTGAAATTCTATGCCAAGCCGCTCAACGGCTGGACGCGGAACATGCTCGTCAACGGCTGGTACAACCACATGCGCCATTTCCTCGATATCCTCGGCGCGGCGGGCGTGGACTTCGGCCGCAAGAGCGACGGCACCTATGTCCGCACGCAGGGCTTCGGCCAGCCGGGGCGCTGGTGGGTGCATATTTCCAACGGCATGACCATCAAGCGGGTCATGGCGCGTCTGGTGCGCGAGAGCGGCGTCAACGTCCTTGACCGCATCATGGCCATGCGCATCCTCACGGATCACGGCAAGGCCTGCGGCTGCCTCGGCTGGGATGTGCGCACCGGCGAATACGTCATCATCCGCGCCAAGACCGTGGTTTCCGCCCAGGGGCGTTCGGCCACGCGCGGCGCGGACAATTCCACCCACAACGCCTTCAATGTCTGGATGTATCCGTACAACACCAGCGCGGGCGTCGTCCTCGGCTATCAGGCGGGCGCCGCCGTCACCGAACTGGACACCTACCAGCGCGCCACCATGCTGCCCAAGGGCTTCGGCTGCCCCGGCATGAACGGCATCAACAGCTCCGGCGCGCACGAGATCAACGCCCTGGGCGAACGCTTCATGGGCAAGTACGACCCCATGATGGAAAACGGCGTGCGCAACAACCAGATCCAGGGCACCTTCCAGGAACAGATGGAAGGCTCCGGCCCCCCGTTCTACATGGACATGCGCCATGTGGACCCGGACGTGGTGCGGGAACTCCAGTATGTCCTCATGCCCGGCGACAAGGCCACCTTCGGCGACTGGGCAGACTGCACGGGCACGGACTTCCAGCACAAGCTTCTGGAAGTGGAAATCGGCGAGCTCATCTTCGGCGGCGCCATCGCCGTCAATGACGCCTTTGAGTCCAGCGTGCCCAACCTCTTCAGCGGCAGCGTCTTCCTCTACTGCTCCGGCGCCATGTGCGGCGGCTACGAGGCCGGCCGCCAGGCTGCCATGCGCGCTTCGGGCATGACCGAAGCCGGCCGGGTGGACGAGGACATGGCCCGCGACGTCAAAAACGAGGTCTTCGCGCCCATGGCCGAACCCGTGGGCGACCCCGTGAGCTATGCGGAACTGGAACAGGCCACCCGCAATGTCATGGACTACTACATGGGCTTCCGCCGTTCCATGGCGGCCATGGAGCGGGCGCTGGAGAAGATCCGCTTCCTCTCCGGGCAGGCCGGGCGGCTGCACGCCACGACCCTGCGCGAGCTCATGCGCTGCCACGAAAGCCGCGACATCCTCGCGGTCTGCGAGCTGGCCATCCAGGCCACCATGGAGCGCAAGGAATCGGGACGCTGCGTCTACCGCGTGCGCGAGTTTCCGGAGCTCAATCCGGAAATGGCGAAACCGCTCCTCCTCATCCGGAGCGAGAACGGCCCCCGGTTCCAGTGGGGCAAGGCGCCGCTGCTGTAATCATTGCCGCAAGGAGTTCACATATGCCTCCCAAGTACAGCCGAGAATTGCGCCAGCCCGTGGCCCACGGGCCGCGCCTGAAGGAACAGTTCCGCACCTCGCCCTGCGAGGCCGCCTGCCCGGCGGGGACTTCCATCCAGAAGATGCAGGCCCTGGCGGAAAAAGGCGAATTCACCGAAGCCCTGCGCTACCTGCGGGCCAAGAATCCCTTCCCCGGCATCACGGGCCGGGTCTGCCCGCACTTCTGCATGGGCGCCTGCAACCGCAACCATATGGAAGGCTGCGTCAACACCCGCGCCCTTGAGCGCGCGTGCGCCGACCTGGCCGAACGCGGCGCCGTCCTGTTCCGCAACCGGCCCTCCACCGGCAGGAAGGTGGCGGTCATCGGGGGCGGCCCCGCCGGGCTCACCAGCGCCTACTTCCTCGCCCTGCTCGGCCATGCCGTCACGGTGTACGAGGCCGAGCCCATGCTCGGCGGCGTGCCGCGCTACGGCGTGCCCAATTTCCGCCTGCCCCGCCATGTGGTGGACCGCGAGGTGGGCCTGGTGCTGGAGACCGGCGTGCGCGCCCATGTGAATACCCGCGTGGGCGTGGACATCAGCATGGACGAGATCCGCGACCGCTTTGACGCCGTCATCATCGCCACGGGCGTGCCCGCGGAGAACAGCCTGCCCATTCCCGGCGCGGACAGGGCCGTGCGCGCGGTGGAGTTTCTCCGCGAGGCCGCCATGGGCCGCGCCGCCGGCAAGGTGGGCAAAAAGGTGGTCGTCATGGGCGGCGGCGGCGTGGGCTTTGACTGCGCCTTCACGGCCCGGCGCCTGGGCGCGGAGGAAATCCACGTCATCTGCCTGGAAAAGCCCGGCGAGATGCGCGCCCCGGCCGAAGACCTGGAACTGGCCGCCAGAGAGGGCATCCAGATCCACAACTGCTGCACCATGTCCGGCATCCGCACGGACAATGACGCCGTGACCGGCGTGGACTTCTACGAGGTCAAGGAATTCCGCTTCGACGACGCGGGCCGCCCGGTCTTCGATCCCGTGCCCGGCGGCAGCCACACCCTTGACTGCGACACGGTCATCTTTGCCGTGGGCATGAAGACCGACCTGGGCTTCCTCGGCGACAACGCGGGCGGCCTCACGCTCAACCCGCGCCGCTGGATCGTGGTGGACGAATGCCAGGCCACAAGCTGCGAAAAGCACTACGCCGCCGGCGACGTGGCCGCCGGGCCGGCCTCCATCGCGGGCGCCGTGGGCGGCGGCCGGCGGGCGGCCTTTGCCGTGCACGCCTTCCTGACCGGCGAGAATGCGCGCGTCTGGATCATCAACGAAGAAAACATGCTGGAGCCGCGCGACGACATGGCGGCCCTGGCAGACCCCTATGTGGTGCCGTTTGAGGAGATCTACGGCATCAGCCAGTACGCGCCCGCCCAGCCGGAAAAGGAAGCCCTCAACCACTGCGCCAGGCCCTTCGCCGAGCTCAACCTGGGCCTCACGCGCGAACAGGCCATGGCCGAGGCGGCGCGCTGCCTGCACTGCGGCCACTGCAAGGCCTGCGGCACCTGCGTGGACGACTGCCCCGGCTATGTGCTGGAGATGGTGCCGTGCGGCGGCGTCGAACGCCCGCAGGTGGAACACGGGGACGAATGCTGGCATTGCGCCAACTGCCGCACCAGCTGCCCCACCGGCGCCATCGGCTTCGCGTTCCCGCTCAGGATGCAGGTCTAGGCATTTCTTCCGCCGTCCGGGGGAGGACGGCGGGACCGCTGCCGCCGGGGTGCGCCCGACCGGGCATCCCCGGCGCATCGGACGGAGAGAGACGGTTTTCAACGCCCCGCGGGGGCGCACAAGGGGGATATGATGCTTTCCTGTTTCTGCGCATCACGCAAGCTTGTTCTGGGGTTTCTGGCGGCGGCCCTTGCAACGGCCGCCCTGCTCGGCGCGCCGCTCAAGGCCGAAGCCATCGACTTCAAGGCGCACGGCTGGTGGCTGTTCAGCGCCCAGTACGGCCAGAACGGCAACTTCAGCAACAAGGGGCACACCGGCTATGATAATCTGGAGGACGACTTCGAGGCCCGCTCCCGCGTGCGCCTCCAGCTGGACGCCGTGGCTTCCGAAAGCCTGAGCGGCCAGGTCTATTTTGAAATCGGCAAGTTCATCTGGGGCAAGGCCAGCGGCGCCCAGAGCGGCGGCGCGCTGGGCGCGGACGCCACCAACATGATCAAGCTCAAGCGGGCCTTCCTGGACTGGATGGTGCCCAATACCGATCTTTCCGTGCGCATGGGCATCCAGGCCTTCCGTTCGCCGTTCTTCGCCCTGGACGGTCCCACGGTGCTCACGGCCGACGGCGCGGGCATCACGGCCAGCTACAAGCTCAATGACAATGTCTCGCTCACCGGCTTCTGGATGCGGCCCTACAACGACAACTATGTTTCCGAAAACGGCAATCAGGACGGCTTCCTCGACAATGTGGACTTCGGCGGCCTCTTCGTGCCCCTGCGCTTTGACGGCGTCGCCATGACGCCCTGGGGCATCTACGGCGCCATCGGCCCCAATGCCTTCCGCAACGGGAAAAACTTCTTGCGCCCGGCCTTCGGCAACGCGGTGGACACCACCTATTTCTACAGCGGCATGTTCCCGCTTCTGGCCAACGACAAGAAAATCAACCGCAAGACGCCCAGTGAATACGCCAACGCCTGGTGGGCCGGCCTCACCGGCGAGCTGACCATGTGGGACCCCTTCCGTATCGCCTGGGAATTCACCTACGGCAGCGTGGACTGGATGGACGACGCGGCCCTGAACCGCAAGGGCTGGATGGGCGCCCTGCTCTTTGAATACAAGACGAACTGGGGCGTTCCCGGCATCTACGGCTGGTACGCTTCGGGCGATGACGACGACCTGGGCAACGGCTCCGAGCGCATGCCCTATATCGTCAATGACTTCGGCGTGTCCGGCTTTTCCGACACCTTCGCCGGGCCGGACATCAACGGCCTGGAACGTGACCGCGTGCTCGCCAATACGCTCATCGGCACCTGGGGCGTGGGCGCGCGCGTGAAGAACGTGAGCTTCCTCCACAACCTGCGGCACACGCTCCATGTGAGCCTCTGGGGCGGCACCAACAGTTCGGGCATCCTTGAGAAGATCCACGACCGCACCGGCAAGTGGATGTCGCCCAACGTCAACGACGGCACCAACTACGTTGTGCCCGTGGGCCGCGACAACATCTACCTCACGGACAAGGACTATGCCCTGGAGATGGGCCTGCTCAACCAGTACAAGATCTACGAGAACCTCTCGGTCAATCTTGAGGCCAGCTATGTCCATCTCATGCTGGACAAATCCAATGACACCTGGGGCCTTGCCACCACAGGCGGCGGCAAGCGCGGCATCCGCGACGCCTGGAACGTGAGCGCCCTCTTCATCTATTCCTTCTAATCAGGCAGCCCTACCTCCAGCCTGTGCGGCGCGGATGGCCCTTTCCCCGGAACAGGCGCCATCCGCGCCGGGAGAAATCACGCATGATCAAGAGCATCGACCCCGAAATCTGTATCGGCTGCGGCGCCTGCGTGCGGATCTGCCCGCTGGACGCGCTGCGCATGGGCGAGGACAAGAAGGCGTTCATCGCCTATCCCGAAGACTGCATGACCTGTTTCCTCTGCGAGCGG
>CAZNXQ010000064.1:0-8666 GCA_964576895.1 uncultured Desulfovibrio sp.
CCGGGCGACAGCCGCGTCTCTTCCATGATCTCATTGCCGTTGAGCAGGGGCTCCAGCATCTGTTCCGGCGTTTCGGCGCGGCCGAGATACTTCATATTGTGGTTGAATGACGTGAAGCTGTCCTCGCGGGCCTGAAGGTCGGCGCGCGCCATGGCGATGAGGCGCGGCGTTTCGCCCACGGCCTTGAAGCGGCGGATGCCCCGGTCGGTCATCATGAAGTGGAAGCGCATGTGATGGTTGACCAGGTGGCAGATGAGGTCCGCGTCCTCCTGGGCGAAATGGAGGCGGCGCAGGATCTTGCGCGTCACCTTGGCGCCCACGCGGTGGTGCTGGTAGTAGGTCCAGTGGCCGTCGAAATATTCGGCCGTGAAGAGCTTGCCCACATCGTGGAAGAGCATGGCCATGGCGCCAAGCCAGTCGTAGTGGAAGCCTTCCTCCGGATAATGCTCCATGCATTTGAGGGTGTGCTCGAAGACATTGCCCTCGCATTCGCCCTTGTCGTTCTGCTGGGGCACGCAGACCAGGGCCGCCACTTCGGGGATGAGCCCCTGGAGGATATGGGCCTCGTACAGCAGGCGCACGAAGCGGAACATGGATTCCGCGGCCACCTTGCGCCATTCTTCCATGATGTCCCGCGCGGGCACATAGTCGTTGACGCGCACCGAGGCGCGGACAATGGCCATCCAGGTATTGGGCTCGATGGGCGCGTCGAAGTTGGCCGCGAAGCGCAGCGCGCGCACGGCCAGCAGGTAGTCATGGCGCAGGGTTTCGTCCGGCAGGCCCACCAGGCGGATGTCACCGCCCTTGAGATCCTCGAAACCCTCGTACTGGTCCCCCGTGGGCGTGGGGCTGCCGAAACCCGTCAGGCGCAACTGAAGGCGCTCGCGCGGGCTCATCTGCGCGGCCATGGTCGGCGTGACGCGCAGGAGCGAAAGTTCGGGATGCCCCGCATCCGCCGCCTCCAGCGGATAGAAGCGGAAGAGGACGCCGTCTTCCTCCATTTCGGCCATGGCGCGCTTGCCATCTTCCAGGCTCACCCTGGGGAAGAGCTTGAGCAGGGTCTCGCCGCTGGCCTCGCAGGCGATGTCCACGGCGGGCGCATCGGTCTGTCCCGGCGTGCGGGCGGAGAGCAGACGCTCCTGAAGCGGGGCATTGATCACATGGGCGTCATACCCGTTGCGGAGCAGGGTCTTGCAGATGGAAACGGCATCCTTGAGCGCCTGGTGCATGGAAAACTCCTTGGAGCGGGAAACGGGCGGCAGCGGGGCGCGCCGCAGTGCGTACTGCCCCCAGTATCGTGGCAGCCGTTGAGGAAGTCAAGCATGCCGCGCCATTGCGCTTTCTTTTTGCGGGCGCCGGGACGAAAAAAAGGGAGCCCCGGACGGGGCTCCCTGATGCGCTGACGTGCAGCGCGGCTAGTCGCTGAAGTGTCCGGCTTCCTTCTTGACGCCCAGGGCGATCTTCCAGAGCAGGGAGAGCACCAGCGCGCCCACGGCATAGACGCCCAGCGCCACGGCGATCTCCTTGAGCGTGGGCATATAGGGCGTGAACGCCTCGAACATGTTGGGCGTGAAACCGCCGATGAGCAGGCCCAGGCCCTTGTCGATCCAGCTTGCCGCCACCAGCATGAGCAGGGCCAGCGGCAGCAGGCGGCTCGTGCGCAACTGCGGCGGAATGAGGATGGCCAGCGAGCCGAAGGCCATGATGACCGCGGCCCACATCCAGTAGCTCACCCACGCGAGATGCCCGCCATGCCCGGAGAAGAGGAACATGATGGGTTCCATGTGGCCGGGGATGTTGCTGTAGAAGGCCGTGAACAGTTCAAGCAGGTAGAAGAAGACGTTGATGCACATGGCATAGACGATGATGGTCGCCAGCGTCCTGATGGCTTCCTTGCCGGGGTCGAAGCCGGTGAGCCTGCGCACCACGAAGAGCAGGAGCAGCAGGATGGCGGGACCGGAGCAGAACGCCGAGGAGAGGAAGCGCGCCGCCATGATGGCCGTGAGCCAGTAGTGACGGCCGGGGATGCCGGCATACAGGAAGGCCGTGACCGTGTGGATGGAGAACGCCCAGAGGATGGAGAGATAGATGAGCGGCTTGACCCATTTGGGCGGCTCGGTGTCGCGCAGCTCGGCCTCCAGCGTGACCCAGCCGATGACGATATTCAGGCCGAGATAGCCGCAGAGGACGATCATGTCATAGAACATGACCGAGTTGGGCGTGGGGTAGAGCATGACGTTGAGCATGCGCTGCGGCTGGCCCAGGTCCACCACGATGAACAGCGCGCACATGATGACGGCGGCCACGGCCATGAACTCGCCGAAGATGATCATGCGCTTGAACTTTTTGTAGTGGTGGAAATAGGCGGGCAGCACGAGCATGACCGCCGAGGCCGCCACGCCGACGAAGTAGGTGAACTGCGAGATGTAGAGGCCCCACGAGACATCGCGGTTCATGCCCGTGATGCCGAGGCCGTTGAAGAGCTGGTCAAGGTAGACGAGCCCGCAGAGCGCGATGAGGCCGCAGAGGAAGAGCAGCCACACATAGTAGCACCTTGGGCCGGTGAGGAGTTTTTCGAGCATGGCCTTTCTCCCTAGATGAGGTAGTAGACGCCGGGCTGGGTGCCGAGGCTCGGCTTGCGGCGGATGCTGTAATTGGCGGCCAGGGCCTTGCGCACCGTGGAGTTCGGGTCTTCCAGATCGCCGAAGAGGAGCCGCCCGTCGGAGGCTTCCACACAGGCCGGGAGCTTGCCTTCATTGAGCCGTTCCACGCAGAAGTTGCACTTTTCCACCACGCCGATCATGCGCGTGGGAAAGGCGGGGTTGGGCACCGGATCGGCAAGGTGGAGGCGCGGATCGATGAAGTTGAAGGAGCGCGCGCCATAGGGGCAGCCGGCCATGCAGAAGCGGCAGCCGATGCAGCGGTGGTAGTCCATGGCCACGATGCCGTCTTCCATCTGGTAGGTGGCCTGCGTGGGGCAGACGCGCACGCAGGGCGGATTGGTGCAGTGGTTGCACAGCAGCATGTAGGGCTTGTCGCGCACCGCCGAGTTGAGGTGGTTGTTCATGTCGTCGGGAAAGACATGGTCGAAGGTGTCCGTCCAGATCCACTTGACGTTGCGGTCGCCGGGGATGTCCGGGATATTGTGCGCCTTGTTGCAGGCCGCGATGAGCGGCGCATAGTCGGCCTCGCTCGTGAAGCGGCGCGTGTCGATGACCATGGCCCAGCGTTTGGCCGAGAGCATGCCCTCGCGCTTGATGTACTTGCCCGGGGCCACCTGGGCGGGGGCCTCGCCCGCAAGCGCCGTCATCCCGCCGGCAAGGGCAAAGGCCGAAAGCCCCGCCACCTTGAGGAACTTTCTTCTGCTCGTTTTCATCGCTTGCCCTCCGTGGGAATGATGTGGCAAGTCCAGCAGTAGGGATAGACGCTGTTGGCCACATGGCACTTTTCGCAGAATTCCGTATAGTTGGAATGGCACTTCAGACAGGTGTTCTGCAGGCTGATGACCCATTTCCTGCCGTCCAGCGCCGAAACATAGACGCGGTTTTCCTCGCGCAGGGCCTGGTCGCGCCATTCGTCGAGCAGGCGCATGTGCTGGGCGCGCATGAATTCCGTATCCTCAATGCAGGTCTTTTCGCCGGCGGGCAGCACCACGCCGGTCTTCTGATACGTCTGGCCGATCCAGCTCGTCCAGAAGGGCGAGCTGAAAATCGCCACAAAGATGACGATGCCAATGATCACGGCTTTGGCGTTATACATCTATCGGCCCTCCCCCTGGCTGGCGGCGCTCCCGTCCGCCGGAGTTTCCGGATCGTCCAGGGCCTCCTCTGGCAGGTCTTCCTGGCGCAGGTTCATGGTGCGCTTGGCTTCGCCCTTCATCACCAGGGCGTTGCCCACAAGCTCGTGCAGACCGCTCACGGTGCAGCCTGGGGCCCAGTAGTCGGCGAGCGGCGGCAGGGTGGCGCGGTCAATGGCGCAGACACAGGCCATGTGGTTGACGCCGTACTTCTGCTGCACATAGCGCAGGGCGTTGCCGCGCGGCATGCCGGAACGCATGCGCAGCTCCATGATCTCCTCGGTGTTCAGGCCGGAACCCGCGCCGCAGCAGAAGGTCTGCTCGCGGATGGTGTTCTCCGGCATTTCCACGAAGTTGTCGCAGACATGCCTGAGCACATAGCGCGGCTCGTCCAGCAGGCCCATGCCGCGCGCCGGATTGCAGGAGTCATGCCAGGTGGTCACGAGATTGGCGTTCCTGCGCGGGTCGAGCTTGAGCTTGTTGTGGTGGATGAGGTCGGCCGTGAATTCGGCGATGTGCACCATCTTGGTGGAACGGGCCATGTCGAACACCGTGCCCGTGATGGGCGAGACCGGCACTTCCATGTTGGCGGGGGCGGGGCCGTTGTAGGTGTCCATGTACTGGTTGATGACGCGCCACATATGGCCGCACTCGCCGCCGAGCAGCCACTTGACGTTGAGGCGCTCCGCCTCGGCGTACATCTTGGCGTTGAGCTTCTTGGCCATGTTGAAGGAGACGAAGGAGCCGAAGTTGCCGCCTTCCGAGGCGTAGGTGGAGAAGGTGTAGTCGAGGTCCAGCTCGTGGAAGAGGAGCAGATAGCCCATGAAGGTGTAGATGCCCGGCTCCGCGAAGACATCGCCCGACGGCGTGATGAAGAGGATCTCCGCGTTCTTCTTGTTGAAGGGCGTCTTGGGCCGGATGCCGGTGACGGTCTCGCAGTCGTCGGCGAGCATCTCCACGATCTCCACATAGGAGTGCGGCTGGATGCCCAGGTGGTTGCCCGTGAAGCTGCAGTTTTTCACCGGGTCCATGATCCAGTGCAGGCCCAGGCCCACCTCGTGCAGCAGCTCGCGCACGATCATGGTGATTTCCGCCGTGTCGATGCCGTAGGGGCAGAAGAGCGAGCAGCGGCGGCACTCCGTACACTGGTAGGCGTAGTAGAAGAGCTCCTTGACCACGCTCTTGTCCCAGCCGCGCGCGCCCACGCGCTTGCCGAGGAGCTTGCCGAGCATGGTGTAGTCGCGGCGGTAGAGGGAGCGGAGCAGCTCCGCCCGCAGCACGGGCATGTTCTTGGGGTCGTTGGTGCCGAGGAAGAAGTGGCACTTGTCCGCGCAGGCGCCGCAGCGCACGCAGATGTCCATGAAGAGCTTGAGCGAGCGGTGCTTTTCGAGCCTGTCGGCAAAGGCGTCGCAGAGGATCTTTTCCCAGTCGTCGGGCAGGTTCCAGTCCTCGGCCATGGGATCCCACTCATGCGGGTGCGGCATGTGCAGGAGCTCCATGGTCTCCATCTTGGCCGGATAGCAATAGCTGCCGGGGATGAAGTCCGGCTTGGTGTCGAACCAGTCCTTGTCCGGAAAGGCCGGGCGGCTGGCGACGAGCATTTGCGGCGTGGGGAGTTTTGCCATCGTATGCCTCCTTACTCGGCGGCCTTTTCGGGTTGCTTGTCCAGGGGAAGCCCGGCCTCGGCCATGGCGTCGCGGTAGGTATCCTCGTACTCGGCGTAGGTGAAGTACTGCTTGGGCGGATTCCAGGGGTTGATGTGCCGGACGCGCCGCGAATCGGTGGCCATGTTGCGCGTGGGGCTGAAGAAGACGCCGGGCATGTGCGCGAGCTTGGAGAAGGGGAAGTAGATGAGCAGGACGCACACCAGCGTCAGGTGGACGAAGAACAGCTCGTTGATGCCCGCGGCGGACACCGGCGCGAAGTGCGTCAGGCCCATGAGGTAGATCTTGACCTGCGAGATCTCGGTCTTGTCAAAGTAGCGCAGGCACAGGCCGCTACAGACGATGCCGAGCAGGAGCCAGAGCGGAAAATAGTCGTTGAGCAGCGAGATGTAGCGCAGGCGGTGATTGAAGAGCCGCCGCGCCAGCAGGAAGAGCAGGGCGCAGAGCGCGAGGCCGCCGGTCCAGTAAAAGCGCGGCGAACCCACCTGCATGATGCCGTCGATGGTCTCCACCCAGGTGATGGGCAGCGGCACCGGCTCCATGAAAAAGCGGAAGTGGCGGATGAAGATGACCAGGATGGAATAGTGGAACACGAGCGCGAACGCCCAGAGCCACTTGGAGGAATAGTAGATGAGGCGCGGCCCCTGGTTGACGGGGTCGTTTTCCACCATTTCCGCGCTCGTGTTGCGGAAGAGCGAGCGGAAAAGGAAAACCTCGGTGAACATGCGCTTGACCACGCCCCAGGTGGTGCTGGGGCAGTCGATCTTGGCCTGTTTGATGAAGTCGAGCGACTGTTCCTGCCCGCCCGTGGTGGGGATGCAGAAAGGCACCGGGGATTTCGCCCAGTACGCCATGCGCCAGATCATGCCGCCGATGAAGACGAGCACCGCCGCATACGGCAGCGCCACGCCGAAGAGCGGCGCGAGCCCCACGCTCGCTCCGATCCAGGCGATGGCCGCGATGAGCAGCACGAGGACCAACGATGCAAACATTCCCTACCTCGCTTGGCTGGGGTTCAGATCAGGATCGCCCGCCGGGGGATCCATTGGGTCCGTTGGGGGGATGGGCGCGGGGGCGGCGTCGGCCTCCGGCCCGTTTTCGAGGCGCTGCGCCCAGCGCGCGAGCTGGGCATGCTGGTTCTTGATCTCTCTGATGCGCGACTCGGCCACGGTCTCGCGCGCTTCGGCATAGATGTCGAACGCGAGCAGGGCCAGCGTGTCGAGGCGCGATTCCGCTTCAAGGTAGTCCTCCAGGCGTCCCTTGAGGCGCATTTCGGGCATGACCTTTTCGCGGAGGATGGGCTTCATGAGGTAGAAGACCGCGAGGCTCTGGCTGGGGGCGAATTTCTGCACGGCGCGCAGCTTGACGAAACGGTCGAGCGAGGCCCGCACCGTGGCGGCCTGCACGTCCTCTCCGGCCACGGCGTCAAAGAGGACGTTGGCGGCCTCGCGCGTCATGTGCGCCACGGGATTGGTGAAGGGGTCGCGCCGGGTGCGGAGAAAGCCCGTGGTTTCCAGGGGATAGGTGGCAAAGACCGCCTCCACCCAGGAATTGACCACTTCTTCCTTGTGTTCGCGCAGAATGTTCAGTGATCTCATGCCCGGCCCGGGGTTGCGCGCACGAGGATACGCCCCGGCGCGCCCGCCGGAACGTCCTTGCCCGCGTGAACATGGATTTCCCCCATATACGGGTGAACGGGGCGGCGCGTCAAGTCCTCCCCGCGCTTTTTGCCGGCCTGCATCCCGGTGCGCGCAATGCCCTGGCGCCGTCCGGAGCGGCGCGCGCCAAAGGCCTTCCGGCGCCGCGGGAAAACGTGTACGTTCCCTCCATGCAACGCCCGACGCCCACGCTGGCGCGCCGCTACGGCTTCAAGCTGCTGGCCAACATGGCCTCCGTTCCGGTCTACCTCGCCATGGAGGCCATCCTGCCGCGCGCCCTGGGGCCGCAGATGTACGGCAATTACAGCTTTGCCACCAACCTGTTCCAGCAGCTTTCCGGCTTTCTGGACATGGGCACGTCCACCTGTTTTTACAATGCCCTCGCCCGCCGCCGGGACGAGACCGCGCTGGCCGGCTTTTATCTGCGCGTGAGCCTCGGCGTGGCCGTGGTGAGCCTGCTGGCGGCCCTGCTCATGCTCTGGCCGCCCGCGGGCGGGCTGCTCATGCCGGGCGTGCCGCTCTGGCTCGCGCCGCTGGCCGCGCTCTGGGCCTTTCTGACCTGGTGGGGGCGCGTCCTGCGTTCCATGAACGACGCGCTTGGCGCCACCATTCCCTCGGAGCTCGCGCGCACGGTCATCTCCCTGCTTGCCGTGGCCCTGCTCGGCCTGCTGTTCTGGGGGGACCTGCTCACCATCGAAAGCCTTTTCGCCCAGCAGTATCTCATGCTCGGCGCCACGGCGCTGGCCTTCTGGCTGGTGAGCCGCCGCCACTGGCGCGAGTGCGGCGTGCCCCTGCTGCTCCGGCCCGACAGGGCGCAGATGCGGGCCTATGGCCGGGAATTCTTTGACTACAGCCATCCGCTCTTTGTGCAGGCGCTGCTGTCCTTCTTCATGCTCACGGCCGAGCGCTGGCTGCTCCAGTGGTTCGACGGCAGCACCCAGCAGGGCTTTTTCGCGCTGTCGCAAAAGGTGAGCATGGCCTGCTTTCTCTTTGTCTCGGCCATGACGCCGCTGGTCATGCGCGAGCTCTCCATCGCCTGGGGCCGGAAGGATGTTTCGGCCATGGGGCGGCTCCTGACGCGCTTTGCGCCGCTGCTCTATGCCGTTGCCGCCTATTTTTCCTGCTTCACTCTGGCCGAGGGGGCGGCCCTGGTGGACTTTTTCGGCGGCGCGCAGTTCGCGGCGGCCATCCTGCCGGTGCAGATCATGGCCCTGTACCCGCTCCACCAGGCCTACGGCCAGCTGGCGGGCTCGGTCTTTCATGCCACCGGGCGCACGCGCGTGTTGCGGAACATGGCCGCGTGCGAATGCGTCTACGGTTTTGCGGCGGCGTGGTTCCTGCTGGCGCCGGGGCATCTGGGGGGCCTCGGCCTGGGCGCCACGGGCCTGGCCGTCAAGACCGTGGCCGTGCAGTGCATCACGGTCAATCTGTATCTCTGGCTGGCCTCGCGGTTCATTCCCTTTGATTTCTGGCGCAATGCGGCCCACCAGCTGCTCTGCCTCGCCGCCCTGCTGGCCCTGGCCTTCGGCGCCCGCGAGGCGACCCTGT
>CAZNXQ010000065.1:0-8630 GCA_964576895.1 uncultured Desulfovibrio sp.
TTACTTGATCTCCACTTCGGCGCCGGCCTCGGTGAGCTGCTTCTTGGCTTCCTCGGCCTCTTCCTTGGAAACGCCCTCCTTGAGGGTGGAGGGGGCGCCGTCCACCTTCTCCTTGGCTTCCTTGAGGCCAAGGCTGGTCAGGGCGCGCACGACCTTGATGACGCCGATCTTGTTGGCGCCGGCGGCCTTCAGCACCACGTCGAACTCGGTCTTTTCCTCGGCGGCGGCAGCGGCATCGCCACCGGCGGCCGGCGCGGCCATCACCATGGCGGCAGCGGGGGCGGCGGCGGAAACGCCGAACTTCTCCTCAAGCTCCTTGATGAATTCGGAGAGCTCAAGAACGGTCATATTGGAAATGAATTCAACGACTTCTTCTTTGGAAACGGCCATGATGGATCTCCTGATCTTTGGCTGGATGGTTGTTCAAACCGCCGCTAGGCCGCGGCCTTGCCCTTCTGCTCCTCAATAGCCTTGAGGGCGTAGAGCAGGCCCCGCAGCATATTGGCGAAGAGCGACACAAAGTTGGTGGGCACGGCGTTCATGGTGCCGAGCAACTGACCAAGCAGCTGTTCCTTGCCGGGCAGCTTTGCCAGAGCCTCCACCTGGTCGGCGGACATTTCCTTGCCGTCCAGGCTGGCGCAGCGCAGGCTGAACAGCTTGCTCTGCTTGGCAAAGTCACTCAACGCCTTGGCCACCGCCACAGGGTCGTCGAACCCAAAGGCCACGCCGCAGTTCTCATGGAACTTGTCCTTGATGGCGTCGTGCGTGCCGCCGGTAAGAGCGATCCGAGCCAGGGTGTTCTTGACGACATGATATTCGCCGCCCGCATCGCGCAGGCGCACCCGGAGGTTCGTCAGCTCTTCCACCGGCATGCCCTTGAAGTCCGTGAGCGCCGCAAAGGAGGCCACGTCGGCGCGCGACTTGATGGCCTCGATGATTACGGCTTTTTCAGACCTGTTCACGTGATACCTCTCACGTCAGGGGTGCCTGGTGGAATGCCGAGCCAAAGATGAAGTCTGGGCAGGAAATTGAGGGCAAGCCCGCCTGCCGTCTTCGACCCGCATTCCGTTTCCTCAGCCAGTGGTTGCAAAGCAACCCCTGAAAGCCGGGCCCGGAGGGAAAAACTCCGGGCGGGCGCGGAGATGCCGCGCCCTAGCCTTCAAGAAATTTTTTCACCTGCGTCATGTCCACCTTGAGGCCGGGACCCATGGTGGTGGAAACAGCCATGGAGAGCATGTAGTTGCCCTTGGCGGCGGAAGGCTTGAGGCGGTTGACCGCTTCCAGCAGAGCCTTGAGGTTGCCCAGCACCTTTTCGGGCCCAAAGGAGACCTTGCCCAGCGGCGCATGCAGCACGCCCGCCTTGTCCACCTTGAAGTCCACGCGGCCGGCCTTGAGTTCGTTCACGGCCTTGGCCACATCAAAGGTGACGGAGCCGGTCTTGGCATTGGGCATGAGCCCGCGCGGGCCGAGCACGCGGCCGATCTGACCCACCAGGGCCATGACGTCCGGAGTGGCCACGGCGGCGTCAAACTCCAGCCAGCCTTCCTTGATTTTGGCCACAAGATCCTCGGCGCCCACCACGTCGGCACCGGCGGCCTTGGCCTCGGCCTGCTTCTCGCCCTTGCAGAACACGGCGACGCGCACCGTCTTGCCAAGGCCGTGGGGCAGGGTCACGGCGCCGCGCACCATCTGGTCGGAATACTTGGGGTCCACGCCAAGGCGCAGGGCCACATCCACGGTTTCGTCAAACTTGGCGAACGCCGCGCCCAGCGACTTGCTCACCGCGTCCTCGACGCTGTAGCGCTCCTGCACGTCACAGGCTTCGACCGCCTTACGGAAATTTTTGCCATGCTTGGGCATGTTACAATCCTTTGCTTATCTCCTGACGTCGCCGGATCTGGGTCGGCGCGGCAGTACGAGTGATGTCAGAAAAACGGCCTCTTGCCGGAAGCGCCCCGCGGGCCGTTCCCGGCCGGGCGCACGGCGCGGCCCCTGCCGTTATCTGATGTCGATGCCCATGCTCCGGGCCGTGCCCGCGATGGATTTCATGGCCGCTTCAAGGCTCGCGGCATTGAGATCCGGCAGCTTGAGCCTGGCGATCTCTTCCACCTGAGCCTGGGTAAGGCTGCCCACCTTGGTGCGGTTGGGCTCGCCGGACCCCTTTTCGATCTTGGCCGCCTTCATGATCAGCACCGCCGCGGGAGGCGTCTTGGTGATGAAGGTGAAAGAGCGGTCGGCATAGACGGTGATGACCACCGGAATGATCATCCCCTTCTGGTCCTGCGTCCGCGCGTTGAATTCCTTACAGAAGCCCATGATGTTCAGGCCGTGCTGGCCCAGGGCCGGGCCCACCGGAGGCGACGGGTTGGCGGCGCCGGCGGGAATCTGCAGCTTGATTTTGGCAACTTCTTTTTTGGCCATTTTTCACATCCTTCATCTCAGACGCGCCCCGAAACGGACGGCGCGGGGCAGAACGGGATCAACCCTTGGAAACCTGCCCGAAATCCAGCTCCACAGGGGTCTGCCGTCCGAAAATGGACACGGAGACGCGCAGCTTCCCCTTGTCGTGGTTCACATGCTCCACAACGCCATTGAACCCGTCGAACGGGCCCTCAATGACGCGCACATCATCGCCGACCTCAAAGTTGAACTTGGGACGCGGCGTTTCCTGACGCATCTCCATGAGCCTGAGGATGCGCTCCGCCTCTCCGTCGCGCATGGGCGCCGGCCGGTTCTTGCCGCCCACGAAGCCCGTGACCTTGGGGATGGACTGCACGAGATGCCAGGAGAGGTCGGTCATGACCATGCGCACCATGATGTAGCCGGGATAAAACTTGCGCGTGGTCGTCCGGGACTTTTCGCCGTGCCGGCTCGGCTCCTGCACCTTTTCGGTGGGCACCACCACTTCCTCGATGAGGCCCTGGTCCTGACCGGTGCGGCACATTTCGGCAATGGTCTTCTGCACGCGCTGCTCAAAGCCAGAGTAGGTGTGCACGATATACCAGCGCGCCTTCCTGCCGGTTTCGGGCGCGCCGGGCTCCCCGGCGGGGACGGTTTCTTCGACGGAATCGTTCATAGCGGCCTTCAGGACAGTATGGTCTTGATCAGGCTCGACAGACCGAGATCTATCAGGCCCAGAATGACGGCCATGACGGCCACGAAGCCCAGAACCGCCAGCGTTGCCTTGCGCGTCTCCTTGAGCGTGGGCCAGGTGACCTTGCGCAGTTCAGCCTTGGCGGCTTCCACATAACGGATGAAGCGCGTGATGGGATTCGGCGTCTTTTCGGCCCTGTCGTCCACGGCCTGCGCCTGCTTCTTTGCCATAGCGTGCATCCCGGAAGATAAAAAATGGCAGGGCAGGAGGGATTCGAACCCCCAACTTGCGGTTTTGGAGACCGCCGCTCTAGCCGTTAGAGCTACTGCCCTGCGCGCCGCCGGGGGAAGGAGGGCCCTCCCCCGGCGGAAAGTGACTACCTGGTTTCGCGATGCAACGTGTGCTTCTTGTCCCAGGGGCAATACTTTTTCATTTCCAGCCGCCCGGTGGTGTTCTTCTTGTTCTTCCGGGTGCTGTAGTTGCGCCGCTTGCACTCGGTGCAAGCCAGAATGACGTTGACTCTCATGGCCCTACTCGATGATCTCGGTCACAACGCCGGAACCCACGGTGCGGCCGCCTTCACGGATGGCGAAGCGCAGGCCGGCCTCCATGGCGATGGGCGCGATGAGCTCGACGATGAACTGCGAGTTGTCGCCGGGCATGACCATTTCCACGCCTTCGGGCAGGTCGATGACACCGGTGATGTCCGTGGTGCGGAAGTAGAACTGCGGCCGGTAGCCGGAGAAGAACGGGGTATGGCGGCCGCCTTCCTCCTTGGAGAGGACATAGACCTCGGCCTTGAACTTCTTGTGCGGCGTGATGGACTTGGGAGCCGCGAGCACCTGGCCGCGTTCCACTTCGTCACGCTTGGTGCCGCGCAGGAGCACACCGATATTGTCACCGGCCTCGCCCTGGTCGAGCAGCTTGCGGAACATTTCCACGCCGGTGCAGGTGGTCTTCTGGGTGGGCTTGATACCCACGATCTCCACTTCGTCGCCCACCTTGATGACGCCGCGTTCCACACGACCGGTCACAACGGTGCCGCGGCCGGAGATGGAGAACACGTCTTCAATGGGCATGAGGAAGGGCTTGTCGATGTCGCGCACGGGATCGGGGATGAAGCTGTCGCAGGCGTCGAGCAGTTCCTCAATGCACTTGGCGGCGGGGGCGTCGGCCGAATCGCACTCCAGCGCCTTGAGGGCGGAGCCGCGGATGACGGGCACGTCGTCGCCGGGGAAGTCATAGGAGGAAAGCAGTTCGCGCACTTCCAGCTCCACCAGCTCAAGCAGCTCCTCGTCATCCACGAGGTCGCACTTGTTGAGGAAGACCACGAGCTGGGGCACGCCCACCTGACGGGCGAGCAGGATGTGCTCACGGGTCTGCGGCATGGGGCCGTCGGTGGCGGCCACCACGAGGATGCCGCCGTCCATCTGGGCCGCGCCGGTGATCATGTTCTTGATGTAGTCGGCGTGACCGGGGCAGTCCACATGGGCGTAGTGGCGCTTGTCCGTCTCGTATTCCACATGGGCCGTGGCGATGGTGATGCCGCGTTCCTTTTCTTCGGGGGCCTTGTCGATCTCGTCATACGAGACGAAGCTGCCCTCGCCCTTGAGGCCGGCGATCTTGGTGATGGCCGCCGTGAGGGTGGTCTTGCCGTGGTCGATGTGGCCGATGGTGCCGATGTTTACATGCGGCTTCTTGCGTTCGTATTTCGCTTTGCCCATCTTACGTCTCCCTGGAAAAAAATTGCTGTTGCGGTTCCACTCCGCCGCGGCCGGGAGGGCAACGGCGTCTGTCGCGTAACCATGGGCGCGGGGCGCCCGAATCTTTCCCTGTTCCCAGGGAAGCGCATCGGCGGGGAGTCAGGATCGGGAAACCCTGCAGGAATGGAGCGGGAAACGGGATTCGAACCCGCAACCCTCAGCTTGGAAGGCTGATGCTCTAGCCGTTGAGCTATTCCCGCACAGTGGCGGCGCATTTTCGCGCACCGGGATTCATTCCCGGCGTTCGCCGCGCCGTAGTTCCCCGACAGTCTCACTGTCTCCTACAGCCAAGGCAGCCATACCGTCTCCCCGCACCGCCCGTCCGGGCCGGAAACGGAAGTCGCGTGACTTCCGCAGGATGCAAGGGATGGTGGAGGGGGGTGGATTTGAACCACCGAAGTCTTACGACGACAGATTTACAGTCTGTTCCCTTTGGCCACTCGGGAACCCCTCCCCACATGCCGCAAAAGCCGCACAGGGCCTTTGTTCAGCGTCTCGTGGAGCTGGCGATGGGACTCGAACCCGCAACCTGCTGATTACAAATCAGCTGCTCTGCCAGTTGAGCTACGCCAGCGGCAAGTTGCTTTCTTAACCACTTTCACTTTTCTTGGCAAGCAAAAAATATGTTTTCCGCCACGGGAAACTTCCGCTTCAGCGCCGCCGGGCCACGGTGCAGCGCGCACGCCCGGCCAGATCCGCATGCGTGCGCGCCCCGTCCAGCCCCTCCGCCGCCAGCAGGCCGCGCACCGCAGCCCCCTGCGCGGGCCCATGCTCCACGATGACATGCCCCCCCGGCCGCAACAGGCGGCGGGCCGCCGCGCAGACCGCGGCCAGATGCGCCAGCCCGTCGCGCGGCGAAAACAGCGCCGCCGCGGGCTCGAAGCGCAGCACCTCGTCCATGACCGTACCGCGTTCGGCCTCTCCAATATAGGGCGGATTGCTGATGACAAGATCAAAGGCCTTTTCCCGCAGGGGCGGCGCAAACAGATCGCCCCGCGCCAGCGCAAGCCGCGCGTCCTCCCCGCCAGGCAGCAGCGCCACGGCATTTTCCCGCGCAACAACCAGGGCCTCCGCGCTCGCGTCCAGGAGGATGCCGCGCCAGGCCGGGCGCTCACAGGCCAGCGTGAGGCCGATGCAGCCGCTGCCGGTGCCGAGGTCGGCAAAGGTCACGGGCGTTGACGGCAGCAGCTTCAGCGCGGTCTCCACAAGCAGCTCCGTCTCCGGGCGCGGCACGAGCGTGTGGCGCGTGACGCGGAAATCGCGGCTGAAAAACTCCCGTTTGCCGAGGATGTGGGCCAGGGGTTCGCCCGTGGCGCGCCGCGCCGCCAGCGCCTCCAGCCTGCCGGTTTCCTCCGCGTTCAACGGGCGCTCCGGCAGGAGCGCCACGCCGAGCTTGTCCAGCCCCAGCGCATGGGCGCAGAGCAGGCGCGCGCACAGGCGGGGGCTGTCCACCCCCGCCCTGTGCAGCCGTTGGGCGATGCTGCGTTCCTGATCGGCCAGGCGCATGGCCGTTGCGCTCAGGCCGAGGGCCTGTCGGGCAGGCGCGTGACCGGGGCCCTTCTCCGGCGCGGCAGGGGCGCCTCGCCCGTTTTTTCGCCACGGGGGGCCTTTCCGCCGGCTCCGGCGGCGCGCCTACCACTGGCGCCGGCGGCCGCGCCTTCGGTGAAGGCCAGGGCCAGCACCTCATCATAGCGGCGCACGGGATGCACCTTGATACGTCTGAGCAGATCCTTGGGAACTTCCTCCAGATCCTTGACGTTCTGGTGCGGAATGATCACATGCCCAAGCCCGCGCGCCACCCCGGCGAGGATCTTTTCCTTGATGCCGCCCACGGGCAGCACCCGGCCCCGGAGGGTGATCTCGCCGGTCATGCACAGGTCGGCGCGGACCGCCCGCCCGGTGAGCGCGGAAATGAGCGCCGTGGTCAGCGTCACCCCCGCGGAGGGGCCATCCTTGGGCGTCGCCCCGGCGGGCACATGGATGTGGATGTCCTGCTTGCCCGCAAAGGTCGCGTCCAGCCCCAGGAGTTCCGCGCGGGAACGGATATAGCTCATGGCCGCCTGGGCGCTCTCCTTCATGACATCGCCGAGCTGGCCGGTGAGCAGGAGCGCCCCCTTGCCCTTGACCGCCGAGGCTTCCACGGTGAGCACTTCGCCGCCCGCGGGCGTCCAGGCAAGGCCCAGGGCCATGCCCGCATCGAGCTCGGTTTCGGTTTCGTCTTCCGGAAAGCGCGGCGCGCCCAGCAGCCTTTCCACCTCCGCCGGGGTGACACGGAAGGGGCCCCTGGCGCCTTCGGCCTTGCGGCGCGCCAGTTTGCGGCACACGGAGCCGAGCTCGCGCTCCAGATTCCGCACCCCGGCCTCGCGGGTGTATTCGCTGATGATCTTGTCCAGGGCGGCATCGGCCAAGCGCACGTCGCCGGGTCTGAGCCCGGCGTCGGTCACGCGCTTGGGCAGCAGATGCCGCTTGCCGATCTCGGCCTTTTCCTGCCGGGTGTAGCCCGGCAGCGTGATGACCTCCATGCGGTCGCGCAGGGCCGCCGGAATGGTGTCCACATGGTTGGCGGTGCAGAGAAACAGCACGCGCGACAGGTCAAACGGCACGTTGAGGTAGTGGTCGCTGAACGTGTTGTTCTGTTCGGGGTCCAGCACTTCCAGCAGGGCCGAGGAGGGATCGCCGCGAAAATCCGCGCCGAGCTTGTCCACCTCGTCAAGGACGATGACCGGATTGCGCGTGCCCGCCTGCCGCAGGGCCTGAAGGATACGCCCCGGCATGGCGCCGATATAGGTGCGCCGGTGACCGCGGATCTCGGCCTCGTCGTGCATGCCGCCGAGGGAAAGACGCTGGAACCGGCGCCCCAGCGCCCTGGCGATGGAGCGGCCGAGCGAGGTCTTGCCCACTCCGGGAGGGCCGGAAAAGCAGAGGATGCTCCCCTTGGAACGCGGGTTGAGCTTGCGCACGCTGAGAAATTCGAGGATGCGCTCCTTGACCTTGTCAAGCCCGCAATGGTCCTCGTCGAGGATGTCGCGCGCGCGCGCGATGTCGAGCCGGTCGCGGGACTGCTTTTTCCACGGCAGTTCGGCAAGCCACTCCAGATAGGCGCGCAGCACGGAGGCCTCGGAGGAATCCGCGTGCATGGACGCCAGACGCCGCAGCTGACGGTCGGCCTCGGTGCGGGCCTCCCCGCTCAGCCCGGCCTTGTCCAGAGCTTCCCGGAGGCTCGCCATGTCATCATCAGCCTCGTCCTCGCCGTCGCCCAGCTCGTGACGGATGGCCTTGAGCTGCTCCCGGAGGAAATACTCCTTCTGCGCCTTGTCCATGCCTTCGCGGGCCGCGCCCTGGATGCGCGCCTGCACGGTGGCGACCTCCAGCTCGTGCCGGAGGCGGTCATGCACGAGACGCAGGCGTTCCACCGGGTCAACGGCTTCGAGGATGGCCTGGGCGTCGGCCATCTTCATACGCAGATTGGCGGCAATGATGTCCGCCAGACGGCCGGGGTCGTCCACGCCCTGCAGCACACCGAGAATGTCCGGCGAGGAGATGCCGCGCAGGGAAAGGACTTTTTCGCTCTGCTCGCGCACGGCGCGCAGCAGGGCCTCCACATCGGCGCCGTCCGCCGCCGGCATTTCCGCCACATGCGTCACGCGGGCCTCAAGATACGGCTCGGCCTGGCGATAGCCTTCCACGCGCGCGCGGCTCACGCCCTGAACGAGCACCTTGATGCGCGAATCCGGCATCCTGAGCATGCGCATGACCTGGACCACGGTGCCGGT
>CAZNXQ010000066.1:0-8434 GCA_964576895.1 uncultured Desulfovibrio sp.
GGGCCGTGTCCTCCACCTGCGGCAGCGCCGACGCCCTGGAGGCCCTGGGCGTGGACCTGGAGGCCGACCCCGCCGCCGTGGCCGAGTCGGTGGCGCGGCGCAACTTCGCCTTTCTCTTCGCGCCCCGTTTCCACCCGGCGTTCAGGAATATCGGCCCCCTGCGCAGGGAGCTGGGCGTGCGCACGCTCTTCAATATCCTTGGGCCCATGATCAATCCCGCGCGGCCCAGCCACCTGCTCATGGGCGTGGCGCGGCCGGAACTGGTGGAGCTGGCGGCGGAGACCCTGCGCCAGACGCCGCTCCGGCGCGGGGCCGTGGTCTGCGGCGCCGGCGGCTATGACGAGGTGACGCCCATGGGGCCCGCGCGTGTGGCCCTGCTGCGCGACGGCGAGGTCCGGCCCCTGCGGCTGGACCCGGCGGACTTCGGCCTGGCCCACGCCTGCCGCGCCGCCGATCTCGCCGTGGAGAGCCGCGAGGACGCCGTGACCGTTTTGCGCCAACTGCTCGCCGGGCGCGGGCCGGAGGCCATGCTCGACATGGTGGCCCTCAATGTGGGGCTCGCCGTGTATCTGCTGGAGGATGACCTCGGCCTCGGCGCGGCCATGGTGCGCGCGCGGGAGGCGGTGCGCGCCGGCGTCGGCGGGGAGGTGCTCCGTGCGGCTTGAACGTTTTCGCGCCGCCAAGGCGGAGGAACTGGCCGCCCTGCGCCGCGCGGCGGAGCGGGGCGCCCTGCCGCCGCCGTGGGAGGGGCCCCGCCCGGACTTTGCCGCGGCCCTGCGGCGGAAGGCAGCGGGCGCGCCGCTGGCCGTGATCGCGGAATACAAGCGGGCCTCGCCCTCGGCCGGGAGCATCTGCGAAGGGCTGGAGGTGGAGGACGTGGCGCGGCAGTACGCCGGTGCCGGAGCCGCCGCCCTGTCCATCCTGACGGAAGCGACATGGTTTCACGGGCATCTGGATTTTCTGGCGCGCGCGGCGCGGGCGCTGGAAGCCGTTCCCGGAGCGCGCGCCCCCCTGCTGCGCAAGGATTTCCTTCTGGACAGGCTTCAGGTGGAGGCCACGGCGGCCACCCCGGCCTCGGCCCTCCTGCTCATCGTGCGGCTCACGCCTGAGGCGCGCGCCCTGCGGGACCTGCGCGAGGCGGCCGAGGCCCGCGGCATGGCGGCCGTGGTGGAGGTGTTTGACCGGGCGGATCTGGCCCTTGCCCGCGAAAGCGGCGCCCGCATCATTCAGGTCAACGCGCGGGATCTCGATACCCTTGAAGTGGACCGCGAGGCGGCGCTGGCCCTGATCCGCGCCTGCCCGCCGGAGCCGGGCGAACTCTGGATCGCCGCCAGCGGCATGCACAGCCCCGCCCACGTCGCCGGGGCCGCGCGGGCGGGCTACCACGCGGCGCTGGTGGGTACGGCGCTCATGGCCGGGGGGCGGCCGGGCGCGGCTCTGGCGCGCATGCTCTCCGGCCGGGAGGAAGCGCCCTCCGGAGAGGCGGAAGATGCGGATTAAGATCTGCGGCCTCACCCGGCAGGCGGATGTGGACGCGGCGGCGCGGCTGGGTGCGGCGTTCTGCGGCTTTGTCTTTCACCCGGCGAGCCCGCGCTTCGTGACGCCGGAGGCTGTCGCCGCGCTGGACTCCGGCTCCATGGCGCGGGTGGGCGTTTTCGTGGAGCAGGAGGCGGCGGAGATCCTTGCCGTCATGGCCGCGGCGCGGCTGGACTATGCCCAGCTCCATGGCGCCCAGAGCCGGGCCTGCGCGGAACGCATCGGGGCCGGGCGCGTCATCCGCGTTGTCTGGCCGGAGCGCTGTTCCGGCCGTGAAGAACTGGAGGCGCTGCTGGCGGAGCACGCCGGGGCCTGCGCCTGGTTCCTGCTGGAATCCGGGCGCCTTGGCGGCGGCAGCGGGCGCCCGCAGGACTGGGGGCGGCTCGCGGCGTTGCGCCCGCCGCGCCCCTGGCTGCTGGCGGGCGGCCTTGGCCCGCAAAACGCGGCCGCCGCCGTGGCGGCCTGCCATCCGGACGGTCTGGACTTCAATTCCGGCGTGGAGGACGCGCCGGGCAAAAAAGCGCCGGAACTGCTGGCGGCCGCCATTGCCGCCGCGTCCGGCGCCCCTGGGGAGGGAAAATGAACAACGGATACTTTGGCGAATTCGGGGGCCGCTTCGTGCCGGAGCTCCTCATGCCGCCGCTGCTGGAAGTGGAGGCGGCCATGCGCGACATTCTGCCCGCGCCGGACTTTCAGGAGGAACTGGGCGGCCTGCTACACGACTATGCGGGCCGGGAAACGCCACTGACGCACTGTCCCGCGCTTTCCGGAGAGCTGGGCTTCGATCTCTGGCTCAAGCGCGAGGATCTGCTCCACACCGGCGCGCACAAGATCAACAACACGCTGGGGCAGGCCCTGCTGGCCAGGCGCATGGGCAAACGCGCCCTCATCGCCGAGACCGGCGCCGGACAGCACGGCGTGGCCACGGCGGCGGCCGCCGCGCGCCTTGGCCTGGACTGTACGGTCTACATGGGCGCCGAGGATGTGGAGCGCCAGTCGGCCAATGTGCGGCGCATGCGCCTGCTCGGCGCCGAGGTGCATGCCGTGGAGAGCGGCAGCCGCACCCTCAAGGACGCCATCAATGCCGCGCTGCGGGAATGGATCGCCCGACAGGAGGACACGCACTATTGCTTCGGCACGGCCGCCGGTCCGCATCCTTTCCCGCTGCTCGTGCGCGAGTTCCAGAGCGTCATCGGCCGGGAAACGCGCGCGCAGATGCTCGACCGCGCGGGGCGCCTGCCCTCCGCCGTGGTGGCCTGCGTGGGCGGCGGCTCCAACGCCATCGGCATGTTCCATCCCTTTGTGGCGGATGCCGGGGTGCGCCTGGTGGGCGTGGAGGCCGGGGGCAGCGGCGAGCCGGAGTGCCTCAACTGCGCGTCGCTCAACCGCGGGCGGCCGGGCGTCCTCCACGGGAGCCGTTCCCTCGTGCTCCAGACCGGGGACGGCCAGATTGAGCCTTCCGGCTCCATCTCCGCCGGTCTGGACTATCCCGGCGTGGGGCCGGAGCATGCCTTTTTGCGGCAGACCGGCCGCGCCCGCTATGACATCATCACCGATGCAGAAGCCCTGGACGCCCTGGGGCGGCTCTGCCGCGCCGAGGGCATCCTGCCCGCGCTGGAATCCTCGCACGCGCTGGCGTGGGTGTTTGCCCATGCCGGGGAGTTCGCGCCCGGCGACCAGGTGGTGGTCAATCTTTCCGGACGCGGCGACAAGGACATGGACATCATCGAGGCGGCGCTCGCCGCCGGGGAGGTGCAGCATGCACACGCTTGAAGCAAAGATCCGGGCGGCCAACGCCGCCGGGCGTCCGGCGCTCATACCGTTTCTCACGGCCCATTTTCCGGACAGGGCGGCCTTCTGGACCGCCTTTGACGAACTGGACGGCGGCGGCGCGGACATCATCGAGATCGGCGTGCCCTTTTCCGACCCCGTGGCGGATGGCCCGGTGGTGGAAGAGGCGTCGCGACGGGTCCTGGCGGCGGGCTTCCGCCTGGGCGACCTGCTGGCGGAACTGGCGGAGCGCCGGGAGCGGCGCGCAGGCTCCGCCGGGCTGGTGCTCATGGGCTATCTCAATCCCTTCCTGAGCCACGGGCTGGAGCGCCTGGCGGCGGACTCGGCCGCGGCGGGCGTTTCCGGCTGCATCATTCCCGATCTGTCCCATGAGGAGGCCGGACCCGCGCAAACGGCCCTCGGCGCCCGCGGGCTGGCGCTCATCCCCCTGGTGGGGCCCAATACCGGGGAGGAGCGCATGGCGCTTTGCGCCGACGGCGCCCAGGGCTATGTCTATGTGGTTTCGGTCATGGGCGTCACGGGCGAACGCGCGGCCCTGGCCCCGCGCGTGGCCGAAACCATGGCCCGCGCGCGTCGTGCCGTGCGCCTGCCGCTGGCGCTGGGCTTTGGTCTCAGCCGTCCGGAGCAGCTTGCGGAATTGCCGCCGCAGGCCAGGCCCGATGCGGTGGTGTTCGGCAGCGCCCTGCTGCGCCATCTGGATGCGGGAGGCACGGCGGCGGACTTTCTGCGCCGCTGGCGGTAGATGCTGACGGCACGCGGAGCGCAGGATCTCCCGCATGCGTAGGTTTAGTATACTTTTGGGTTGGTGATGGTCTGTGCTGTGGGGTACTGCCGAAATTCTCCGTCAAAAACAGCTATTTCAGCGCTGGCAAGGAAGAGAAAAATTTTCGCGGGGAGTGTACTCAGGTACTCGACCAAGAAAATTTTTCTCTGACGCAGCCAGCGCTGAAATAGCTTATTTTTTAGGATCCTTCCGGCACCAGCATCCGTCTGTCGCTCCGCTCCAGACGGAATCTGGAATATCCATCACCTTCCCTGATGGGATAAGAAGTTCCCGCAGGTCCATGCCTCTTGAAAGGCAAAATCCGTCGGGTATGGCCTGGCGGCTCACTGGTCCACGCGAACGTCCACCCCGTCGCCGTTTTTGGCAGGAATGACGCGCGCGCTGCGCGGCTTGGCCTTGAGGTCGATGACCACTCTGGTGCGGCCGCCCATGTCGCCCACGCGCACCGCGGAGACCAGCGGATTTTTGGGCACCGCCGGGGCCTTGACCTCCCAGTCGCCTTCAAGGTCAAGCACCACCCGGTCGGGATTGTCCAGGTTCATGCTCTTGTAGCGCAGGGGGCCGTTGCCCGTGAGACGCACCGTGGCGCCCGTTTCGCGGGCAAAGATCACAAAGCGCGTGATGGTGCGTCGACCGGCGGCGGCCTTTTCGGCGGGCTTTTTCGCCGGGGCGGCGGCGCGGGCCGGCGCCGGCTGGCGGGGCGCCTCGCCGGTGGTCTGCTGCCCGCTCCCTGTGGCGGCGCCCGCGGTGGGCGTTGCGGGTGCCGGGGGGGTGCCGTGCAGCGCCTGCTCGGCCTCCTGCCGCTCCAGGGCCAGGGCGTCGGCCGCCGCTCCCGCCGCCTCGCGGTCACGCGCGGGCCGGCGGTCTTCCGCGTCCGGAAGGGCGGCTGCGCTCCGTTGCCCTTCATTCTCAAGGGCCGGTGCGGAAGCGGGCGCGCTGGACGGCATGGCCGGGGCGCCGGCGGTGCTGTCCGCTCCGGCATCGGGCCCGGCGTTCCCCTCGCGGAAGGCCGGCGCCGGCTCGGAGACGGGGGCTTCGGCCACGACGCTTTGTCCAGCGCGGGCGGCGGGCCGGGATTCCGGGTCGCGGCCAAGGCGCTGGTTGAGCAGGATGAGCGCCATGCCCAGGATGCAGACCGCGAGAATAAGGAAAAAAATGGTCTTGTTCATGCCGTGAGGCTCCTCGTTCTCCGGCGGCGCGGACGCCGCGAAGCGTTTGCTGTCAGTCGGCGGGGGGCGGTCATGCCGCTCCCGGTTTTTTCAGCGCGGCCGCCGGACGGGCAGGCCGCTGGCGTTCCCTGCGGATATGGGCGAGCAGGCGCGGATAGACCGGCTCGCCGCCGTCAAGGCGCATGGCCGTTTCCACATGGGCGGCAGCCTTGTCATAGTCGCCAAGCGCGCAGAAGATGCGCGCGAGATTGAAATATCCATGGTCGTCATCCGGCGCCAGTTCCAGAACGCGCAGCCCGCAGCGCAGGGCCAGCTCCGGCAGCGCCTTCTTGCGCAGCGTGACGCCGAAATCGCGGAACATATGCTTGTGCACGGGCACGATGCCGTCGGTGACTCCGGCGATCTGCTCCAGCGCCATCAGGGCCGCCTCGCGTTCGTGCGGGCGCCCCAGGCCGCGCAGGGCCTTGCGAAAACTGCCGCGCAGGTCGTTTTCCACCTGCTTGGCCCTGCGGGCCTTTTCCAGCTCGCGCAGGGTGTCGTCATTGAGTTCCGCCGCCTTGCGCGGCGCGGTATCGGCGGTATCGCGCTCGGCGTGCGCAAAATCCGGCAGGGTGATGGGCGCCACAAGGATGGACGGCTCCAGCCGGAACCCGCTCTGGAGACGCCCGGCGCTGATGAGCCGCACATGGGCGCGGGGTTCAAGCGCGCCGTCCAGTTCCTGGATGGCGTAGTCCGCCGGCGACAGTTCCCAGACAAAGAAACGCGGGCCACGGCCGGACATGCCGCCGCTGTCGCGCGCGCTCCCGTTTTCGGGGCGCCGGGTATAGACGCCAAGATATCTGGGCTGTCGCATGGCTGAAATGTACATTATTCGCCCCAAATAGCAAGATTGCCGGGCATGGGCGGCATTTGGCGGCGGTGGTCTTTACGCGGCGCCGGGAATGGGCTAGCCTCCCGCATGCACGAAATGTCCGTGGCCATGAGCCTGCTTGAACTTGCCGAGGACGCGGCGCGCGGCCGGGGCTGTTCGCGGCTGGAGCGCGTGCGCGTGGAATACGGCGCCCTGGCGGGCATCATGCCCGAAGCGCTCCACTTCTGCTTTGAGGCGCTCACACGCGGCACCGCGCATGAAGGCGCCCGTCTGGAACTCGTCTGCCTGCCGTTGCGGCTGCGCTGCCCGTTTTGCGGCACGGTCTTCGGCGGCGAAGGGCAGGAAGCCCGCTGGGAGCCGTGCCCCGGCTGCGGCGAGGTGGCCGGGCATGTGGTGGAGCAGGGCAAGGAGCTTCTCCTGCGTCAGGTGGAAGCCTCCTGAGCCTGCCGCCAGCGTGTCCCGCGCCGGCGGGACGCCGCGCCCCGTGGGGCGGCACCGCGGGCGCGCCCGAAACCGCGCGGACACGCTTTTTCCAACCCCGACGCGCCCATGGAGACCGTGATGCAGATTCCCGTTGTCCGCAATGTTCTGGAAGCCAACGACAAGATCGCGGCCGAGGTGCGCCGTGACCTGTCCTCCAGGGGCATCCTCGCGCTCAACCTCATCAGCTCGCCGGGGGCGGGAAAAACGACCCTGCTGGAGCGCACCCTGCGCGACCTGGGCGGGGAGTTCCGCATGGCGGTCATCGAGGGCGACCTCCAGACCGACAACGACGCCCGCCGCGTGGCCGCCACCGGCGCCCAGGCTGTCCAGATCAATACCGAAGGCGGTTGCCACCTCAACAGCAATCTGGTGCTTTCGGCCATGGAGCAGCTCGACCTTGACGGTCTGGACATCCTGTTCATCGAGAATGTGGGCAATCTGGTCTGCCCGGTGGAATTCGACTGCGGCGAGGATGCCAAGGTGGCCATCCTCAGCGTGGCCGAGGGCGACGACAAGCCGGAGAAATACCCCCTGCTCTTCAACCTCGCCAAAGCCATGCTGCTCAACAAGGTGGATCTGCTGCCCCATGTGGAGTTTGACATGGACCGCGCCCGCGCCCATGCCACGCGCCTGAACCGGGATCTGGCCGTATTTGAGGTCTCGGCCCGTGACGGCAGCGGCCTTTCCGCCTGGTATGACTGGCTGCGGCGGATGCGCGCGGCCAAAAAGGCGGGGAAGCCGGTGAACTGAGGGCTTCAGTTGCCGGAGCTTCCCCGGTACGCCGCCACATCCACGAGCAGCGTGCCGGAATCCGGCCGCAGGGTGAGGGTGAAAAGCTGCACATCCGCGCGCGGGCCGTCCGCGTCCGCCAGGGCGGGCAGCTCCGTTGCGGGCGCAAGCATGATGCCGGCCTCGCCCCTGCCTGTCCGCAGGAAACGCTGCAGGGCCTGATCCAGCGCCTCCTGCCGCTTTTCCGGGGAAAGATCCTGCATTTCCGTGAAATCCATGTCCAGGCCGGGAAACTCCGCCTGCCATGGCGTATAGCCCTGGGCATAGAGGGCGCGCAGCAACTGTTCGACCCCGGCCCGGTCAAGCGGGCGGCGCAGTTCCAGATGCTCCAGATATTCGTGCCCCATGGCGTTCGCGTCCCCGTCATCCTCAGCAGCGGCGCCCGGTATGAGCCGCGCGGCCCACAACTGCCCGGCAAAGCCGAGTCCTTCAAGGATGGCGTCATTGTCATCGCGCGGGGCATCCATGCTCAGGAGGGAGCAGACATCGCTCATGGTCATGCCCGGCCTGAACTGGGCAAGCTCGCAGACAGGGCGGCTGCCCGGCGCCGGAACGAGCTCCCGTACCGTGCCGTTCACATGCCGGGCAATGCCGTCCCGCAACTCCAGGATCATGCAGGCCGTATGGTCGCCGCAGAAGGTCATGCGCCGCGCCTCGCCCACGGGCACGGTCCGGAACGACCAGAGCGCAAGCCCGGTATCCACGCGCATGTCCGCCACGCCGCCCGGATTCTCCACCTCGTCGCGCTGACCCGGCGCCATGTCCAGACGCAGAAAAAAGACCGAAGCTCCGGAACGGAAGCGGATATTGAGCAGATCCTGCCGGGTCTGGTTGCTGATGCTGAGCTGCGGGGCGCCCGCCGGGGCCGCGACAGCGGGCAGGCAGAGCAGTGGCAGGAGCAGGGCTGAAAGAAGCATGCGGAGCGAAACGGGCATGGTGGACTCCCAGAGCATTTTGCGATTGAAAATGTCCATTTTCAATCACTTCGCTGCCCTCATTTCGCGTCCAGAA
>CAZNXQ010000067.1:0-8428 GCA_964576895.1 uncultured Desulfovibrio sp.
TTCCCTATGTGCTGTACCAGACGGGCATGTCGCTCATGAAGCAGTTCCGGTCCATTGACCGGGCCACTACGGAACTGCAGGAAGCCTATGACTGCTTCAACAGGCTCCAGCAGACCTATCCCGATTCCCCCTATTCCAAGGGCGCGGAAGAAAATATGCTGAACTGCCGCAAGCTCATGGCCGAGCATGAGCTCTACATTGCGGATGTGTTCTGGCATATGGGAAAATACGGCCCCGCCTGGCGCCGCTACGAGTTCATTGCGGAAAACTTCAAGGATGTGCCCGAAGTTGCGGAACACGCCAAGGAAAAGAGCGTGGCGGCCTACCACAACTTCCGCGCTGAAGAGGCGAACCAGATCCGCGAAAAGCGCCAGGGTTCCTGGAAAAACTGGTTCACCTGGCTCTAGGCCGCGGGGATATGCCGCTTTTCCGCGCATCTTGCGCATCTTGTCCAAGCGGCTTTCAGATTGGCACGCACGCGCGCCGTTGTTGACGGAGAATTTCGCCAATACCCGCAGAGCACAGGCGCGTCATCAACTCAAGAGCCTGTCCTGCCTTGCAAAAACGCCCGGCAGCACAAAGCACATCGGCGGACGGCCCACCCCCGCGTGACCGTCCGCCGATGCGTGGACATCCATTGCGGATGCCGCCTTCCTTTCTCTTTCCTCAAAAAGCTGGCATGTCCGGTTTGCGCGCGCGGGAAAACGCGCGTGCGTCTCCGCGGCGCCTGCCCTGGTGGCAACCGGCCGCCCTCAGGAGGGAACCCTTCTCCGGCTCAGGCAGGGACAAAATCTATGCTGCCGAGCAGGTGATCCAGATCCAGGAGAATAAGCAGCCGGTTGTCCAGCTTGCCAATGCCCCGGATATATTCGGAGCCGATGCCCGCGACCACCGGCGGCGGATCCTCCACCGTGCTTTCCGGGATGCGGAGAACCTCGGAAACGCCGTCCACAAGAAAGCCCACGATCTTCTGTTCCAGCTCCATGACCACAATGCGGGTATTGCTGTCAGGAGTGTGCGCGGCCTTGTTGAAGCGTGTCCGCATGTTGATGACCGGAATGACCTTGCCGCGCAGGTTGATGACGCCCTCGATGAATTCCGGCGCGCGGGGCACCATGGTTATCTGCATCAGGCGGATGATCTCCTGCACGGCGAGAATGTCCACGCCGAACTCTTCCTCGCCGATGCGAAACGTGACCAGCTGGATGAGATCGTCGTCGTGCGGATCATGGCCCGGAGCCGTCGCGACCTGAGTCATGGCATATCCTCCTTGCGCGGCGTCGTACCGCCGCCATGCCGTCCTTGTGCCTGCCTTATCGGCAGCCTCTGAAAAAACTTAGCCCCCAGCCGCGCGCCCCTCAGGCCGAACTGCCGCACCCAGCCCCAAAAGCTCGCGCCAGCGTGGCAGCTCCGGGTCAAGATCCAGATACTCCTCCGGGAGGCGAAGCGCGACGGGCGCGGCGAGATGACGGCGCACATCGTCCGGAGTGGCCGTGCGCGCAAGACCGCGCACATCCTGCAGCGGGCAAAGGTCAAAATCGTCTTTGGGGACCATGACCATGAGCGGCAGCCCCTTGAGCGCCGCTTCCAGCGCCGCGGTGGTGGAATTGGACGTCCAGACCGTCACGCCTGGGGCAAGCGCCCGCGCCAGAGGTTCATCGCTGATGCGCACGCATCCGACGTTTGCGCCCAGCAGTTCGCGCACGAGCCCTTCCACCGGGAGGTAGGGATGCGGCTTGATCGTGATCTCCCACCCCGCCAGCAGGCCAAGATGGAAACAGCGGGCAAAAAGTTGCAAATGGGCCTCGGTTTCGTCGCGGAAAAAACTTGTGAGCAGAAGGAGCCGCCGCCCTGGGGCGGCGTTCCCGGATTCGCCCGCTTCGGACGGCACGGCGTCCGGCGCGCCGGGAGTCGCCGGATGGCGCCCTTCCGCAAGATACAGATACCGCAGGGCCTCAACTTCGCCCAGACGTTCCTGGGGCATGCCCGCCTCAAGCCACTGACGACAGGCCGAACGGCCGTTGCCCTCAATGGCCTCCGGCTGAAAAACGGCGCAATCCGGGCTTGCAAAGGTCCGCGGATCATCGAAATACCTGAAGTCCGTCGGCCGGATGCTGGAATGCTGGGCGCCGATGACAGGGCCGGGAAGCATCTTTTCGGCATCGGGCGCGGGCGCCGTCCGGTATTCGGCTGGCGCGGCCCGCGCCGCCCCCTGGGAACGCATGGCTGTGGTCAGCATCCGTTCCCAGGGGCAATTCTCCAGGGGAAAAAGCGTCCAGCGTTGCGGGCCGCACCAATCGGCATAGCGCCGGAAGGCCCGTTGTTGCAGACAGCGTTCCAGACAGCGCCAGCCCCGGAAAGATTCTGCCCAATCCTTTTTGACGTAGCGCCAAAAATTGAGCCGCGACCCCGTGAAATGGCAGGCCGCCGCGGCCTGCTTCTGCAGGCGCAGGCTCGCCACGGCAAGCCGCAGCCAGCGGCGGCACGCGGCCCAAAGGTCGGCCGTATCGAGAAATTCTTCAAGATAGTGAAAGGAACAGCCGTCCTTGCCGGTTTTCCGGAACAGGTCCCGCAGTTCGCGGCACCGGGCGAAGCTGAGCTGGGGCGAGGGAAAGCGGATGAACAGCCAGCGCACAAAATGGCCGCCTCTGGGATACTCGCGCCGCGCGCACGCATTGAGCGCGTCATGGATATCTTCCCAATAACGGGAACGGAAGCGTCCCTTTTCTGCAGCAGACATATCCACATTGGGAAAATAGGCCACCATGGTGGCCGTTAGGTTTTCGCCTTCCCCCCCGCGCGCGGGCTCCGGCCGTTCAGCCCCGGCAAACGGCAGCGCCCGGCGTATCTTCCACCACCAGTGGACATAACGCGCCAGCGCGCGCGCAGGGGCCGGGCACCATCCATAGAGCCGCCGCGCCAGCGAAGGGGCCGCCTCCGGCACCGCCCCTCCGGAAGGCGACGCGGCGGAAAACTCCCGGCCGGTGGCGGCGCAAAATCCGGCCAGGGTTGCCCGAAGATCGGCATCCCCCCCCACAAGATGCACGGCGGCGCAGTTCTCCGCTTCCAGCAGGCGCTCAAGACAACGCAGTTTGTAGATGGTGTAGAGATTGGGCGTCATCTTGGGATGGCGTTCATAGAGCAGGGAGCACCACCACATGGAAAGCTCCTCGCCACAGCGCAGGCGCTCCTGCAGCTCGCCTGCCGCACGGCCGCCCGAAACTGTGGAAAGGCGCCCCATGTCATAGGCCCAGGCCATATGCTCGGCACGGATCGCCAGAAGATCGGCATGCAGGCGCGCGGGGATGGAAACCTCGCCGGGCCGCGCTTCCCAGGTATCCCAAAGGGCCACCACGGTATCCGCGTCGTGCGGGACGGCGTCCCCGTCGGAAAAGCTTCCTTCCGGTCCGCGGTTCCCGGCCGCCCACAGGAGCAGACGCTTCACAACACCGCCTCCCCGCCTTTTCCCGCAAGGGCGGCCGCAATACTGGCAGCATACGGAGCCCGGAGAACGCCCGTTTCGGTGATGATGCCGCTGATGAGCCCGGCAGGAGTGACGTCAAAGGCGAAATTGCACACCGGCACGGCCTCCGGCGTGATGCGGCGGCCGCCCATATGGGTGACTTCCGCGGCGGGGCGCTCCTCAATGGGAATGCCCGCGCCGTCGGGCGTGGCGGCATCAATGGTGGAGAGCGGCGCCGCGACATAAAATGGCACCCCGAAGTGCCGCGCCAGAATGGCCACGCCCATGGTGCCGATTTTGTTGGCCGTGTCGCCGTTGGCGGCGATGCGGTCCGCGCCCACCACCACCGCCTGGATCATCCCCCTGCTCATGAGGTGGGCGCAGGCATTGTCGCAGGCCACCGTCACGGGGATGCCGTCCTGCGCCAGTTCCCAGGCGGTGAGCCGCGCCCCCTGAAGAAAGGGCCGCGTTTCATCGGCAATGACGCGGATGCGCTTGCCCTGCTCCACCGCGGCGCGGATAACGCCAAGCGCCGTGCCATACCCCGCCGTGGCCAATGCTCCGGCATTGCAATGGGTGAGGACGCAATCGCCATCCCCAAGGAGTTCCGCGCCATGCCCCCCCAGACGGCGGCACAGGGCTTCGTCCTCGCGCTGCATGGCCAGTGCCTCGCGCTCAAGGAGCGCCTGTACTTCCGCCAGGGAAAGAGCTCCCCCCGCTTCCGCCGCGCGCCAGACACCGCGCATGCGCTCCACGGCCCAGCGAAGATTGACGGCCGTGGGCCGCGCCGTCGCCAGACGTTCAAGGTCCGTTTCAAGACGACGCCGGGCGGCATCTCCGCCATGAACGACAGCGCACCGCGCGGCAAGGGCGCAACCGAAAGCGGCGGTCACGCCAATGGCAGGCGCGCCCCGCACCACCATGGCTTTCAGGGCGTCGATGACGTCATCCGGCGTACGGCAGACCACATCCGCCTCCGCTTCCGGCAGCAGGCGCTGGTCAAGCAGATGAAGTGCGCCGTTGTCGGCATCAAAACGGATATGGCTGTTCACCGCCGTCACTCCTTTGCAGATCTTCGTTCCCGCCCATTGGCGGCTATTGCCGCCGCGCGGCCAGGTCCCGCAGGGGTGCCATGCGCGGGTCCTCATCTTCCGGCGCGCAGGCGCAGCAGCCTTCATTGAGATTGGTGCCGCAGATCGGGCACAATCCCTTGCATTCCTCCCGGCACAGCGGCGCCACCGGCAGGGCCAGCATGAACTCCTCCCAGCAGACGGCGGCAAGGTCGAGCATGGGCGCATGCCGGTCATAGACCACATGACCGGTGCCATCGGGGTCGGCATCGGCCAGCGCGGCGTTTTCCTCCGCGGGGATCTCCTCAAACTCCTCAAAGCCGGTGTCGATTTCCACCGAGGCATCTTCGGCGCAACGGTTGCAGGGCACGACGACGGCCCCCGTGAGCCTGCCACGCACGAGACACCCGTCCTCAGCGGGAACAACGCCTATATGCGCTTCAAGCGGGCGCTGGATGCGGCACTCCATATGAAACTCGCGCAAGGGCGCGAGCCAGATTTCCTGATCGTCAAGCGTGAATTCCTTTCCGCCGGGAGGCAGATCGTTGATGGAGACAAGATACTTGCGCATGGGTCCCTCGCTCTCAGGCGCGCAGGAACTGCGCGCCCCCTGGTATCATTGGGTATTGGCGGTCATTGCCCCGTGACAAGCAGGGCCACGGCAAGCCCCAGAAACACGAGACCGGCCGTGCGGTTGATGAAAATCTGCCCGCGACGCGAGGCATTGAACCGGCGCGCCAGCCTGCCGCCCAGAGCGGCCACGGAAAAAAAGACGAGAATGGTCGCCAGGATGAACAGGGCACCGAGCAGAACGACCTGAAACGGCACGCTGCCGCGCTCAGGTTCGCAGAATTGAGGCAAAAAGGCCAGAAAGAAGAGGCAGACCTTGGGGTTGGTCACATTCATGAGAATGCCGCGCCGATAGAGCGCGCCATATCCGGGAAACCGCGCGCCGCCATGTGCCGTGCCGCCGGCGGCTTCAGGCACGCGGGCCAGGGCCGCTCCGGAACGGAAGGAAAGCCATGCCAGATACAGCAGATAGCATGCGCCCAGGATCTTGAGCAGCCAGAACGCCGTGGGCGAACTGCGAAAGATGACGGCCACGCCCAGGGCAACGGCCGTGGTGTGGACGCACAGCCCCGTCGCCAGGCCAAGCGTGGTGACCATGCCCGCGCCCGCGCCGTACAGGGCCGACTGGGTGAGCACAAAAATATTGTCCGGCCCCGGAGCAAGCGAAAGAATGAGCGCCGCCACAAAAAAGGCGCCCGCCACCTCAGGGCTCAACATGGCGCGCCCTCCTTTCCTCTGGGCAGCCCGCACAGCAGGTCCCGCTTTTCCGCGCGGGGACGCGCCTTGACCGCGAGCTCCAGACGCAACGCCGCCCCCTTGTCCGGGCAGGAGAGGCTCGCCACAAGGCGAACCGGACGCCGCCCCCTGGTGTAGCGGGCGCCTCCCGGCAAAAGCCCGTTATGCTGGGCCACCCGGCGCTCCAGATCGCGCGTGATGCCGCAATACAGCGTGCCATCGCGGCATTCGAGCAGGTAGACCTGCCAGACAGTCTCCGCGGCAGGGTTGCCGTCCGCGCATGCCGTTGCAGGGCTCATCCGTTAAATCCACCCGCCAGCCAGACCGTGAGCATAAACGAAACGAACCAGTTGCCGAGCCGCCACGCCCAGGGATTTGCCTGACGCCCCTCCATGAGCAGCCGCATGGAGCGGATGCTGCCCGCAATGCCGCCCGCAAGATGGAAGACGGCAAAACCGATGCCCGCCAGCAGACCGAACTGCGAAAGGCAGACAAGAAAGAGCGCAAACGTGATGCAGGGGACAAGGCAGGCATTGCCGTCCGCACCCGTGGCCATCCAGACCCGCCCGAACCCGGCACCGGCACGGTCGCCGAATGTGCCGCCCATGCGGCAGAACCGTCCTCCGCCGGGCCTCCCCGCGCCCGTGCCGTTGCCTCCCCAGCCCGGACCGGGACGGCCAGTGCCGCCTTCCCGACCCGACGAATCTTCCGGTCCGAGAACTTCGGCGTCAAGGACACGGCGGCCGCCGTTCGCCTGATTTCCGGGAACCATGGCGTCGCTGCCGGCATCGCCGTCAGGGTGCTGGTTCATGCGTTTCCTCCCCGGCGGCAGGGCCGCCGATGCTGTCCGGGCTGCTGCAATGCCCGCTTCACGGCGTTCGCTCCACCAATGGCGACAAGGTGCAGCCTGTTGCCGCCCATCGGGACGGCTGACAGCGCCGGCCCCCTTTCCGCATGCAGGTTGTGCCGCGCGTCAGCGTCCGCGTCAAGCTCCATGCCCGCCTCCGGGCATTTCGATCACAAGGATGGCGAGATCCATCACATTGGTCCGCGTGGGGCCGGTGACGAAAAGATCACCGCCGCGCGCGAGGGCCGCATTGCTGTTATTGTCCCGCAAAAAGGCACGCGCGGCCTCCCTGCCGCCCATGCGGGCCACGCTGCCGGCGTCGGCGAAACCGCCGGCCGCTCCGGTAGGGCCGTCCGTACCGTCCGTGCCCGCGAAGAGGCAGCTGACGGCCGGCAGATCCTCAAGCTCCAGCGCGGCCGCAAGCGCCATTTCCTGATTGCGGCCGCCCAGACCGTTGCCCGTGATCGTCACCGTGGTTTCGCCGCCCGCCAGCAGGCAGACGCTCCCGCCGCCCGCATGGGGAACAGCGGCCACGCGCCGGGCTTCGGCCACGAGCGCGCGCGCCACCTCCCGCGCTTCGCCGGTGAGGCTGTCCGTGAGGATACGGGCCTCCATGCCCAGAGCCGCCGCCCTTGCGGCCCCGGCCTCCAGGGCCTGACCATTGGTGGCGGCAAGCACGTTACATACCCGGTCAAAAAGCCTGTCGCCCGGTTTGGGAGTTTCCCCGGCCAGTCCGGCGGCCCCGGCTTCCAGATGGCGACGCGCCGCCGCCGGCACTTCGGCGAGGAGATGAAAACGGCCGAGAATTTCCAGACAGTCGGCAAAGGTGGACAAATCCGGGGAGGTGGGCCCCGATGCGATGACGTCCAGCGCATCGCCGACCACATCGGAAACGATGATACCGAGCACATCCGCGCCATTGGCCGCCGCGGCAAGCCGGCCGCCCCCGAAGACCGAAAGATGCTTGCGGACGGCATTGACCTCCTGGATGGTGGCGCCGCACTGGAGCAGAAGGTTCGTCGTGCTCTGGATATCCGCAAGGCTCAGGCCGGCCGCGGGCGCGGGCGTGAGCGCGCTGGCGCCGCCGGTGAGCAGGCAGATGAGCAGGTCGCCCGGAACGCAGGCGCCCGCGATCTCCAGAATGCGGGCGGCGGCGGCAATGCCCGCCGCATCCGGCACGGGATGCGCCGCCTGGGCCAGGGCAATGCGCCGCAACGGCAACTCGTGCCCGTACTTGACGACCACGAAGCCTTCGTCAATATGATCGCCCAAAAGGCCTTCCAGCGCCTGGGCCATGGGCGCGGCCCCCTTTCCCGCGCCCACGACGCGCACACGGCCACGGCCCAGATCCCAGGCGCGACCGGCGGCCTCAAGGCGCTGGCCGCCCTGCGTGAGGCATATATGGCGCGCCACGGCGGCATCCGGCGCCACAGCCGCCAGTGCTGCCCGAAAGATCTCCTGCAGCCGTCCGCGCTGCCCGCTGTCGTCCCTGACCATGAGCGCTCCTTTTCCGTACATGCCCACGCCTTCCGCATACCAGAGAGAGGCGCGCTTGTCATGAGAGCTTGGGGGGCGCCCGCAGCCCCCTTGCTTCTTGACCAGCAACGCCGGGTGGCCTATGAATAGTCCTCTTCGCAGCGCGTCGCGGCACCGGGACGCCGCCCCACCAGCAGCCAAGGATCGTTTCCGCCATGAACTGGGACTGGGACAAGCTTCAGGAAAAACGGCAGCGGCAACAGGGCG
>CAZNXQ010000068.1:0-8357 GCA_964576895.1 uncultured Desulfovibrio sp.
GGGGGGCGCGCCATTTCCGGCATGAGCACGGCATAACTTCTTACGAGTTGGAGGACACGTATGCCGACGTTTGTCGATCCGTCCAAATGCGACGGCTGCAAGGGTGGCGAAAAGACCGCCTGCATGTACATCTGCCCCAATGACCTCATGATCCTCGACCCTGAGGAAATGAAGGCCTACAACCAGGAGCCGGACGCCTGCTGGGAATGCTATTCCTGCGTCAAGATCTGCCCCCAGGGCGCCATCTCGGCGCGCCCCTACGCCGACTTCTGCCCCATGGGCGGGACCTGTATTCCCCTGCGTTCGGCCGATTCCATCATGTGGACGGTGCAGTTCCGCAACGGCAGCGTGAAGCGCTTCAAGTTCCCCATCCGCACCACGCCCGAAGGCTCCATCAAGCCTTATGACGGCCGCCCCGAAGGCGACAGCCTCGACGACGAGCGCCTCTTCACCGAGGCCTCGCTGCCGACGCCCAAGGAAGTCCTCGGCAAAAAGTTCGACGTGGCCGAGGCCGACAAGACCACGACCGTCATCGCCCACAGCAACTAGCCATCCGCGCGACGCGAGAAGGAGAATACGAAGATGCCGATGATCCCTGTGAAAGAACCCTCCAAGGGCGTGCCCATTTCCGAACCTGTCTGCAAAACGCATGATGTCGACCTGCTCATCGTGGGCGGCGGCATGGGCGCGTGCGGCGTGGCCTACGAGGCCGTGCGCTGGGGCGACAAGCACAATCTCAAGATCATGCTCTGCGACAAGGCCGCCCTTGAGCGCTCCGGCGCCGTGGCCCAGGGCCTTTCCGCCATCAACACCTATCTTGGCGACAACTCCGCCGACGACTATGTCCGCATGGTCCGCACCGACCTCATGGGCATCGTGCGCGAAGACCTCATCTATGACGTGGGCCGCCATGTGGACGACAGCGTCCTGCTCTTCGAGGACTGGGGCCTGCCCTGCTGGATCAAGGACGACAACGGCCACAACCTCAACGGCGCCCAGGCCAAGGCCCAGGGCAAGAGCCTGCGCAAGGGCGACAAGCCCGTGCGTTCCGGCCGCTGGCAGATCATGATCAACGGCGAGTCCTACAAGTGCATCGTGGCCGAAGCGGCCAAGAACGCCCTTGGCGAGGACCGCATCATGGAGCGCATGTTCATCGTCAAGCTCCTGCTCGACAAGAACGTGCCCAACCGCATCGCGGGCGCCGTGGGCTTCAACCTGCGCGCCAACGAGGTCCACATCTTCCGCGCCAACGCCATCATGGTGGGCGCGGGCGGCGCGGTCAACGTCTACCGTCCCCGCTCCACCGGCGAGGGCATGGGCCGCGCCTGGTACCCGGTGTGGAATGCCGGTTCCACCTATTCGCTCTGCGCCCAGGTCGGCGCCGAGATGACCATGATGGAAAACCGCTTCGTCCCGGCCCGCTTCAAGGACGGCTACGGCCCGGTGGGCGCGTGGTTCCTGCTCTTCAAGGCCAAGGCCACCAACGCCAAGGGCGAAGACTACTGCGTGACCAACAAGGCCATGCTCAAGCCCTACGAGGACCGCGGCTACGCCAAGGGCAACGTCATCCCCACCTGCCTGCGCAACCACATGATGCTCCGCGAAATGCGCGAAGGCCGCGGCCCCATCTACATGGACACCAAGACCGCCCTCAACACCACCTTCGCCACGCTCAACGAAGAGCAGCAGAAAGACCTTGAGTCCGAGGCGTGGGAAGACTTCCTCGACATGTGCGTGGGCCAGGCCAACCTGTGGGCCTGCACCGACACCATGCCTGAGGAGCGCGGCTCCGAGATCATGCCCACCGAGCCCTATCTGCTCGGTTCGCACTCCGGCTGCTGCGGCATCTGGGTCTCCGGCCCGGACGAAGCCTGGGTTCCTGAGGAATACAAGATCCGCGCCAGCAACGGCAAGGTCTACAACCGCATGACCACGGTCGAGGGCCTGTTCACCTGCGCCGACGGCGTGGGCGCTTCCGGCCACAAGTTCTCCTCCGGCTCGCACGCCGAAGGCCGCATCGCCGGCAAGCAGATGGTGCGCTTCTGCGTGGATCACAAGGACTTCCAGCCCCAGATCAAGGAGACCGAGGACGAGCTGCGCGACCTCATCTACCGGCCCTACTACAACTTCCAGAAGGGCAAGGCCGTCTCCACCGACCCCGTGGTCAACCCGAGCTACATCGCGCCCAAGAACTTCATGATGCGGCTCATCAAGGCCACCGACGAATACGGCGGCGGCGTGGCGACCTACTACACCACCTCCCAGGCCATGCTCAACACGGGCTTCCATCTGCTTGACATGCTGGAGGAAGACTCCGCCAAGCTGGCCGCCCGCGACCTGCATGAACTGCTGCGCTGCTGGGAGAACTACCATCGCCTGTGGACGGTGCGCCTGCACATGCAGCACATCGCCTTCCGCGAGGAATCCCGCTATCCGGGCTTCTACTACCGCGCGGACCACATGGGCCTGGACGACAGCAAGTGGAAGTGCTTCGTGAACTCGAAGTTCAATCCCGCCACCGGCGAGACGACCTTCTTCAAGAAGCCCTACATCCAGATCATCCCCGACTAGTCGGGCAAACGGCATCACACCCTCAGGAGGCGGCCCCAGGGCCGCCTCCTGACGGCAGCCCGGAAAACCAGCAGCCGCCCGCGGCGGCGCCACGCCGTCACGCGCTGTTTTTCGTGTCTTTTCGCCAGCGGTCTTGCCGCCGGCGGCGCAAACCCCGCCACGCGGCGTTTGCCACTGTCAGGGGGGTCGCCCCCTTTTTCATCCGCTCCGGCCTCCGGGGCGGTTCCCGCGGCGGGAGCCGGTATTCCGTGCGCCGCGCAACGCAGGAGGATCTCCAGGATGTCCAACGCCATTCTCGTCGTGGGCGGGGGCTTTTCAGGCCTTACCGCCGCCCTCGAAGCGGCGGAACTGGGCCACGACGTCTACCTCGTGGAAAAATCGCCCTGGCTCGGCGGCCGGGTGGCCCAGCTCAGCAAGTATTTTCCCAAACTCTGCCCGCCCTCCTGCGGTCTGGAGATCCAGTTCCAGCGCATCAGGAAGAACCCGCGCATCACCTGCCTGACGCTCGCGGAGGTGGTGGGCCTTTCCGGGCGCAAGGGCGACTACACGGCGCGCGTGCGCCTCTCGCCCCGGCACACGGCGCCGCATAACGTGGATTTCAGCCTGCTGGCCCAGAGCCTGGACGGCGAGGCCCCCAGCGAATTCGACTTTGGCCTGGGTTCGCGCAAGGCGCTCTACAAGCCCATGCCCTTCGCCTACCCCGCGCGCTGGGCGCTGGACCCGGACACCCTCACCCGCGCCGACGCGGCGCGCGTGGCCGGGAACCGCTTCCTGCAGATGGATGAGTCCCCGCGCGAGATCGAGCTTTCCGTGGGCGCCATCGTGGTGGCCACCGGCTGGAAGCCCTATGCCATGCGCAATCTCGCCAACCTCGGCGGCGGCGAGATCCGCAACTGCATCAGCAACATGCAGATGGAGCGCCTGGCCTCGGCCTTCGGGCCCACGGGCGGCAGGATCGTGCGGCCCTCCGACGGGCGCGCGCCGCTCTCGGTGGGCTTCGTGCAGTGCGCGGGCTCCCGCGACCAGAACCACCTCGGCTACTGCTCCTACATCTGCTGCATGGCTACCTTCAAGCAGTGCCTCTACCTCGCCGAGCAGCACCCGCAGACAAGGGTCACGGTCTTCTATATCGACCTGCGCGCGCCCGGCCGCTACGTCAAGGTGCTGGAAAAGGTGCAGGCGCTCCCCAACGTGACCTTCATCAAGGGCAAGGTGGCCGAGGCCGTCCAGATCGAAAACGACCGGGTGCGCCTCACGGCCGAGGACGCGGTGCGCGGCGAAAAGCTTTCTCTCGACTTCGATCTCGCCGTCCTTGCCACGGGCATGCAACCCGCCCTGGCCGGACAGGACCTGCCCCTGCCGCTCCCGCTGGACGAGGACGGCTTTGTGGCGGGCGGCGAGGAGGCGGGCATCTTTGCCTGCGGCTGCGCGCGCATGCCCCTTGACGTGACGCGCTCGGCCCAGTCCGGCACAGCCGCCGCCCTGAAGGCGGTACAAACGGTGAAAGGGAGGTAGGCGGCATGGCCGGCAAGATTGGCGTCTATTTTGATCTGTCAAACATCGGCGGCGGCCTGGACGCGGAGGCCCTGGCCCAGGGCGTGCGCGACAAATGGGGCGAGCTCGCGGCCACGGTCAAGGCGGTGCCCGTGCTCGCCGAGGCCGTGGACGAGATCCGGGCCGACATCGCGGCCCAGGGGCTGGACGGCGTGCTCCTCTGCGGCGCCTCGCCGCGCGTGGACGCGGATCTCTACCGTTTCGCGCCCAATGGCGACACGCCTGTCCAGGTGGAGCATGTCAACCTGCGCGAGCAGTGCGTGCTCGCCTACCGCGACCCGGACGGCGCCTCCGTGGAGGGGCTTGCTCCCGGCGAGGCGCCTGAGCTCCTGCGGCTCATGGCTACCGACTATGTGAACATGGGCATGGTGCGCCTCCAGAAGACCGAAACCCCCGAACCCGCCGTGGTGGCCGGGGTGCGCCGCATCCTCGTCATCGGCGGCGGCTGGACGGGCATGCGCGCGGCCATGGAGGCCGCGGCCACGGGCTACGAGGTCGTTCTGGTGGAAAAGGCCGACAGGCTCGGCGGCGCGGCCAACAACATCCCCATGACCTCGCCCCTGTCCTCCCCCTGGACGGACAAGGAGCCGCTCAACCTGGCGGACCATATCGCCCGGCTGGAGGCCGAACCCGCCATCACCCTGCATCTTCAGTCCACGGTGGCGAAGCTGGAAGGCCAGCCCGGCGAATTCACGGCCGAGCTCGCCACGCCTTCCGGCACGGTGACGGTCCAGGTGGGCGCGGTGGTGCTCGCCACGGGCTGGACGCCGCTGGACGGCAAATACCTTGAGCCCATGGGCTACGGCAGCCCGTCCATCATCCATGCGGGCCAGTTCGCGAAAATGCTCGTGGAAGGCACGGTCACGGCGCGGCGCATCGCCTTTGTGCTCGACACCACCCTGGCCGAAAAGGCCTTTGGCGCGGCCGCTCTGGCAGCCAGGGCCGGCGACGGCGGCGCCGACGAAGCCGCCGACGCGCAGAAGGAGGACGAAGGCCAGAACGTGGAGAGCGACGGCGAAAACATGGACGCGCCCTACGTCAAGGAAGACCTGGAGAGCATCCGCCATCTCCAGTACTCCAACGCCGTGAACAGCGTGGGCATGCTGCGTCAGGCCAATATCATCTGCGACAAGACCAACGACGCGGTCCAGGCTTTCGTCATCTACAAGAACATGGCCATTCCCGGCATTCTGGAACGCTTCTACAAGAAGATGCAGGACCGTCTGGGCCTGATGCTGACCAAGGCCGACGTCACCGCCATCACGGACCATGGCGACCGCGTGGTGGTCTCCTGCGCCAATACCCTGCTGGGCATGGACTTTGACCTGGATGTGGATCTTGTCGTGCTGCCCTGCGGCCTGGTGCCCACCACGGCCAAAGACCTGACCGTCAACTTCGCCTACCGGCAGGGCCCGGACTTCCCGGATCTTGACCTCTTTGACGGCTACGCGGACTCCAACTACATCTGCTTCCCCTACGAGACGCGGCGCACCGGCGTCTATGCCGCCGGCTGCGTGCGCCAGCCCATGACCCTGGACGCCTGCGAGGAGGACGCCCGCGGCGCCGTGCTCAAGGCCATCCAGTGCATCGAGGCGGCGGAACACGGCGTGGCGGTCCTGCCGCGCTCCGGCGACACCTCGTACCCGCTCTTCAACTTCGTGCGCTGCACCCAGTGCAAACGCTGCACCGAGGAATGCCCCTTCGGCGCGCTGGACGATGACGAAAAGGGCACGCCCAAGCCCAATCCGGCGCGCTGCCGCCGCTGCGGCACCTGTTTCGGGGCCTGCCCGGAACGCGTCATCTCCTTTGCCAACTACAGCATCGACCAGATCGGTTCCATGATCCGCGAAGTGCAGGTGCCCAAGGACTTCAAGAAGGAAGGCCCGCGCATCCTCATCCTCGCCTGCGAAAACGACGCCTACCCCGCGCTGGACATGGCGGGCATGCGCGGCAGGGCATGGAGTCCGTACTGCCGCGTCATCCCGGTCCGCTGCCTGGGTTCGGTCAACGCCATCTGGGTTTCCGACGCCATGAGCAAGGGCTTTGACGGCGTGCTGCTGCTGGGCTGCAAGTACGGCGATGACTACCAGTGCCACTTCATCAAGGGTTCGGAGATCTGCAGCCGCAGACGCGACAACATCGCCGAGACCCTGAGCCGCCTCGGCGTGGAGCCGGAGCGCGTGGATCAGCTTGAAGTGGCCATTGACGAATATGACAGGGTGCCGGACCTCATCGACGGCTTTGTCGCCCGGATCACGGCCCTTGGCCCCAACCCGTTCAAGGGCATGTAGGAGGAAGGTTCCATGGCGCAAATGACGCTGCACACCGATCCCGCCTTCACGCGGGAGCTGATGGAAGCCGGGGGCGAAGACCTCAAAAAGTGCTTCCAGTGCGCCACCTGTTCGGTGGCCTGCCCGCTCTCGCCGGAGGTGGCGCCCTATCCGCGCAAGGAAATGATCTGGGCTTCCTGGGGCCTGAAGGACAAACTCGCGGCCGATGTGGACCTCTGGCTCTGCCACAACTGCGGCAACTGCTCGGACCTCTGCCCGCGCGGCGCCAAGCCGGCGGAAATGATGGCCGCCGCCAGAAACATGATCTACCGCGACCTCACGGCCCCGGCCATCGTGGGCAAGTGGATGAGCTCGCCCAGGGGGCTTGCCTGGCTCTTCGCCATTCCGGCCCTCCTCTGGCTGGTGGTCTGGTGGGTCCGCGCGGGCTACAACAACGGCGAGTGGTTCCCCCGCGCGGCGGACGGCCGGATCGTCTTCGGCCAGATCTTCTACGGCGACTATACCATCGACCCCATCTTCATGCTCACCTTCTTCGGCGCGGCGGCCATCCTCGCCGTGGGCTGCGCGCGCCTCTGGCGCATGTTCAAGCCCGGCGGCAGTCTCCTTGTGCTGGGCAGGCAAAAGTGCTGGCTCCTGCACCTCTGGGATGTGCTCTTTGACGAGGTCATCACGGGCCGCAAGTTCGACGACTGCCAGGACGGCCCGGCCACCGGCGTGCCCCAGGAGGGGCGCCGCGTCTCGCACACCATGCTGGTCTGGAGCTTCGCCATCCTCGCCTGCGTCACGGCCATCGTGGCCCTGGGGCACTGGGGCGGCAAGGTGCTGCCGTGCATCCTCATCGAAACGCCCATGCCCCTGACCTTCCCGGTGAAGATCCTCGCCAACGTGGGCGCCCTCCTGCTCCTCGTGGCCCTGGCCCTGCTCACCTGGCGGCGCGCGCGGCTCGATCCCAGATACCAGTCCTCCAGCTGGTACGACTGGTACCTGCTCGGCATCATCTGGCTGGTGGCCGTGACCGGCATGCTCTCCCAGATCTTCCGGCTCATGGATTCCGTCCACGCGGCCTTCATCGTCTACTACCTGCATCTGGTCTTTGTCTGGATGCTCTTCGCCTATGCGCCCTGGTCCAAGCTCGGACACTTTGTCTACCGGGTGGCGGCCATGGTCTATGTGCGGATGTATGGAAGAAGCTGACCCGCAGCCACGGCACGGGCATCGCACGAACGTCGTATCGCTTTTTGAGGAGGAAGCCGCCATGGCTGACGATCGCAAAGTCTTTCCCCTGGAATCCGTTCTCGCCCTCGTCACGGGCAAAAAGGACGCGGACGTAAAGGAACTGGCCGGCTTCATCGCGGGCCGTTCCGTGACCTGCGCCGCCTGCGCCGCGGCCGTGGCCCCGTTCGCCGCCGCGTGGCTCGCGCGCTGGTACCCGAAATTCATGGACTTTGAATGGGCCGAGGGGCAGGACTGGTCGGCCTTTGTGGGCAAGTGGCGCAAGGCCCTGGGCGACAATGTCTCCCTCACGCCCATGGACGGCCGCACCAGGGCCCTGGCCGCCCAGGCCCTGGACGCCCTGGCCGAGGCCAATGCCGCCGCCACCCGCCAGAGCGAGGCCGTGGTCAGGCTTGAGGCCCGCGTGCGCGAACTGGAACCCTTTGAGGCCCGCGCCGAGGCCGCGCAGAAAAAATGCGACGAGCTGGAAGGCAAGATCAAGGCCATGAAGACCGACATGGGCGCCCTCAACCGCCAGATCGCCGAATTCCAGGGCAAGGTCGCCGTGAGCCACGACGAACTCATGCAGACCATCAAGGACGCCATCAAGGACGGCCTCAAGGGCATGGTCGTGGGTGGCGCCGCTGCCGCCGGCGCCGCCGGGGCCGCCGCGGCGGAGGAGGCCCAGCCCGCCGCCGAAAGCAGCGTGCCCGACGACTTCGGCTTCGG
>CAZNXQ010000069.1:0-8108 GCA_964576895.1 uncultured Desulfovibrio sp.
CATCATCGGCGCGGGCGGCAAGCAGTGTCTCTACACGTTTCTCCAGACCGTCATCAATCCCGGCGACGAGGTGCTCATCCCGTCGCCCTACTGGGTGAGCTATCCGGACATGGTGCGCCTGGCCGGGGGCGTGCCCGTGACCGTGCCCGCGGGCGCGGAGCTCGGCTTCAAGGTGACGCCGCTCATGCTGGAAAACCATGTTTCGGACAGGACGCGGCTGCTCATCCTCAATTCGCCCTGCAACCCTTCCGGTGCGGTCTATGCCGACCGGGAGTTCATGCACATCATGCGCTGGGCCCTGGCGCGCAACATCTTTGTCCTTTCCGACGAGATCTATGACCAGCTTGTCTTCAAACCCGCGCAGATGACGAGCGCCATCACCTGGTTCGCGCACTGTCCGGAGCTGGTGGCGGTGGTCAACGGCCTTTCCAAAAGCTATGCCATGACCGGCTGGCGCGTGGGCTTCATGGCCGCGCATCCGGAGATCATCAGAAAGATGACCGCCCTGCAGGGGCACAGCCTTTCCAACGTCTGCTCCGTGGCGCAAAAGGCCGCGCTGGCCGCGCTGGAAGGGCCGGACGACTGCCTGATGGAAATGCGCCGCGCCTTCCATCGCCGCCGCGACCTGGCCATGGACATCGTGAGCGCCTGGCCGGGCGTGGTCTGCCCCCGGCCGGACGGCGCCTTCTATCTCTTTGTGGACGTGAGCGCGCTCTACGGCGGGGAGATCAGCGACTCCACCTCCCTGTGCTCCTATCTGCTGGACAGGGCGCATGTGGCCCTGGTGCCCGGCGCGGCCTTTGGCGACGACAGGTGCGTCCGCCTGTCCTATGCCGTGGCCGACGATGCGCTGGCGGATGCCCTGCGCCGCGTGGGCGAGGCGCTCGCCGCCCTGGCGCGGCCATGAGCCGCCCCCGCCGGGGGCATGGCTGGCGTCTCAGGCTTCCGGCACCTCGGCATAGAGGATGGTGTCCGTGAAGTCGCAGGAGGCGTGCGCCACCTCAAGGCGGTACTCCGGCACCAGGCTTTTGACGTGGAGCGGCAGGGTCATCAGGTCTTCCGGCCTGTGGTAGAGGCAGATGACGAGCCTGGGCCGGAAGCGGCGGATGGTGGCCTCGGCGCCGCGCAGGGCGTCCAGTTCCGCGCCTTCCACATCCAGCTTGATGCAGTCCACCCGTTCAAGCCCTTCCTCCCGCACCACATCGTCAATGCTCACCAGCTCGCAACGCACGGTGCCGTCGCCGTCGCCGGCGCAGATGTGCGAAGAGTCGCGCAGGGAGGCGAACGCCGCCTGACCGCGCCGTTCGGCCAGCCCGGCGGTGTGCAGCCTGTAGCACGGCCATGGGGCCAGCGTCTTTCGCGCCGCGTCCGCCATCCAGGGGATGGGCTCGAAGCCGTGGATGCAGCCGGTGGGGCCCACCTGCCCGGCAAAGGCGATTTGCGCGCCCACCATGTCCGAAACGCCGCCGTCGATCATGATGTCACCGGCCCGCGGGCGGATGCGCGGATGCTCGTATTCCCCGTGCGGCGCAAGGGGGAGATAGCCCGCGTCGCCGGTCATGAGGGCCTTGATGCGCGCCGCATAGGTCGTGCGGCTGGCTTCGTCCGCCAGCAGATCGAAGACGGTCTGCAACCGGGGCGCGTGGCGGGCGAAAAAGTCCGGCAGCGGCGCACGCCTGCCGAAGGGCGGATCCCGAAGGCCGTCCAGATAGAGCATGCCGCCGCCGTAAACGGTCATGAGGCGGCACACCGCCGTCAGCATGACCGTATCGGGAACGAGGAATATCTTGGCCCATTGGGGCGTGGTGCCGAGCCGCTCCACGCCGCGCACGGGGATCTCCCCGGCGTGCTCCGGTCCCGGCAGGGAGAAGCTGCGCGGCGCGTCCTCCGGCAGGTCGGGGACCATGAGCATGCGGATGTCCAGGTCCGGGTATGCGGCGCAAAAACGCGGCAGAAATCCAAGGTGTTCATGACAGATGACACAGCAGACCTGCCGCAGCGAGCGCGGCACGCCCCAGGGCCGCAGGAGCGGCAGGCCGTTGATCCGCTCCAGCAGCGGCGCGGCGTCGGCAGTGCGGTTCATTGACGTTTCCCCTTTCCCGGTGCGGGCGCGGCATCCCCGTCCACCCAGTCGGCCAGACGCGCCTGACGGGCGAGCGCATACGGGCTGGGGCCGCCGGGTTCCGCCGTCTGGACCAGGTCGGTAAAGCCGCCTTCAAGGCGATAGATGCGCCAGTCCCCGGCGGGAAGGCGCCCGGAGGCAAGGGCCGCTTTGAGAGCCTGGGCCGCCGTATCCGGCCCGCAGAAGAGCGGAAATTCCCGCACGGAGGGGTCCAGCACCACCTCCGCCCCGCTCGCGAGGTCGATGATGAAGTTTCCCGGCGCGACCACATGGAGCGTGGCGCAGTCCTCCGGAGGCACGGGAGGCTGGACCGGCCGCGGGGCCACGGGCCCGCTCCCCGCGCAGGCCGCGAGCGCGAGGCTCGCGGCGAGCGCAAGGGCTGCGGCAACTGCCGGGATGCGGCCGTCGGGTCCGGGCATCGGTTTCATCCCCGCGCGGCCATGGCGCGCAGGCGCTCGATGCGTTCCTCCAGCGGCGGATGCGTGCTGAAGAGCTTCGCCACGCCGCCGTCGCGTCCGAAGAGCGGGGCCACGATGAACATCTCGGCCGTGCTCGGGTTGCCGGAGCGCAGGGGCGTGCGCCCGCTGGCCGCGCCGAGCTTGGCGAGGGCTCCCGCCAGGGCCAGCGGCTGGCCGCAGAGGCGCGCGCCGGTCTCATCGGCAAAGAACTCGCGCGAGCGGGAAATGGCCATCTGGATGAGCCCGGCGGCCATGGGCGCAAGCAGGGCCAGCACCAGGGCGCCGATGGGGTTGCCGCCGCCCTCGCCGTCACGGCCGCCCCCGAAAATGGCCGTGAACTGGAAAATGTTCGCCAGCGTCACGATGGCCGACGCCATGACACCGGCCACGGTCTGGATGAGGATGTCCCTGTTGACCACATGGCCCATTTCGTGGGCCACCACGCCGCGCAATTCCTCAGGCGAGAGCAGGCGGAGGATGCCTTCGGTGACGGCCACCACGGCGTGTTCCGGGTCGCGGCCGGTGGCGAAGGCGTTGGGCGCCTCTTCGGGGATGACGCAGACGCGGGGCTTGGGCACGCCGGCGTTGCGGGCGAGTTCGGCCACGATGTCATGCAGGTAGGGCGCCTCTTCGGGCGCCAGTTCCCGCGCGTGGTACATGGAAAGCACGATCTTGTCCGAATACCAGTAACTGCCGACATTCATCACCAGGGCGAGGCCAAAGGCGATGATGACGCCGCCGCGGCCGCCGAGCAGGCCGCCGAGGACGATGATGATGCCGGAAAGCAGGGCCAGCAGGAAGAGGGTTTTGATCTGGCTGGTCATGCGAGCCTCCTTGGGGCGATATGAAGGCCGCGCCCCGCGGGCGCGGGCTGGTGGATGCGGAAGGTCGCCGCGCCGTGGGCGCGGATGCCGGTCAGGCCGCTCTCAAGTATAGGCACGCCGCGCCGGGAGGCAAGACGTGCCGCGGCGGCGTGTCCGTTCAGAAATCCGCTCAGAAATCCGCCGGATTGGCGCGAAGCCAGAGCTGGAGCACCATGAGCGTCCACAGGGGCTTGCGCAGGTCCGCGCGGCCCGAACAGTGGGCGTCCACAAGGGCGCGCACGGCGGCCGGAGCGAACAGGCCCTGGGCCGCCAGGGTCCGCTCGCCGAGCAGGTCTTCCATGAGCGGCCGCAGCCTGCCCCTGAGCCATTCCGCCACCGGGATCTGGAAGCCGCGCTTGTTGCGGTGCAGGATCTCGCGCGGCAGGAGCCCGGCAAAGGCCTTCTTGAGCAGATATTTGCGCCTGAAGCCGTGAAGGCGCAGGCCCACGGGCAGGCGCGCCGCGAATTCGGCCACGTCCCTGTCCAGAAACGGCGCGCGCACTTCCAGCGAATGGAGCATGGAGCAGCGGTCCACCTTGACGAGAATGTCATCCAGCATGAACTGGCGCACATAGACGTGAAAGGCGCGGGCCAGCGGCGCTGCCGCGTCTTCGGGCAGCCAGTGTTCATACTGGAGGCGGGTGGGCGCGAACAGCGCTTCCGGCCGCAGGGCGGCTTCACCGCCATGGCGGGCCAGCCAGTCCCGATCCAGGATCCTGCCCTGAAGTTCCGGCCCAAGGGCGGTGAGCAGGGTCTGGACACGCAGCCAGTCCGGCGCGGCCGCCCCGCGCAGGAAGGTCTCGCACGCCAGACGCGGATTGATATAGCCCGCGGACGCCGGCAGCCGGTGGACCAGCGGCTCGATGACCTTCCGCCGCAGCCAGCCGGGCAGGGCATTGTAGCGTTGGGCGAGCCTGTAGCCGATATAATGTTCGTAGCCCGCCCAGAGTTCGTCCGCGCCGTCGCCGCCCAGGGCCACGGTCACACGCTCGCGCGCCACGCCGGAGAGCAGCCAGGTGGGCGCGCAGGAGGCGTCGGCCATGGGCACGTCCATCCGGCTCACGATGCCGGGAAGTTCCTCCGCGCATTCCGCCGCCGAGAGGATGCGCTCATGGTGATCCGTGCCGAAGGCCGTGGCCGCGAGGCGCGCATAGCGCGATTCGTCGTAGCTCGCCTCCCTGAAGCCGATGGAAAAACTCATGACCGGCGAGGAGGATTCGCGGGCCATGAGCCCCGCCACGATGGAGGAATCAATGCCGCCGGAAAGAAAGACGCCCAGGGGGACATCGCTCACCAGGCGGCGGCGCACGGCGACTGCCAGCAGCCGCTCCAGTTCGCGGCAGAGGCCGGCCTCGTCATCGGGCGCCGTGGCCTCAGGCATGGGCAGATCCCAGTAGCGCACGGGCCGGGGCGTTGTGGCCCCGCTTTCCAGCAGCAGGAAGTGCGCGGGCTCCAGGCTGCGGACCTCGCGGTACATGGTCTGCGGCGTGGGCACATATTCATAGGCCAGATAGCGCATGAGGGCCGTGGCGTCGAGGTGGAAGCCCAGCGGCAGAAAGTCCGGCCACGCGCCCTCCTGCCCGTCCGGCGCGGCGACGGCCGCCGGTTCCGGCCGCCCCAGCAGGGCCAGGGCGGAAAGTTCGGACGCGAAGCAGAAGACGCCGTTCTGCAGGGTATAGAAAAAGGGCTTCTTGCCAAAGCGGTCGCGGGCGCAGAAGAGGCGGCGGCGCGGGCCGTCCCAGAGGGCAAAGGCGAACATGCCCTCGAAACGGTCCAGACAGGCCTCGCCCCAGGCGGCATAGGCCGCAAGCACGAGCTCCGTGTCCGATTCCGTGCGGAAGGTGAAGCCCCTGCCGGCCAGTTGGCGCCGCAGCTCCCGGAAATTGTAGATCTCGCCGTTGTGCACCACGCAGAGGCTGCCGTCCGCGCTGGTCATGGGCTGGCTGCCGCCCGCGAGGTCGATGATGGAGAGCCGCCGATGGCCCAGCGCCACCGGGCCCTGGCGCCAGAAGCCCTCGCCGTCCGGCCCCCGGCAGGCCATGCTGTCGGTCATGGCCCTGAGGGCGCGCCCGGTGCCGGGGGGCAGGGCGCCGCCGTCCAGACGCAGGATGCCGGCTATGCCGCACATGGGTCCGCTCCCCGGCGCGGGTGTCCGGCGCGCCAGCGCGCATGCCCTTCCGCGAGAAACGCGCCCAGGCGGTCCGCATTGGCGCCGGGGTCAAACATTTCCTTTGCCAGCCGCGCCCCGGCCTCGCCCATCCGGCGTGCCGCAACGGGTTCCGCGGCCAGGCGCAGCACCGCTTCGGCCAGGGCCTCGGCGTCGCCCGGCGCCACCGCAAGGCCGGTTTCGCCATGGCGTATCACTTCGGGCAGGGCGTTGACCGTGGTCCCCACCACGGGCAGACCATAGGCCATGGCCTCAATGACGGTGTTGGGGATGCCGTCGCGCCGTCCTGAGGCGTGCACCACGCAGGGGGCGAGAAAGATGTCATGCTCGGCCAGCAGGGCGGGCAGTTCATTATGCGAGATCAGGCCGGGCAGCTCCACGTCCTGGGTGAGGCCGAGCTCCGCGCGCAGGTGGCGCAGCTGGTCTTCCATGCCGCCCAGACCCATGACCTTGCCGCCGCCGCCCGCAAGCGTCAGGCGGAAGTCAAGCCCGCGCTGCTTGAGCAGGGCGCAGGCGCGCAACAGCACGTCAAAGCCCTTGGTCACGTCAAAGCGGCCCACGGCCAGCAGGCGCAGGGGGCCGGGCACAAAGCGCGCCGCCCCGTCCGTCACGTCCGGACCGGGCAAGGGCAGGGTGAGCCCGTTATAGACAAGCACCGTCTTGCCATTGGCTTCGCCCCGGCCGAAAGCCTCGATGCGGGCCTGGTCGGCCGCGTTGTTGGCCCGCACCAGGGCCGCGGCGGCGAACTTGTCGGCAAGGTCCGGATCGGCGGGCTCCAGATTGTCGCCGCGCGCGGCCGTGGCAAAGGACAGACCCGCCAGGGTGGCGGCGACCCAGGCGGCCGTGGCGGCGCCGCGCGGCCATGGCGCATAGACCATGTCCATGCCGTCCTCGCGGAAGCGGCGCGCCAGGGAAACGCCCGCGCAGAAGGCCCAGAGGTTTTCACCGAGGATCTCCCAGCTCTGCCAGCGGCGGCAGCAGCTGCGGCGGAACAGGCGCCAGAGCCGCACGGGATGGGTGCAGAGCTGCCGCAGGATCTCCAGGCAGAAGCGCGGCGCGGCGCGCATGCCATAGACGCGCGCATGGCTGCCCGTTGCGCGCATTTCATCCGAACAGTGGCGCAGATTGCGGCCGTAGAGCGTATAGACGGCGAGGGGCAGGCGCTGCCGCAGGGCTTCCACTTCGCGGAAAATGAAGGGCTGGGTGAAGAGCGGGTACCAGAGCACCACATAGGCCACATGGGGCAGGCCCGCCGGGAGCGGCGGCAGGGATGGGGCGGACGGCGCATCCCCGGCGTGCCGCTGCCCGCGTGGGGGGACGTTCATGAGCGGGCCTCCGGGGCGGGGCGTCTCCACGGGCGCGCGCAAGTGTCCGTATGTGGCATCCGGCTGTCCATACCTTTCCTTTCTACCGTTTTTGACGGCCTTGTCCAGTGGCCGCTGCCGGAGGGAGCGTTTCCGGGCCGGGAGCCTCCGCGTGCCGCCGCTCCGGCGCAGGGGATGAGCGGCGTGGGCATCATTTTCCGGCACCGGGGCGGGAGCGCGCCGCGTTCACATAGAGGTCGCGCAGGGCGGCGATGTTGCGCTGGCGGTCAAACATGGTTTCCACAAGGTCGCGCCCGGCGTGGGCCATGGCCTGGGCGCGATCCCTGTCGGCCAGCATGGCGCGCACGGCGTTGGCCAGGGCCGCCGGATCGCGCTGGGGCACCAGCAGGCCGGTCTCGCCGTTGCGGATGACCTCGGCGATGCCGCAGACATCGGTGGCGATGACGGGCATGCCCATGGAAAGGGCTTCCATGATGACATTGGGGATGCCGTCGCGGTCGCCGTTGCCGTGCACCACGCTCGGCACCACCAGGATGTCATGGCTCCGCATGTAGCGGCGCAGTTCGTCATGGGGCACGAAACCGGGCATCTCCACGCAGTCTTCCAGGCCGAGGCGCCGTCGCTGGCCGGTGAGTTTGCGCCGCCACGCGCCGTCGCCCACAAGGGTCAGACGCGCGGGCACGCGCTCGCGCCTGAGGCGCGCCATGGCCGTGAGCAGTTCGGGAAAGCCCTTGGTTCTGGCAAAACGCCCCACGGCCAGCAGGCGATACGGCGGCTGCATGGGCATGGCGCACGGCGCGCGCTCCGTGAAGGTGAGGCTGTTATAGACGAGGCGCACCTTGGCTTCTTCCCCTGCGGGGCAGAAACGCCGCAGCCAGGCCACATTGGCGGCGTTGTTGGTGCGGATGAAGAGCGCATCGCGGGACTTCTCCCGCAACAGGCCATCCTCAGGGTAGATGTCACCGGCGCGGCCCGTGAAGGCAAAGGGAATGCCCGTGAGCCGCGAGGCCACCCAGGCCGCCGTGGCGGGCCCGTTGGCCCAGGAGGAATGGATGAGTTCCACCTTGTCCCGCCGGCAGTCCTCCGCCAGGAGGAAACCGGCCATGAAACACCAGAGGTTTTCCCCCAGGGATTCCAGATTGCGCATGCGCCGGAAAAATCCCTCGCGCAGGA
>CAZNXQ010000070.1:0-7914 GCA_964576895.1 uncultured Desulfovibrio sp.
CCCTGGACGGCTTCTCCATCACGCCCTGGGCCATGCTCGGCATGAAGGGCGCCAATTCCATGGAAGGCATCGAGGAATGGCAGGGTCGCGGGGATGGCTTCTCGACCAAGGACGGTAATCTGAACTACAGCCTCTATCCCTATCCCGGCCTCGTAGGCCGCGACAAGATCGGCGGCACCAGCAAGGGCTACGGCACCCTGTTCTGGGCCGGTCTGCCCTTCAGCATCACTGCCTTTGATCCGCTGAACATCGAGGTGGACCTCAACTACGGCTATTCCGAGGGCATGGGCCGTTACTGGGCTTCCAAGAACGGCGTTGCCAAGCGTTCCAGCACCGAGCGTCAGGGCTGGCTGGCCAAGGCCCTTGTGGAATACAAGATGGACTGGGGCGTTCCCGGCATCTTCGGCTGGTACGCCTCCGGTGACGACGGCAACCCCAGGAACGGTTCCGAGCGCATGCCCTCCGTCGTGCCCATGGCGAACATGACCTCCTTCATGGGTGACGGCAACTACGGCTGGGCCTGGCAGGACTTCTGCCTCGACTATTCCGGCACCTGGGGCGTCGGCCTCCAGCTCCGCGACATGAGCTTTGTGGAAGATCTCTCCCACACCTTCCGCGTGGCCTACTGGGGCGGCACCAACAGCACCGGCATGGTCAAGTATATGGAAAATGCCTGGGCCTGGGACAAGGGCATGGGCAGCAATACCGGCCCGTACCTGACCACCAACGACGGCCTGCTGGAGTTCAACCTGGTCAACAACTACAAGATGTACGAGAACTTCGATATCAACCTCGAACTCAGCTACATCGCCAACTTTGTGGACAACGACACTTGGAAGAAGGCCGGCGACCGCGATACCTCCTTCCAGAAGCAGGATGTCTGGAAGGCCGAAGTCATCTTCGCCTACAGCTTCTAGACGAACCACGGACCGGCGGGACGGCGTTCCCGCGCGGAACAGACGCAAAAACGGGGGGCCGGAAGGCTCCCCGTTTTTGCGTGTTCAGGAGGCGTTGCGGAGGGGCGCCCCGCGACGGGTTTGGCCCCAAGAAGGCTAGTTCCAGCAGCCCCCGCGCGGGCCGTAGCCGCCGTGGTGACCGCCGCGGCGCCCGTGGTGGTAGCCGTAGCCGTAGCCGTGGCCGTCCGGACCCCAGCAGGGGCCGTAGCCGGGGCCGCCGTAACCGGGGCCGGGCCGGCCCTGGGGCGCGGGGCCATAGGCCTCGGCCGGGATGCCTTCCTTGGCGAGTTTGGCGCGCAGGTCCACGCGGGCGGCCATCAGCTTGCCGCGCAGTTCGCCGATGTCACGCGAAAGGCTCTCGATCTTGCCCTTGTCCGGATCGGGGCTGGCAAGCTGGGCATCCAGCTCCGCGCGCTTGGCGCGCAACGCATCGCGGAGGGCGGTGGTGCCGGCAAGGCTTTCGGTATGGAGTTTCCTGGCCGCGGCCTCCTGTTCGGGGGAAAGGCCGGGGTAGGCGTAGGCATCGGGGCGGTAGTCGCGGCCATTGGCGGCCTCCGCCGCGCCGGCCGCGCCAAGGGCCAGGATGGCGGCCAGAGCCAGGGTGGTGATGCGTTTGCTGAACATGGTCATGGGTATTCCTCGTTGCTGAAGTGTGGGGCGCGGGATGCGCCGGAATTCTTGTGCCTGTGCTTTGCCTGCCTTTTAGCAAGCGGTGTGCCATTGTGTGTAATATGCTGATATAAAACAGAAAATCCAAAAATATCCTCCGTGGCGCTTGCGAGGAAACTGTGAATAACGTAACCTTTTTACCCAGAGGCGTTGCATGGTGAGTAAAAAGGGTACAGTTTCCGAAAAAGCGGATACTTTTGACACGGTCGGCCGCAGCGCAACGGGCGACCCGCAGGCAGGGGCGCGGCGCGGGGAAAGCGTCCTGCCGGGCCCCGCGCAGCCGCCGTTCCGGCAGCAGCTCCTGCTGCTGGGGGGGCTTGCGCTCGCGGGCCTCTGCATTGCCGTCCTCGTCATTGCACGCGCGGTGGAGCGCGAACGGGAGCAGATGCTGGCGGCCATCCATGGCCGGGCCGATTCCCTTGTCTGGGCGCTGGAAGGGAGCGCGCGCTTTCTGGACCCCGGCCCCCACGGGAACGGCATGCTGGCGCGCCTGGTGGAGGAGGTGGCGCGACAGCCGGGCGTGGCCTGGATCGCCATCACCGACGGCGCGGGCCGCATCCTTGCGGACAGCAATCCCGAACTGGCGGGCTCGGTGCTCTACACGCCGGAGGAATTGCGCCGCCTGGCGCCGGGCAGCCTGACCCAGGGCCGGTTCAGCCCGGACGATCCCTCCATCTATGAAACCTGGCGCCTGTTCGCGCCCGGCCGCCTGCGCGGCGTGCACGGACGGCATGGCGGGGCGCCGTCGGCCCCGGAAAGGACGGCCGGCCGCTGCATTTTTGTGGCCCTGGACGTGACGGGCATGGAGGAGCGGCTGGAGGAGTATGGCCTCCACCTCTGGTTCATGGCCGGGCTCGTCCTGGTGGCGGCGCTGGCAATGACCGCGCTGGGGCTGCTTTTTCAGCGCTACCGCTCCTCGCGGCGCCGGCTGGCGGATGCCGAGGCCCTGGCCGCCCAGGTGGTGCGGAACTATCCCGCCGGGCTGGTGGTGTTCGGCACCAGCGGGGAAGTGCGCCTGTGCAATGCGCGCGCCCGCGCCCTGCTCGGCCTGGAAACGGCGGATGCCGCGCGGCGCGCCCCCGGCAGCGGGGCGCCGGACGCGGCAGCGCCATGCCTCGCCGGAACAGGGCTGGACTGGCCCGCGCTCATGGCCGAACTGGACGGCGGCGTCCGTCTTCTGGAGCGCGAGCTGGAGCTGTGGCGGCCGCAGGGCGCGCCCTTGCCGGTGCGGCTGACGGCCACGCGCCTCTCCGGCAGCGGCAATGAGCCCCTGGGCTATCTGTTCGCCCTGCGCGACCTGGGCGAGATCCGCAGCCTCCAGCGCCGGCTCCGGCAGCACGAGCGCCTTTCGGCCCTGGGCAATCTGGCGGCGGGTCTGGCGCACGAGATCCGCAATCCCCTGAGTTCCATCCGGGGCTATGCCACCTACCTGACGGAACGGCTGCGCGGCGATCCGCTGGGCCATGCCACCGGCCAGATGCTCATTGAGGAAACGGAGCGCCTGGATCGCGTGCTTTCCGACCTGCTCAGTCTGGCGCGCCCGCGCGATCTGGCGCGCGCTCCGGTCAGTCTGGGCGCCGTGCTCTCCAGGGTGGTGGCCGTGGCCACGCCCGACGCCGCTGCCAAGGGCGTGCGCCTGCATCTCAGCCTGCCGGAAGGCGGCGCGGATGTGGCCGAGGTGGATGCGGACCGGCTCATGCAGGCGGTGCTCAATCTGGTCATCAACGCCATCCAGGCCACGGACGCGGGCGGCGAGGTGGAGGTGGCGCTTGCGCGCCGGCATGGCCCGGAGGACGCGCCGGACTGCTGGCGCATTGACGTGCGCGATACGGGCTGCGGCATGTCGGCGGCCACGGCGGCCCAGATCTTCACGCCCTATTTCAGCACCAAGGCCAGCGGCACGGGCCTGGGCCTGAGCATCGCCCGCCAGATCGTGGAACAGCATGGCGGCGAGATCAGCGCCGCCAGCCTGCCGGGGCGCGGGACCACCATGACCATCCTGCTGCCGGACGGAGACTCTGGCGGCGCGTGTCGGGCGCACCCGGCGGAGGGCGCGGCATGAAGGCGAAACTGTCCATTCTCGTGGCGGACGACGATGCCGCCCATGGCCGCATGCTCCGCACCCTGCTGGAAAACTGGGGCTATGCCGTGGAGGTGGTGGGCGACGGCGCGGCGGCCGTGCGCGCGTGCCGGGACCGGTCGTTCGACCTTGTCCTGCTTGATGTGCGCATGCCGGGCATGGACGGTCTGGAGGCGCTGAAGGAGATCCGGGCGGCGCGGCCCACCCTGCCCGTGCTCATGATGACCGCCTATTCGGATGTGCCCGCCGCGGTGGAGGCCATCAAGAGCGGCGCCTGGGACTATCTCGCCAAGCCGCTGGACTTTGAGCGGCTCAGGGTCAGCCTGCGCAATGTCTTCGCCCATGCGGACCTGGTGGAGGAAAATGCCGTCCTCAGCCGCCGCCTTGCCGAGGGGAGCGCGCATGGCGGCATCCTGGGCCAGAGCGCGCCCATGCGGGCCCTCTGGGAGATGATCCGCACCATCGCGCCCAGCGAGGCCACGGTGCTGGTGGCCGGGGAGTCCGGCACGGGCAAGGAGCTGGCCGCGCGGGCCGTGCACGACCTGAGCCACCGGGCCGCCGGGCCCTTTGTGGCCGTCAACTGCGGCGCGCTCACCGAGACGCTGCTCGCCTCGGAGCTTTTCGGGCACGAAAAGGGGGCCTTCACCGGGGCGGACCGGCGCCACGAAGGGCTGTTTGTGCGCGCGCGGGGCGGCACGCTCTTTCTGGACGAGATCGGCGAGCTGCCGCTTTCCATGCAGGTCAAGCTCCTGCGCGTCCTCCAGGAGCGCGAGGTGCTGCGCGTGGGCGGCGTAAGCCCCGAACCGGTGGATGTGCGCGTCATCGCGGCCACCAACAGGGACCTCGCCGAGGAGACGGCGCGGGGCCGCTTTCGCGAGGATCTGTACTACCGTCTCAACGTGGTGACGCTCACCATGCCGCCCCTGCGCGACAGGGACGGCGATATCGAACTGCTTGCCCGCCATTTCGCCACGCGCTTCGCGCAGGCCAATCACAAGCGCGTGACGGACATCACGCCGCAGGCGCTGGACATGCTTGCCCGCTATGCGTGGCCCGGCAACGTGCGCGAGCTGGAAAACGTCATGGAACGGGCCGTCATCCTCATGCCCGGCGAGCATATCGACGCGCGCGAACTGCCGGAGCGCCTGTTGCGGCCGGGCAACGGGGACCCGGCGGCGCCGGCGCCCGGCGCGGAAACGGGCGCAAGCGGCGCCCCCGGCGGCGCCGGGCCTGCCGCCTTCCCCGAAGCCCTGTCCGGCGAGGGCGGCCGTCTGCCCACCCTTGAGGAGGTGGAACGCGCCGTCATCCTGCGGACCCTGCGCCAGTGCGGCGGCAACAAGAGCGAGGCGGCGCGGGTCCTGGGCATCACGCGCAAGACCCTGCACGCGCGGCTCAACAGGTACGGCGGGGAAGCCGCGGAGCCGGGGGCCGGGCCCCAAAGCCCGGAACAGGAGTGAGGGGATGGCGATCATCTTTCTTGTGGGAGGCCGCGGCGCGGGCAAGACCGCGGTGGGCCGGGCGCTGGCGCGGGAATGCGGGTGCGCGTTCACCGATATGGACCAGTTCCTCTGCGACCGCGCGGGCATGAGCGTGGCGGACATGGTGGCGGCCGAAGGCTGGAGCGGCTTTCGCGCCCGCGAGTGCGCGGCCCTGCGCGAAGCGGTGGGGAGCGCGGCCAATGCCCCCCAAGGCGCGGTCATCGCCACCGGCGGCGGCATCGTGCTGGATGCGGGCAACCGGAGCTTTCTGCGCGCGAGCGGCGTGGTCTTCTGGCTTTCGCTGCCGCCGGAAGCCGCGGCCGCGCGTCTTGCGGCCAGCCCGCTGGCGGCGCAGCGGCCCTCCCTTACCGGGCGGAGCATGCTGGAGGAAGTGCGCGAGGTGCTGGCGGCGCGCGCTCCCCTCTATGCCGCCTGCGCGCACCATGTGCTGGACGCGACGGCCACCCCCGCCGAGATCTGCGCGGCCGTCCTGCGCCTGCTGCCGGGCGCGGCATGAGCGTCCTCCGGCGGGTTTTTTTCGTATTTTGCCATATTTGTTCCCAATACCCTTTGACATAATCCTGACAGGAGGCTAGGGTACAGGAGCTTTTCCACCCATTGTCATTGCAGGGGGCCTGCATGCTGGACCTGAACATCACCCTTCTTTTTCAGCTGGCGAATTTCTTCATTGCCCTCGTTGTCCTCAATATCCTCCTTATCCGGCCTGTCCGCCAAATCATCAGAAAGCGCAACGGCATCATGGATGACATGGCCGCCGAAGCCGATTCCTTCAATGCCGAGGCCGCGGAAAAGCTCAACGCCTACGAGGCGGAGCTGGCCCGCGCCCGGCAAGAGGCGGGCCTTGCCCGCGAGGAAGGCCGTCAGTCCGGCCTGAACGAACAGCAGGATATCGTGGGGGAGGCGCAGCAGAGCGCGCGCCAGCTGCTCGCGGAAAACCGGACGGCCCTGCGCGGCCAGGCCGAGGCGGCCCTCAACGAGCTCCGCAACGGCATCAGTGACTTTTCCGCCAGGCTCGGCAACCGCCTGCTCGGCAATTCCTAGGCCCCGGCAGATGGCAGGCCCGCAGATGTCGAACGCAGACCGTAACGGGGGGTGCGTCTTGAGCAAGAGAACTTTCCGCAACTTCCTTCCCGCCCTTCTGGCCGGTCTAGCGCTTCTGGCGGGCGCGGCCGAGGTGTTCGCCGCGGAGGGGCATCCGGCCCCGCGCTGGGGCGACTTCGCCTGGCGGGTGGTGAACCTCGTGGTTTTCGTGGGCATCCTCTGGTATTTTGTGGGCGGCCTCGCCAAGCGTTTCTTCAGGGGGCGGCGCCAGACCATCAAGGACACCCTGGACGAGCTGGAAAAACGCCGCGGCGACGCGCGCGAACATCTTGCGGCCATTGAGGCGCGCATCGCCAATCTCGAAGCCGAGCGCCGGGCCATCCTTGAGGAAAGCAGGGAACAGGCCGCGCGCCTGCGGCAGAACATCGTGGACGAAGCCCGGCGCCAGGCCGGGCAGATCGTGGAGCAGGCGCGCCGGGCCGCGGAAAATGAGGGCCGCGCCCTGCGCGACCAGGTGCGTTCCACCCTGGCCGACGAAATCGTGGAGGCAACGGAAAAGGCCCTGCGCGGCAAGCTCACCGAGCAGGACCATGACCGGCTCATCGCCAACTCTCTGGACAAGGTGGTGCTGCGTTGACCGACACCGTTGTTGCGAGAAGGTACGCCAATGCCCTGTTTTCGCTGGGCAGGCGTGAGGGGGGCGACACCCTGGCCAGGCGCGGGGCCTGCCTCGCGGCCCTGGGGGACCTGGTCGCCGGGGAACCGAAACTGGGCGCTGTGCTGAAAAGCCCGGTCGTCGGCGTGGAGGAAAAGAAGGGCGTGCTGGGCGCGCTGCTGGAAAAGCTCGGCGCCGACCAGACCATGCGGAATTTCTGCTTTCTTCTGGCCGACAAGGAGCGCCTTGCCTCCCTGCGCCAGATCGCCGACTGGTACGGCATCCTCCTCGATGAGGCCAACGGGGTCCTGCGGGGCAAGGTGATCACCGCCGTCAAGCTTTCCAGGGCCAAGCAGGAGCAGCTGCGGGCCGAACTGGCGAAGAAGAGCGGCGGCGACATCGAACTGGCCTTCAGCGTGGACCCGGAGATCCTCGGGGGCATGGTGCTCGCCGTGGGGGACAAGGTGCTGGATTCGAGTCTGCGCGCGCAGCTGGGGATCCTCCGCGAGACTTTCAAGAGGGGTGTGTAGATGCAGATCAAAGCGGACGAGATAAGCAAGATCATCGAGGATCAGATCCAGAACTACGAGCAGCGCGTGGAGATGAGCGAAACCGGCACCGTGCTCTATGTGGGTGACGGCATCGCCCGCGTCCACGGTGTGGAAAACGCCATGTCCATGGAGCTTTTGGAGTTCCCCGGCGGGGTCATGGGCATGGTGCTCAACCTTGAGGAGGACAATGTGGGCGTGGCCCTCCTCGGCTCGGATGTGGGCATCAAGGAGGGCGACCCGGTCAAGCGCACGGGCAGGATCTTTTCCGTGCCCGTGGGCGAGAAGGTCATGGGCCGCGTGCTCAACCCCCTGGGCGAGCCTATCGACGGCCTTGGCCCCGTTGAGGCCGACGAGACCCGCCCCGTGGAGATCAAGGCGCCTGGCATCATCCAGCGCAAGAGCGTGCATGAGCCCATGCCCACCGGCCTCAAGGCCATCGACGCCATGACGCCCATCGGCCGCG
>CAZNXQ010000071.1:0-5360 GCA_964576895.1 uncultured Desulfovibrio sp.
ACCTTGCCGAGAAAATCAAGAACAACACCATGTTCAAGGACCCCAAGCCCACGGTCTGGCGTTGCCTCAACTGCGGCTGCCTGGTGGACGGTCCCGAAGCGCCGGATGTCTGCCCGGCCTGTCTCCATCCCCAGGCCTACTTCGTGCGCCTGGACATCAAGTTCTGATTTCCCCTGTCTGCTTGACCGAAAGCCCCCGCCGCTCCTCCGGAACGGCGGGGGCTTTTCGTGGCGCGGCCCTGCCCGCGCGGGCACGCCGCCGGGCGCCCGCTCAGTCAACGCCCTTGAAGGTATTGCACTGGCCGGGATCGCCGCTGTCAAAACCGCGCCGGAACCAGCGCAGGCGCTGCGCCGAGGTGCCGTGGGTAAAGCTGTCCGGAACCACGCGGCCCGTGCTCCGGCGCTGGAGCCGGTCATCGCCGATGGCGCTGGCCGTGTTCAGGGCCTCCTCAAGATCGCCGGCCTCCAGAATGCCCCGCGCCGCCATGCGCTGCCCCCAGACCCCCGCGAAGCAGTCCGCCTGAAGCTCCAGCATGACGGAAAGCCGGTTGGCCTCGGCCCGCGAGGCCCCGGCCTGGCGGCGCCGCACTTCCTGGGCGATGCCCATCTGGTTCTGCACATGATGGCCCACCTCGTGCGCCAGCACATAGCCCAGGGCGAAATCGCCGCCCCCGCCGAGTTTGCGCTCCATGTCGCCGTAAAAGGCGAGGTCGATATAGACATTGCCGTCCGCCGGGCAGTAGAACGGTCCCATGGCGCTCTGGCCGTAGCCGCAGGCCGTGTCCGTGCTGCCGCTGAAGAGCACCAGGGTGGGGGGCGCATAGGCGCGGCCCGAAGCGCGGAAAATCTCGTCCCAGGTGTCCTCCGTGGTCTTGAGTGCCACGGAGGCGAAACGGGCCAGCGTTTCCTCGCCGGACGGACGCGGCGCCGTGACCGGCGCCGGACCGCCCCCCAGAAGCGGCGTCAGGTCATAGCCGTAATACCCGGCCACAAGGACGACGAGCAGAAGGATGGCCCCCGCCTTGCCGCCGATGGGCAGCCCCCGGAAGGCCATGGGCGACCTTCCGCGCCGGTCCTCCACGTGCGAGCTTTCCCGTTGATCCTGCCAGCGCATGCGCGTCCCTCCTGAAGCATCCTGAACCCCAAATGCCCGGCCCCATGTTCCGGAACGCGCCGCCGGCGCGCCGGGCGGTCCTTTCCGGCGGAAAAATCCTAGCCAGTGGCCGGAGAAAGCGCAAGACGGCGCCGCCCCTCTTGCTTGGCACCCCCCCCCGTTTTGTGTAGAGTCATCTGCCGGCGCGGCGAACCGCGCCCAAGGAGAGCATGCCATGGAAGTGCGTTTTCAGAATCTCGGCCCCGAGCGCTGGAAGGGCGACGTCATGCTGGCGCTGGCCTGCGAAGGCGAGGAGCTCCTGCTCCAGAATCCGGAGCTGGACAAGGCCGCCCCCTGGCTCGCCGTGGCGCCGGCCCTGCGTGATTTCAAGCCCCGGAAGGGGTCGCTCGCCCTGCTGCACGGGCACCCGGAGCTGGACATCCCGCGCGTGCTCGCCATCGGCCTGGGCAAGCGGGACGAGGTCACGCCCGACAGCGTGCGTACGGCCGTGGCCGCCGGCGTCCAGCGTTGCCGCGCCCTGGGCGTGCGCTCCCTCCTCCTGCCCGAACCGCAGCTCTCGCGTCTGCCGGGCGGCCGCGAACGTCTGGTGGAGGAATGCGTGTGCGCGGCCCAGCTGGCGCTCTACCGCTTTGACGCGCTGAAAAAGCCCGCCGCCGAAGAGCCGCCCGCCCCGGAATGGCTGGCCCTCGGCTTTGACGGCGAAAGCGTGCCCGACGGGGGCCATGCCGCCGCGCGCCGCGGCGAAAGCGCGGCCTGGGCCGTGAGCCTTGCGCGCGACCTCGCCAACATGCCGGGCAATCTCCTTTCCCCGGCGCTTTTGGCCGAGCGCGCCGCAGCGCTGGCGGAAGACTCCGGCCTGGCCTGCGAGATCCTCGACGAGGACGCGCTGGCCCGCGAGGGCCTGGACTGCCTGCGCGCCGTGGGGCAGGGTTCCGCCCGGCCGCCGCGCCTGGTGGTTCTCGAATATGCGCCCACAGGGCATGAGCAGGAAAAGCCGCTCATCCTCGTGGGCAAGGGCATCACCTTTGATTCCGGCGGCATCTGCCTCAAGCCCGCGGCCAATATGTACCAGATGAAGTGCGACATGAGCGGGGCGGCGGCGGTGCTGGCGGCCCTGGCCGCCCTGGCCCGCGAAGGCGCGCCGCGCCGCGTCGTGGGTCTGCTGGCCTGCGCCGAAAATATGCCCGACGGCGGCGCCTACCGCCCCGGCGACGTGGTGACCGCCGCCAACGGCGACAGCGTGGAAGTCATCAATACCGACGCCGAGGGCCGTCTCGCCCTGTGCGACGCCCTGGCCTGGGCGCAACAGCGCTGGACGCCCGCCGCCATCGTGGACATCGCCACGCTCACCGGCGCGTGCGCCGTGGCCCTGGGCACCGGGCTGGCGGGCCTGTTCTGCGACGATGACGGCCTTGCGGAGCGCCTCACCGCCGCCGGCGCCGCCGGGGGGGAACATTTCTGGCGCCTGCCGCTCTGGCAGCCCTATGCCGACCAGCTCAAGAGCGAGATCGCGGACATCAGGCACACGGCCGGGCGCGAGGGCGGGGCCATCACGGCGGCGCTCTTCCTGCGCCATTTCGTGCGCGAGGGCGAGCTCTGGGCCCATCTCGACATCGCCGGAGTGGACTGGAACGCCAAGGCGACGCCGCTCTGTCCCGAAGGGGCCTCCGGGTTTGGCGCGCGCACCCTGCTTGAGCTGGCGCGGGGGGGCATCCAGTGAAGGTCTATCTGCTCGGCGCCGGGCCCGGCGACCCCGGCCTGCTGACGCTCAAGGCCCGCGACGCGCTGGCCGCCGCGGACGCGGTCGTCTATGACGCGCTTGCCAATCCCTCCCTGCTGGAGCATGCGCGCCCGGACGCCGAACGCATCTATGTGGGCAAGATCGCGGGCAGGCACGCCCTGCCCCAGGACGAGATCAATGCCCTCCTCATCCGCAAGGCGCGGGAGGACGGCGGCAAGGTGGTGGCGCGCCTCAAGGGCGGCGACCCCTATATTTTCGGACGCGGCGGCGAAGAGGCCGAAGCCCTCGTGGCCGCGGGCGTGCCCTTTGAGGAAGTGCCCGGCGTGAGCAGCGCCATCGCGGCCCCGGCCTATGCGGGCATCCCGCTCACGCACCGCGACTTCGCCTCCTCGGTGACCATCATCACCGGCCACGAAAGCCCGGACAAGCCCGGCTCGGTCCACAACTGGCCCGCGCTGGCGGCCAGCGCCTCCACCCTGGTCTTTGTCATGGGCATGAAAAACCTGCCCGACATCGCGGCCAGTCTCATCAAGGCGGGGATGGACCCGGCCACGCCGGCGGCGCTCGTCTACCGCGGCACCACGCCGCGCCAGCGCTGCCTGGTGGCCCCGCTGGCGGAACTGCCCGCTGCGGCTGTCGCCCAGGGCTTCAGCAACCCCTCGATCATTGTGGTGGGCGAGGTGGCGCGCCTGCATGCCAGCCTGGACTGGTTCGGCAAAAAACCGCTCCTGGGGCGGCGCGTGGTGGTCACGCGCGCGCGGGAGCAGGCCAGCGGCCTGGCGGACAGGCTCACGCGCCTGGGCGCGGAGGTCATCCAGTTCCCGACCATCGAGATCCGCGAACTGGAGGACTACGCGCCGCTGGATGCGGCCATTGCCAGGCTGGACGCCTATGACTGGCTCATCTTCACCTCGGTCAACGGCGTGCGCCATTTCTGGCGCAGGCTGGCCATGGCCGGAAAGGACAGCCGGGCGCTGGCGGGCGCGCGCGTGGCGGCCATCGGCCCGGCCACGGCGGACGCGCTGGCGCAACGCGGCATCACGGCGGACTTTCTCCCGCCCAGATACCAGGCCGAAGACGTGGCCGAGGGCCTCAAGGCCCTGACGGGCGCGGCGCTTTCCGGCATGCGCGTTCTGCTGCCGCGCGCGCTCAGGGCCAGGGACGTGCTCCCGGAAACGCTGCGCGCGGCCGGCGCCGTGGTGGATGTGCTGCCCGCCTATGTGACCGTGCCGGCGGCGGCCCGCAAGGACGAGGTCCTGCGCCTGCTGGAGAACGGAGAGCTGGACTGCGTGAGCTTCGGCTCCTCCTCCACGGTGGAGAACTTTCTGGCCCTCATCCCGGCGGAACTGCTGCGGCGCCATCCCGAAACCGCGCTGGCGGCCATCGGCCCCGTCACCGCCGCGACCCTGCGCGGCCACGGGCTGGAAGCGGCCATCACGCCGCGGGACTATACCATTCCAGCGCTGGCGGACGACATTGCCGCGCACTTTTCGTCCTCTCAGCAGTGAGGTCCGCATGCCCCTGAAAATCGCCATCCTCGCCTCCGGCAGCGGCACCAACGCCCAGGCCATGATGGACAAGGCCGCCGCCGGGATCCTGGACGTGGACATCCGGCTTGTGCTCAGCAACCGCCCCGGCGCGGGCGTGCTGGAGCGCGCGCGCACGGCCGGCGTGCCCTGCGCCGTGCTGGATCACACGGCCTTTGCCGACCGCGCGGCCCACGAGGCCGCCATGGTGGAGAAACTCCGCGCAAGCGGGGCCGAGATCATCGTGCTCGCGGGCTACATGCGCCTTTTGACGCCGCGCTTTCTGGGCGCGTTTCCGGGCAGGGTGCTCAATCTCCACCCCGCGCTCCTGCCGAGCTTTCCGGGCACGCACGGCGGCGCCGACGCTCTGGCCTACGGCGTCAGGCTTTCGGGATGCAGCGTCCACTTTGTGGAAGAAAAAATGGACGCCGGCCCGCTCATCATCCAGGCGGCGGTGCCGGTCATTGCCGGGGAAGCGCTGGAGAGCCTCATGCGGCGTATCCACGCCATGGAACACCGCATCTATCCGCAAGCCCTGCAATGGCTGGCCCAGGGACGCATCCGGGTGGAAGGACGCCAGGTCCACCTGGCCCCGGCCGCCTGCGAGACCGTCAGGCCCGACGGCGACTGGTTCGTCTGGCCGCCGCTGGAACGGGGGTTTTAACGCGACCCCGCATCTTTTGCCGACACTTCCTCCAGAAACGGGACCTCATAGCCTTTCGGGCAGAGATATTCCGCGCTCCATTGCACCATATTCATCAATACGGGCAGAAAGCTCATCCCGATTTCTGTCAGCGTATACTCGACGCGCAAGGGAACTTCCTTGAAGATTTCCCTGTGAATGAACATATCGCTTTCAAGTTCTTTCAACTGTTTTGCCAGCGTTGATTGCGTGATTCCTTCCAGACGCCGCTGAAGCTCGTTAAATCTCTGTACCTTATAAAACGCAATATACCACAGGATAAGGATTTTCCACTTTC
>CAZNXQ010000071.1:5460-7792 GCA_964576895.1 uncultured Desulfovibrio sp.
CTCTATGAGCATACCTATAAGGGCTGCACAAGCTGCTTCCAGTGCAAAAAACTGGGCGGACCCTCCTACGGCGCATGCGCCATGCGCGACGGGATCACGCCCCTTCTGGAAGAAGCGCTCCATGCGGATGCCCTGATTTTCGGCTCTCCCATCTACTTCTCGGACATCACCGGCATGCTCAAATGCTTTCTGGAGCGGCTGCTCTTTCCCTGTTTCGTCTATGACAAGGAGTATTCATCGCTGGCGCCCAAAAAACTGCCCACAGCGTTTCTCTATACCATGAACGTTCCCCACGCGCAGATGCTCGCCAATCACTACCCGGAGCGCCTGCACACCATGGAGGCATTCCTGGGCCACATTTTCGGCGCAACGACACTGGTGCAGTATGTCACTGACACCTGTCAGTTCAGCGATTACAGCAAATACAAAATGGAACTCTTTTCCGGAACGGAAAAAGCAGCCCGGCGCGAAACGCAGTTTCCCGCAGACTGTGCCGATGCGAGGGCGCTTGGGGCACGACTCGCCGACGCCCTGTCGCACCCGGAACAATGACGTACGCTCCCCGAAAGGCCCGGAGCGCGTGTTCACCGCAAGCGCGGCTCCCGCCCCTCACGGCCTTCCACCGGAAAAAGGAGAAACGGCCACCCCCGCGAGGGTGACCGTTTCTCCTTGGAGCATTTTCCGGGGAAAACATCTGTAAGACAGAGAGGTTCCCGTCAGCCGCTTATTCCTCGCCGCTGTTCTCGCTGTTTTCAGCGGCGGCCTTGAGCAGGTCGCCCAGGCTCTGGCCGCTTTCCTGCGGTCCGGCGTGGAATTCCTTGGGCTTGCGGCGTTCCTCGTCATCCTTGATCTGCTTGATGGAGAGGCCGAGGCGGCGCTCCTCCGCGCTCACATGGATGACCTTGGCCTGGATCTCCTGACCTTCCTGGAAGGCTTCGGCCGGGGTCTTGAGCTTTTTGCCCGAAAGTTCGGACACATGCACCAGGCCCTCGATGCCCTCCTCGACCTCCACAAAGAGGCCGAAGTCCGTGATATTGGTCACCGTGCCCTTGACGGTGCAGCCCACGGGATAGGTTTCCGGCACATGGGCCCACGGGTCGTCGGCCAGCTGCTTGATGCCCAGGGTGAACTTTTCGTTGGCCTGATCCACCACGAGCACCTTGGCCTGGACGACATCGCCCACCTTGTAGAGCTCGTTGGGATGGCGCACTTTCTTGGTCCACGAGATGTCCGACACATGGATGAGGCCGTCAATGCCGTCCTCGATGCCGATGAACATGCCGAATTCGGTGATGTTCTTGATGACGCCTTCAAGCACCGTGCCTTCGGGGTAGCGCTCGGCCACCAGCTCCCAGGGATTGGGCCGCACCTGCTTCATGCCGAGGCTGATGCGCTTCTTCTCGCCGTCCACGCCGAGGATGACCACTTCCACCTCGTCGCCGGTGTGCACCATCTGGGAAGGATGCCGGAGCTTGCGCGTCCAGGACATTTCGGAAATGTGCACCAGGCCCTCGACGCCGGGTTCCAGCTCCACAAAGGCGCCGTAGTCCACCAGATTGGTGACCTTGCCGGTGATGCGCGCGCCCTGCGGGAAGCGGGCGGAAATGTCCTGCCAGGGGTCGGGCACGAGCTGTTTGAGGCCGAGGGAGACCTTGTTGGTCTCACGGTCAAAGGAGAGCACCTTGAGCGTGAGGTCCTGGCCCATGGTGATCATTTCCTTGGGATGGCGGATGCGCTTCCAGCTCATGTCCGTGATGTGGAGCAGGCCGTCCAGACCGCCGAGGTCGACGAAGACGCCGTATTCGGTGATGTTCTTGGCCTTGCCCTGGACGATCTGGCCCTCCTCAAGGGTCTTGAGCAGCTCGGCGCGCTTGGCGTCGCGCTCTTCCTCAAGCAGGACGCGGCGCGACACGATGACGTTGCTGCGCCGGCGGTTGATCTTGAGCACGCGGAACTCGAATTCCTGATTGACCAGGGCGTCCATGTCCGGCACAGGGCGCAGATCCACATGGGAACCGGGCAGAAATGCCTCCACACCCCCGATGTTTACCGTGTAGCCGCCCTTGATGCGGCGCACGATATGCCCCTTGATGACCTTGTTGTTCTCCTGCACGTCCTCAAGCTGATCGAAGACCTGCATGCGCTTGGCCTTTTCAAAGGAGAGCGTGATGGTGCCGTCCTGCTCGTTCTTGCGGACCACATAGACGTCCACCCTGTCGCCCACCTTGACGCCCACGTTGCCCGCCGCGTCGCGGAACTCGGCCGTGGGGATCTGGCCTTCGGACTTGAAGCCCACGTCAACGAGCACATTGTCGTCATTGACGCGGACGAT
>CAZNXQ010000072.1:0-7590 GCA_964576895.1 uncultured Desulfovibrio sp.
TGCAGGAAGTCATCAGCAAGTACCCCAATACGCCGGAAGCGGCCAGGGCCAAGAGCTTCCTCAAGACCAACCGCTAGGGCGTTTTCGCAGGGAAATTGCGCAAACGCTCCGGCGGCTGCGGGAGCGGCGCGGCCCTCATCCCGGAGGGTACAGGAAGGCACAGGCGCGGCAAGCGCCGTTGATGCAGCATGGGGGATATCATGTCGGAGCAGAAGCGGCAGGCGGCAGTCTACCGGCAGTTGAGCGCGGATATGCGCCAGGGCCTCAAGGACATCTATCAGCAGATCTCCACGGCCTCGGCGGCGGAGGGGGCCGCTCCCGCCACGGACGCCTTGTTCCACGAAGCCTCGGCCCAGCTGGATGAGGTGCTCAAGGACACGGAAGCCGCGGCCATGGGCATCATGGAGATCGTGGAAAAGCATCTGGAACTTCAGGCCGAGAGCGCCCGGATCCTTGAGGACGCGGCCGCCGGCGGCGGCGACATGGCCCGGCTTGCGGCCATCAATGCCGAGCTGGGCGCAGATCTTACCACCCTGCTCACCACCCTCAGCTTTCAGGACATCACGGGGCAGCGCATCAAGAAGGTGGTGGCCGCGCTCAATGCCATCGAGCGCAGGGTCGTGGACCTCTACGTCTCTTCTGGGCTCATCATGGACGGGGCGGAAAAGGACCCGGCCAAGGATGCGCAGACCCTTCAGGACGAGGCGCGCCAGGCCGTGGCGGACTTCCGCGAAAGCCGCGAAAAGCCTGCGGTCCAAGGCTCGGAGCTCAAGGGGCCGGACCGGAACGGCGTTTCCCAGAGCGCCATTGACGACATGCTCGCCCAGCTCGGCCTGTAACGGCCGGACCAACGGGCGCCGGGCGCGGCCGTCAGGACGGGCGGGCGAGGACGCGCTCCGGCGCGTGCCGTTTCCGGGCGCGTTCAAGGCAGTGGCGGGCAAAGGCGCGGCACAGGGCCGCCACGCGCTCCCGGCTTTCCGCGTGCGTGGCGGGCAGATGGCCGCCGTGCGGGCTTTGCGTCCGCAACAGATGCAGTTGCGCTTCGTCGGAAGCGCAGCGCGCGAGCAGCCAGGCCGCGTGGCCGGGCGGGCAACTGGCATCGTGGCGGAGCTGGATGACGCAGAGCGGCGCCCGTATGCGGCCGAGACGGCGGCGGATGCCCCGCAGGGCTGTTTCCATCTCGGCGAAATGGCGCAGGCAGCAGACGGTCTCATGGCCGTGCCACGGCGCCGTGGCGCGCGCGGCCGCGCTTCTGGGCGCCACGTCGAGGACGGGCCAGAGCCGTGCCGCCAGCGGCAGCAGGCGAAAGCGCCAGCTGCCGGGCCCCCGGAGGCGCAGGCCGGGGCGCCATGCGCTGAAGGAGAGGGGCGTTGCCAGTAGCAGCAGGCCCAGCGGTGGCGCAAGGCCCTCGCTGGCGGCGGTTTCGGCAAGATCCAGCGCCAGGATGCCCCCCAGCGAATAGCCGCCCAGAAGCAGCGGGCCACTTGCGCTCAGGCGCCGGTATGCCGCATGGGCGAAGGCGCGCCACCGGGCGAAGGAGGCGGCAAGGTAGGCATCCTTCCCCGCGCCGTGTCCGGGCAGGAGCGGCGTCTGCGTGGTCAGGCCCGCCGCTTCCAGCGCCTGTGCCACAGGCGCCATTTCAAAGGGCGTGCCCGCGAGGCCGTGAAAGAGCAGGGCGGTGGCGCGGGGCGCCGCCGCCCTGGCGCCGCGTTCCGGAACGCCGGCGGGCGGTTCGCGGCCGTCATCCATCTGCAACTCCTCTTCAGCAGCACAAGGAGCGCCCATGCGCCACTGTCAGACTCTTATCCATGCGGGCGTTCTCGTCACCCAGGATGCGGAACGCCGGATTTTCAGCCCCGGCGCGCTCGCCATCAGCGACGGCACCATCCTTGACGCGGGGCCTGCCGGAGAGATCAGCGGCCGCTGGCAGGCCGCGGAGACCCTTGACCTTGGCAGCATGCTCGTTCTTCCGGGGCTCGTCAATGCGCACTCCCACGCGGCCATGACCTTTCTGCGCGGCCTTGCCGACGACATGCCGCTCATGGAGTGGCTGGAGCAGCGGATTTTTCCCGTGGAGGCCCGGCTCACGGCGGATATGGTGCGGACAGGCAGCCTGCTGGGCTTTGCGGAAATGCTCCGCACCGGCACCACGGCCTGCATGGACATGTATCTGTTCGAGGGCGCGGTGCTGGAGGCGGCGGCCCAGGCGGGCCTGCGCTGCGTGGGCGGGGAGGCGGTCTTCGGCTTTCCCTCGGCGGCCTGCGCGGATTTCCGCGCCGCGCTTTCGGCCACGCGCGAGCTGGCCGCCCGCTACGCCGGGCATGAGCGCATTTCCGTGGCGGTCAACTGCCACAGCGTCTACACCACGACCCCGGAGATCGTGGGCGCCTGCCGCGACCTGGCCCTGGAACTGGACCTTCCCTTCCACATGCACCTGGCCGAGACCCGTGACGAGACCGGGCGCTGCCGTGCCGCGCACGGACGGCGCCCCGTGGACTACTGCCGGAGCCTGGGCGTGCTTGAGGCGCCCTGCACCTTTGCCCATGTGGTGGATGTCACGGAGGATGAGCTCGATCTTCTGGCCGCCGCCGGCGCGGCGGTGGCGCATAACCCGTCCTCCAACATGAAGCTTGCCTCCGGGGCCGCGCCCGTGCCCGCCATGCTGCGGCGCGGCATGGCCGTGGGCCTGGGCACGGACGGCCCGGCCAGCAACAACCAGTGCAATCTGTTTCTGGAAATGGGGCGCGCCGCGCTGCTGCACAAGCTCGTCAGCGGGGACCCCGCCGCCGTTCCGGCCGGGGCTGTGCTGGACATGGCGACGCTGGGCGGGGCCGCGGCGCTGCGCCTGCCGCGCATCGGCGCCCTGGCGCCGGGCATGGCCGCGGACTGCGTGGCCCTGGATCTGGAGGAGCCCAATCTCCAGCCCATGTACGTCCCGGCTTCGCATCTTGTGTACGCGGCCACCGGGCATGAGGTGCGCCTGACCATGGTGGGCGGCGAGGTGCTCTACCGCGACGGCCGCTTCAGCCGTTTCGACTATGACGCCCTGCGGCGGGAGGTGCGCGCCCTGCGCGACCGTGTGCTTGCGTGAGCCGTTGCCGCTGGACGGCGGCCCCCCCTTGTCCTACCATGGCGGAAGATGCCGCGGCGCGCGCGGCCCGCATGGAATGTGAGGAACTGATATGCGTAGGGAACGATGTTTCCGGGTCTGCCTTGCCGTTGCCTCGTCGCTGCTGCTGGCGGCCTGCCTTTCCGCCAGCGGGCCGGAAAAGGCGCTGGACGGTCTGGCCACGGCTCTTGATTCCAATGACAGCGCCGCCTTTCTTGCCGGCGTGGATATGGCCGCCTTTGCCGAAAACCATATCCGGAACATGACCGCCGAGGATCCGGCCCTGGGCTCCCTGAACGCGCTCGGCAACTTTCTTGGCTTGGGAGGTGTGGACAGGTTCCTGGGCAATCTGCTGGATGTGCGCGGCCGTCTGGAAACGGAATTCCGGCGCGGCGTGAGCAGCGGCGAGCTCATGGCCCGCTGCCGCACGGCGGAAACGCCGGACTGTCCCTGGGTGCCCCGCTCCCTGCGCGAGGCGAAGATCGTGGAGCTGGGGCCGGACGCGGCCATCGCCAGGGTCACCACGCCCGCGCGGCTTACCAGCTGGCTGGCCCTGCGCCGGGTGGGCGAGCGCTGGCTTGTGGTCGGGCAGGCCGTCATGGAGGAAGCCGCCAGGGCCTGCGCCCTGGGCGCGAAGGCAAAAACTCCCGCGCCCGGCGGCGCGGGCCGGCCGCGTCCCGCGGCTCCCGCCGGAGGGTCCGGCGGCGTGACCACCATCTAGGCAAGGGCAGACCGTAGGCACGCTCCGGGCGGCGAGCGGAAAAACGCCGCTTTCTCATCGACACATGAAGGCGATAAACTACTTTCTTTCTCATGATGTCTGGACCTGAATTGAGAGCAGCGCCCATGATGAAGACGGATTTTTTTTCGGACAGGGCGGCGTGCGCGTTGGCGTGCCTGCTGCTGGCGTTGCTGGCATGGACCGGTGCGGCGGACGCCGCCGGCGCGGACGGGGCCCGCGCGGGCGCGCCCCTGCGGGCGACCCTGCTCCTTGAGCATGAGGCTCCCTCTCCCTGGAACGACCTGCTGCGCGCCGGTCTTGCGCGGGCGGCCCGCGATTTCGGGCTGGAGGCGCAGGTGGTGATCGCGCCCAGGGATCAGGATCAGGCGGAGGCGCTGCGCCGGGCCGCGGCCGCATCGGACCTCGTTCTCGTGGCCTCGGACGGGTTGCACGAGGCCCTGCGCGACAATGCGGCCAATTTTCGGCGCACCATGTTCGGCTGTATCGACGCGGGCGTGCGCGCGCCCAACATCATGTCCGTGACCTTTGCGGACGAGCAGGGCGCCTTTCTGGCCGGAGCGGCGGCGGCCATGCTCACCAGGGCCACGCGCCTGCCCGGCATCAATGCCGCGGGCGCCATCGGCTGGCTTTCCGGAGAGGATACCCCGGCCATGCGCTCGCTTTTCAGCGGCTTTGCCGAGGGCGCCCAACTGGCGGACCCAGAGGTGCGCGTGGTCCAGGCGGTGGCGGGCTCCTTCACGGACGGCGCCGCCGCCGCAACCAAGACCGCGGGCCTTCTGGGCGCCGGCGCCGATGTGGTGGCCCTGGCCGCCGGCGCGGGCAATCCCGCGGCGCTGGCCCAACTCAGGGCGGCCAATGCCTGGCTTGTGGGGCTGGATGCGGATCAGGCCTCCGCGTATCCGGGCCACACCCTGCTTTCCATTGTCAAGCGGGCGGACAACGCCGTGTACGAGATCGCGGCCTCGGCGGTTTCCCCGCGCTTTCGCGGCAAGGAGATCGTCGTGTATGATCTCGCCAACGGTGGTGTGGAGGTGGCCGGGCTGCCGGCCTTTCTGGAGGCCGCGGGGCATGCCGCGCCCGACGGCCTCGCCCGCCGCGTGGGCGAGCTGCGCCGGGAACTGGAGAACGGCTCCATCCGCCTGCATTCGTTGCGCGCGCGGACCCTCTGCGACTGCCTGTAGGACGGGGTTGTCTCTGGCGTTGTTTCGGTTTTTGCGCTGATGCCGCGCCTGCGCTGTGGGAGCACTGCCGAGATTCTCCGTCAAAAAGCCCTCTCTCCCCTCGCGCAGACGGCGCAAACCTCCTCCCATGGGCAACGCCCGGCGGTTTGGTGCGCCCGCACGGCCGCGACTCCGCAGCGGAATTTGAATATTTATTGAATTTTCAATAATTATTCCCGGCCGTAACGCGGGAATTTCTTGTCGGCAGGCGGGAAAATCCCCTATGCTCCTCCATGGAAGGCTGTGCCGGAGTTCCGGGTTCTCCGGCAGGCGGCCTTCCGGGAATGCCGCCGGCATATCCGGCGGCCGCGAAAACCGGGAACGGATTTTCGCGGGTTTCGCCCGGCGCCTTGTCGCCGGCGGCACGGGCTCCGCAACGTGGGGCCCGCACCGGGTCCGGCCGGTCTGTCCGCGCCGGCGCTGTCCTGGGAACGGAGCGGCCGTTCCCCGCACATTTGAGAGAAAGGGTTGGAACTGTCATGCCGTGGATCCAGAATTACATCACCGTGGGCGGGAGCACCGTGGGCTCAGCCTGTGTGGCGGCCATTCCGCTGATCATCCTCTTTTACATGCTTGCCGTCCGCAAGGCCAAGGGCCACATCGCGGCCATGGCGGGCCTCGCCGGCGCCCTCGTGGTGGCCGTGGCCGTCTGGAAGATGCCCGTGGGCCTGGCCGTGAGCGCCACGCTCAACGGCGCGGCGTTCGGCCTTTTCCCCATTGTCTGGATCGTGGTCACCGCGGTCTGGGTCTACAACATGACCGTTGAATCGGGCGAGTTCGAGATCATCAAGGATTCGCTCGCCAGGCTCACCGATGACCGGCGCCTTCAGGCCCTGCTCATCGCCTTTGCCTTCAGCTGCTTCATCGAGGGCACGGCGGGCTTCGGCACGCCCGTGGCCATTGCCGCGGCCATGCTCGTGGGCCTGGGCTTCACCCCGCTCTGGGGCGCGGGCGTGGCGCTCATCGCCAACACGGCGCCCGTGGCCTTCGGCGCCATCGGCGTGCCCATCATCGTGGCCGCCTCGGTTTCCGGCCTGGACCAGATGGCCGTCAGCTCCATCGCCGGCCGCCAGCTCTCGCTGCTGGCGCTCATCGTGCCGCTGTGGGTCTGCGTGGCCATGTGCGGCTTCAGGCGCAGCATGGAGGTGCTCCCGGCCATCCTCGTTTCCGGCGTCTGCTTCGCCGGCGTGGAATTCCTGCTCTCCAACTTCCACGGCCCCACCCTGCCGGACATCGGTTCGGCCATTGCCACCATCGTGGGCCTTGTGCTCCTGCTCAAGGTCTGGCGCCCCAGCCGCACCTACCGCTTCCCCGGCGAGGGCGAGGCGCGCCTTGAGGGCGAGGGCTATCCCATGGGCGCGGTGCTCCGCGCCTGGGGCCCCTATCTGGTGCTGGCGGTCTTTGTCTTCTTCTGGGGCCTGCCCGAATTCAAGAAGGTGCTCAACGGCGTGCCCGGCGCCCTGTTCGCCTTCGGCTGGCCCGGCCTTGACGGCGAGGTCTACAAGACCGCGCCCATTGTTAAGGAAAATGCGGTCTATGCGGCCAAATACACCTTCAACTGGCTTTCCGCCGGCGGCACGGCCATCCTGCTTTCCGGCCTGGTTTCCGTGCCGCTCATGCCGCGCTACGGGTACGGCAGGGCCATCGCCTGCTTCTTCCGCACCATCCGTCAGCTGGTGCTGCCCATCATCACCATCGCCCTCATCCTGGGCCTGGCGTATCTGATGAACTACTCCGGCATGAGCGCCACCCTGGGCCTGGCCTTCACCCTGACGGGCGGCTTCTTCCCGTTCTTCGCGCCCATTCTCGGCTGGCTCGGCGTCTTCCTCACCGGTTCGGACACCTCCTCCTGCGCGCTCTTCGGCGGCATGCAGCGGGATACGGCCGTGGCCGTGGGCATGTCCCCCGAACTTGCCGTGGCCTCCAACGCCTCCGGCGGCACCACGGCCAAGATGATCTCGCCCCAGTCCCTTTCCGTGGCCACGGCGGCCACGGGCATGGTCGGCGAGGAGGGCAACCTCTTCCGCTTCACCATCCTGCACAGCATCGGCATGACCCTGCTCCTGTGCGTGCTGACCTGGCTCCAGGCCGGCCCGCTGGCCTGGATGCTGCGCTGACGCAGAGGGCTTTTTCCCGCAAGGGCCCGTCCCGCGCGTGCGGAACGGGCCCTTTTTTCTGCAAGGCGGCAGGCGCGCATCCGCGCACAGTCAAACCGGAACTGAATTATAAGTCGATTTTGATTTGGCGTTTTCTGCCGTTTTGAGTTGGATACGGTTTATCCTCAGGGAACGGACGGGACGACGCCGCGCCCTCCATCCGGCAACTATCCGGAATGGTTCATGATGTGCAACCTGTGCCTTCTGGCACAAGGCTTGCTATTTCGGGATACGGCCCAGACATTCGAGAGGGAACGCCAGGGCCGCCACAACAGCGATGTCCGACGCCGCCCCCGGATGTTCCGGTTGGGCATGCCCCAGGCGGCGCCAAGCACAAACGTCATCGGAGGAAGACATGGCGCA
>CAZNXQ010000073.1:0-7565 GCA_964576895.1 uncultured Desulfovibrio sp.
CATATCAGGTGTATTGCCATTTGGGCTAAAATTAAATGACGACACTATCTAAGACAACCCGTTCTCCATGCAGATCTTTCAAGGTAAGATATTTTTTGTTCCATAGCCTGTGACCATGAGGAACAGCGCAGCAAATGGCATAGTCTCCAAGCTTATAAAAATTACAGCGTTGGAGCCACAATTTTGAAGAACATGAACCAACGAGAAAATCATATTTTTCACCCAATTTATCAACCTCGGAGAGGATCCCTTCCCGATTGTCATCGAATTGAATCACCTGGAAAGAGTAGTCACCTAAACGGCCATTCTTTTGCAAAAAATCAATCAAGACGGAAGCGGGATTCAAATATGAAGTTCCGAGCCGGAAAACTGTCGCTTTTTTTTGAGCACTCTCCCTTGCCTGGATAACAATTTTATTCGAGAGCGCAATCAGTTCGGTCAAATCTGCGTACAGGGACTTTCCTTCTTCAGTAAGAACTATACCTTTTTTATCCCTATGAAACAGAGTCAGGCTAAGTTCATCTTCAAGTATATTCATTTGTTTGCGCACAGCAGTCGCGGAGATAAAAAGTTCCTGGGCGGCCTTATTAAAGCTGCCAGACCTCGCTACACATTGAAATGATATCAGTAATGGATTCAGCAAAGGAGTTTTATTGTCATTCATTTTTGCATCCGTAATTCAAGTAGTTATTATTTTTCTGATACCGGCAATTGCAGTTTGCCAGTTTCTTCGGCTCTGTCATCTGACATCCGCTCACATGGCGGCCAGAGCAATGAGCCTGTTTTCATCAGTGGCCTGCTCCAGCTCTTGATGCGTCATGTCAGGCTTCTTGAAACTTACAGTTCCAAGGGTTGTACCAAATATGTATTTTACTTTCAACCTGCAAATCTATAAATGAGCAAGGAAATGAGATTCTTGAGGGCGCCGCTGGAGGGGCCCCATTATCTGCGGATGAGGTCGAACGGCGGAATTCCATTTGATATATTCGGGGGAATTCGCAGAATGCCAGGTGAGCTCCCGTAGCATCTATGCTTTTATTTGAAGGAGGAAAAGATGCGCGATCAACACCACAAGAGCCAATTGAAAAAGAATTTGCTGTCGTTTGGCGTGCTGGTTCTTGCCAGCATCATACTGGTGGCTCCACAGAGACCGGCTTTGGGCGCCGACGGACAAGCCGAAAAGCCGATAGTATTAAAAACCATGGGCAGTCTTTTTTTTGGCGGAACAGTGAATCAGCTTGAAAATGGTGAAACTTTTCATGGCGATCATGGTTATGCCCAATATTACATACCGCAAAATTCCCGCAACTATCCAATCGTCATGTGGCATGGCATTGGACAGTCAGGACGATCCTTTGAATCCACGCCTGACGGAAGAGAAGGGTACCAGGCCATACTTACCAGAAACGACTGGCCCGTCTATATTATGGATCAGGCCCGCCGAGGAAGAGCCGGAAGAACAATGGCGCCTGCCGCACAAAACAATATCCCCACCACCATGCAGGAATCAGGGGTATGGGACGCATTCCGCATGGGGACGTGGCTTCCCCCTGAAAAAGCTGAATTTTACCCAAATACGCAATCCGCCAGGACCGGCTATACAATAGATCAGTTTATGCGCCAGCAAACGGGGGATACTGGCGAACTTCCAAGAACTCGCGCGCATAGCGACCTCATGGCCACTAATGCGAAAAAGCTCTTTGAACAGACCGGTCCAGGAATTTTGCTTACCCATTCCTACAGCGGTCAGTTTGGCTGGTACACCGGAATGGCCGCTCCTGAACTCATCAAGGCTATTGTGGCATATGAGCCTGGCCAGCATGTGCTGCCGGAAGGGGAAGAGGTGGAGGAAATCATATCCCCCTTGCAAGTGATTAATGAGCAGCTCAAGCCTCAAAGAGTGCCTTTGGAGGAATTCAAAAAACTTACCCGAATGCCCATAATTCTGATTTACGGCGATAATATCAGGACTGCGCCGGGAAAAACATTCAACGAGGAAGTATGGCGCGTCGCTCTGGAGCATGCAAAGCAGTTTGTGGACGCAATCAACAGGCACGGCGGAGACGCCACATTGCTCCATTTGCCTTCCATAGGAATAAAGGGCAATACTCATGCCGCATTTGCGGATCTCAATAACCGTGAAATCGCCGGGTTACTGGAAAAATGGCTGGCTGAAAAAAACCTGGATGGCCGGGATAAACCGCATCAGGGTCCCAAAAGACCAGAGTTGCCGATCAGCATTCCGCTGAAGGATTCAGACGCCAAATAATGCGCTTCAGCCACTAAATTTACCGCCCTGCATAGGCATTATATGCTCAAATGACTGGGTATAACATGGAGCAGGGCAAGAAAAGTGTAGTGAATGTGTTTCTTGCCCTGGCTCTCGTTTTTACGACAGAAGTTGCATCCTCTCAAACGCAATCGGAGGCGATGATGGAGAAGTTTCAGGATATTTTTCCGCGTGGGGAAGCCAATACCGCCTATGCACAATATTTTGTGGGCAACAGTTACCTCAATATGCTCACGACCGAGGGGGTGCCCATCGGCAACGTGACTTTTGAGCCAGCCTGTCGCAATAATTGGCATATCCATCATGCGACCAGCGGCGGAGGGCAGATTTTACTCTGTACCGCCGGGCGCGGCTGGTATCAGGAATGGGATAAACCCGCACGCGAACTACACGCAGGCGACGTGGTGGTCATACCTGCCGGGATCAAACATTGGCACGGTGCGGCCAAAGACAGCTGGTTTGCGCATCTGGCAGTGGAAAGACCGGGTGAAAATGCCAGAACCGAATGGTTGGAACCTGTCAGCAATAAGGACTATTCCCAGCTTCCCTGAAAAGCTTTTCTTTGGACGCTATAGAAAAACCGGCACTTATATAAAGCAAGTGTCGGTTTTTTATTGCCCGTAAAGTATATCCGAATTCTTCTCTTCCCCAAAAAATTCTCCTTTCCCGCCAATATCGTCCCGCCAAATCCAGAAATATCTCCAAACTTTTGGGTTAATTCATGAGGTAAAAAATATTTTAATAAATTTTATCGTTATTTTTCAATAGATTCTGCGCTGGCTTGGAGTTCGCTATGAAATTGCGTAAACGCTCTGGCGGCTGCGGGAGCAGACGCCCGCGCTGTAATGAGGCGGAAAACCACGTTTTTCCGCTGAAATGAAGGCAGCGAGACCTGAGGAAAATACCTGTCTCGCAGATATTTTCCTCAGTAAAATGCTCCAGGGAAGACGACCTGTCCCGGCCCATTCCGTACCGGGAATGCGGTGCGGTCTACGGATGGCACCTGGACTTGGAACAGCCCGTGAGTTCCTTTTTCAGTTCCGGCTTCTGTTCGGCCACCCTGGCATGGCAGACGAGGCAGGTCTGGTGGCGCAGGCCCTCGCCCTTGTTGTGGACAACGAAATACAGGCTTTTTTCGCCCTTTTTCGTGGTGAGGTCGTCATGGCAGCCGGCGGTGGCGCATTTCTGGAAGCTGGCTTCGCCATTGACCTTGTGGTGGCAGACGACGCATTCCACCTTGGCATGGGGCGCATGGGGGAACATGACGGTCTTTTTGGCGCCCTTGAACTCAAGGGGCTCCGTGGGCGCGGCGGGCTGCTGCGCGGCAAGGGCGGCGCCCGCGAGGCCGAGAATGCAGAGGGAAAGAGCGGTCAGAACAAGATGAGTTCGCATAGGTGTTTCTCCCTGGGCGCCCGGCGCCCGGTATGCTCTGGACATTTTCCTTATGCCAGAGGCCGGCCGCAAGGTCGAGCGAAAATGCCCGGCCTTGCGGCGCGTGCCTCACGCGGCGCCGTGCCAGCCGAGGAACATGCGGTAGGCCGGATTTTCCGTCTCGTCCGCGTGCGGGTAGCCCATGCCGGCCACGCGCGCGAGAAAGTCGGCGAAATCCTCGCGCTTTTCGTCCGGCACGTCGAAGCCCATGAGCACGCGGCCATAGTCCGCGCCGTGATACCTGTACTGGAAGAGCGTGATGCTGAATTCCATGCGCATGGCGTCCATGAGATTGCGCAGGGCGCCGGGTCGTTCCGGGAAGGTGAAGCGGAGCAGGCGCTCGTGCTCAAGCTGCGGCGCGTTGCCGCCCACCATGTGCCGCAGATGGAGCTTGGCCAGTTCGTTGTCGCTCAGGTCCATGACCGTAAAGCCCTGCCCGCGCAGCTCGGCCATGGCATCGGCCACATCGGCCTTGCCCTGGGTCTTGATGCCCACGAGGACGCGGCCATTTTCCGGGTCCGCGAAACGGGTACAGAGTTCGGTGATGTTGCGGTTGCCGATGGCGGCGCAGAGGCGGCGGAAACTGCCCACCTGTTCGGGAATGGTCACGGCCAGCAGGGCCTCGCGCTCGGCGCCGATCTCCGAGCGGTCCACCACATGGCCCAGACGGTCGAAATTCATGTTGGCGCCGCTGACGATGGCCACCAGCGTGGCATCGCGCGCCTCCTCGCGGGCCGCCCAGGCCCTGAGCCCGGCCAGGGAGAGCGCGCCCGCGGGCTCGGCCACCACGCGCGTGGCCTCGAAAATATCCTTGATGGCGCCGCAGATGGCGTCCGTGTCCACAGTGATGATGTCATCCAGCAGGTCGCGGCAGAGGGCAAAGGTCTCGTCGCCCACGCGCTTGACGGCCACGCCGTCCGCGAACAGGCCCACTTCGGAAAGTTCCACCGGGCTTCCGGCCTCAATGGAGCGGCGCATGGCGTCCGAGTCCGTGGGTTCCACGCCGATGAGCCGGATCTCCGGCCGCAAATGGCGGATGTAGGCGGCAACGCCCGCCGCCAGACCGCCGCCGCCGATGGGCATGAAGACCGCGCCGATGGGGCCCGGATGCTGGCGGAGGATCTCCATGCCGATGGTGCCCTGGCCCGCGATGACATCCGGATCGTCAAAGGGCGGGATGAAGACCGCGCCGGTCTGGCGGACGAGTTCGGCGGCGTGCCGGCCCGCATCGCTGAACGATTCGCCCGAAAGCACCACCTGGCCGCCGAGGCGGCGCACGGCCGCGATCTTGATGGCCGGGGTGGTCACGGGCATGACGATGGTCGCCTCGCAGCCGAGCTTGCGCGCGGCCAGGGCCACGCCCTGGGCATGGTTGCCCGCCGAGGCGGCAATGACCCCGCGCCCCAGCTCCTCAGGCGTGAGCCGGGCCATCTTGTTATAGGCCCCGCGGAGCTTGAAGGAAAAGACGGGCTGCGCGTCTTCCCGTTTGAGCAGGACGCGGTTGCCGAGGCGGCGCGAAAGGCTGACCGCCTCGTCCAGCGGCGTTTCCAGCGCCACATCGTAGACGCGGCTCAGAAGGATGCGCCGGAGGTAGGCGGAATGGTCGGAAGCTGAGGCGGGGCCGGCGGGGCGGTCATGACGGTGGCTGGTGTTGCGCATGGGAAGAACCTTTGCTTGAGGATAGGCGCCCGGCGGCAGTGCCTGCGCGTTCAGGCGCGGAAAAGGGGATGATCGGCGCACGCGCCCTCGTTGAGCAGCGCCTGCCGCGCGAAGAGCCGCGGCGCGGGGCGCGTGAGGGCGTCGAAATCCGCGTGCGGTTCAAGACCGGGAACCAGAACGCGGACCACGGGAATGTCCAGGTCCCTGCGGGTGAGGTCCACATGAAAAATCTCCCGACCATGCGCGGCAAGCACGGTTTCGAGCAGGCGCAGGGAGGCTTCGGCCGTCGGCAGGCTCCAGTCCGGCAGGTCTTCGAGCGCGCGCGGCGCAAGCCCGGCCAGCCCCGGCCCGGAGGCCACGCCGTGGGGCGCGGGCGTGGCCCAGGAGTACGGCCACGGCGTTTCCGTCAGGGCCGACAGCGCGGCATCGGCCCCGCGCAGTCCGGCGCCCGTGGCCGTGACCACCGAGCCGTCGCGGGCCGTGACAAAACAGCGGTAGACGGGCACGCCGAATTCGCTGGTGATGTCCTGAAACTGGACGCGGATGCCGCGCGCCGAGTAATCGTCCAGCAGGCCCTGGATACGCGGGTCACGGCTGCGCAGGGTAAAGCAGGTGTGGCGGCAGAAGGGCGTGGTGGCGTCCGCGTCGCGCTCGATGACTTCCATGAGCGCGGCGAGGCGGGCCTCCTCCGGGCTATTGCCTGAGGCGAGTCCCGTGGACCCCGGATCCCGCGCGAGCCGGGCTTCGTCCAGATTGCAGAAGAGCAGGACGCTCTGTGCCGGAACAAGGACCTCGGCGCCGCGCGTATCGCGGGCCGTGACCCAGAAAAGCGGGACCTCCGCCGCGAGGGCGTCCGGCGCGACGGCACGCAGCCCGGCCCGCGCCAGTTCCGTGACCGTGGCACGGCGCAGGGGCAGGGGGGAGCGCCGGTCGAGGATCTCGCCGTCGCCATGGGCGCCTCCTTCGCCGACGGAGGCATAGGCGCTGGCGCGTTCCACCATCTCCATGGCGCAGGAGGCGCGGGCGCCCGCCAGGCTGAGGCCGCGCCCGTAGGCAGTGGCCGTGCCGCGCAGGTGATGGACATGGCGGCCGTTGCGGACGCTGATGCTGATGCGCCAGTCCCGCAGGAGGGCAATGGGCGAAAGGGACGCCTCGTGGCGCATTTCCGGGCCGGCCACGAGCCCCGCGCCTTCCAGGGCGCGCATGGCGCGGGCGAAGGTCTCGCCGGCGGGCGGCCGCCCGCCTCCCGGCCAGTGCCGGGCGGCAAGGCGCGCGTGTGTGGCGGCAAGGGAACGCTCGCCCGGCGCGCGCAGCACCTGGGCCATGGCCTGCGCCAGGTCGGCCGTGGCGTGCGGCAGGGGCAGGCCGCTTTCCTCCAGGCGCGGCAGGGGGCGGTGCTCCGTCAGATTGGCATGGAAACGGCGTCCCCACTCCAGCGCCACGGCCTGGTCGGGGCGGCGCGCGGCGGCGAGACGCGGGCTGGGACTGGCGGTCGCCATGGGCGCCGCATGCGCGCGCAGTTCCGCTGTGGCCGGGGCGAGGGGCGCCCCGGCTTCCGGAAAGACCAGGGCGCATTCAAGCAGCAGCGCCGTCAGCGCCGGCAGGGGCCGGGCCGCGCGCGCGGCGGCGAGGCAACGCTCCGCCAGAGCGGTCACCGCCGGGGCGTCCATGTCCCCCAGACGCCGCAACAGGTGTTCGTGGAGAAACTCGTCAAGCGGCGTGGCTTCAAGGGCGGTCAGCGCCGCGTCCAGCGGGAGCGCTTCGGCGGGCTCGCAGGAAAAATAGCCGGTGGCGCCGACGGTGCGCGTGTGCACATAGGCATATTCCCGCGCGGTGGGAACGTCCGTGGCGGAGGGCGCGGAGGTTGCGGGGGGCGCGCCGGGAGCGGACGCAGGCGGCAGATCGTCGGCGGTCATGCGCGGGGAGGAGACGGGGGACATGCGGCGGCGCAATACGGACGGCCAGCCGCGCCATCCTGAAAGGGAAGCCGCGACTGGCCGCGCGCAAAGACCCCGGCGCGGCGGCGCGGAGCCGCCGCACCGATGCGGTCTTCGGAATTAACGCTTGGAATACTGGTACCGGGCGCGGGCAGCGCGCAGGCCGTACTTTTTGCGTTCCTTCTTGCGCGCATCGCGCGTGAGGAAGCCCGCCTTCTTGAGAACGGGGCGCAGGGCCGGGTCCACCA
>CAZNXQ010000074.1:0-7425 GCA_964576895.1 uncultured Desulfovibrio sp.
CCACGCCGACAAAATAGATGCGCAGCCGCGCTTCGCGTGCTTCCGTTTTCATTGGTTCTCCGCAGGAAAAACAAGGTTATGGTATACTTTTTGATTGATGACGCGCCTGTGCTGTGTGGTCAATGCCGAAATTCTCCGTCAAAAACAGCTCCTTCGATGCTGGCTGCGTCAGAGAAAATTTTTCTTGGTCGAGTACTTAAGTACACTCCCCGCGAAAAATTTTTTCTTCCTTGCCAGCCTCGAAGGATCTTATTTTTTAGGATCCTTCCGGCACCAACATCCGTCTGTCGCTCCGCTCCAGACGGAACGTGGAATATCCATCAGCCGCAGTGTATACCATAAAAACAAAGGGCGCGGGGGCACTCTCCGTCAGGCCCGGTTCCGCGCACGGAAAACGCCCGGCGCCGCCTGGAGGCAGAACATGCAGCCCGTGCACAGGCTCTCGTCCACAGACACCTCATCCCCGTTGCGGCAAAAGGCCGGGCAGGCCAGTTCCTCAAGGCAGCGCACGGCCTCCGCGCCCTGGCGGATCACTTCCGCCACGCGGGGGCGTCCCTTGCCGAGCTTGCGCCGCGCATAGAGCACGCACGGCTCCTCGGCGATGAGCACGCGCACCCCGGAAAGGGCGCCCAGCTCCTCGAATGCCGCCGTGAGCGCGGCCAGATTGGTGGCCCGCACCTTGCGGCAGTGCTCCACGCCCAGGGCGCGCACAATGGGCTCGATGTCCAGATGCGCCGCCGTCTCGCCAAGCACTTCCTGCGCCATGCCGGGATTGGGCTGATGCCCGGTCATGGCCGTGGTGCCGTTGTCCAGGATGACCACGAGGATGTCATGCCGGTTGAACACCGCGTTGGCAAGGCCCGTCATGCCGGAATGGAAGAAGGTGGAATCCCCGATAAAGCCCAGCACCGGGCCGCCGGAGGCGCGGGCATAGCCGCTCCCCGCCGAGATGGACGAGCCCATGCAGACGAGAAAGTCCGCCGTGCGCAGCGGCGGCAAAAGCCCCAGCGTGTAACAGCCGATGTCGCTGGAATAGACCGCCTTGTCCCCGAAGGTCCTGCGCGCCGCGTAGTAGACGGCGCGGTGCGCGCAGCCGGGGCAGAGATTGGGCGGCCTGCCCGGCAGGGGCTCGCCCGTGGCGGGCGCGGCCGGGGTGCCCGGTTCCGGCCGCCCGAACCAGCGCGCCAGACGCCTGCGCACCAGATCCAGGGAAAACTCGCCAAAGCCCGTGAGCCCCGCGTCCTTGCCCTCGATATGCACCGCAAGGCCGCGCTCCTGCGCCAGGGCGCGCACATCCCGCTCCAGCAGGTTCGCGCCTTCCTCCAGCACCAGCACCTCGTCACAGCCGGCAAGGAAGCCGCCCAGCAGTTCCGCCGGCAGGGGCCAGGTCATGCCCAGCTCCAGCACGGCCGCCGCCCCTTCGAGGCCGTCGGCATGGAGCGCATCCGCCAGGTAGTTGCGCGCCGGACCGCTGACAATGATGCCGCGCCGGGGGCCATGCCCCGCGCCCGTGGCGGGCCGCACGCTGTTGAAGGGGCTTGCCTCGGCAACGGCCCGCGCCCGCTCCATCTGGGCGTCCAGCGCGCGATGGCGGCGCAGGGCCACGGCGGGCACGGGCACGAAGCGGCCCGGCTCGCGGCGCATGGGCACGCGTTCCACGGCGCCAGGCAGGGCGCCCAGCGTCACCGGACCGCGCATGTGGCTCACGCGCGTGGTGGTGCGCAGCATAACCGGCTGTTCCAGCTCGCGGGCCAGGCGAAAGGCGGCCACGGTCATGTCCCTGGCTTCCTCGGCCGATGCGGGCTCGAAACACGGCACATGGGCCGCGCGCGCGTACTGGCGGTTATCCTGCTCGTTCTGGCTGGAATGACAGCCGGGGTCGTCCGCGCTCAGGAGGACAAGACCGCCGGGCAGCCCCACATAGGCGGCCGTGAACAACGGGTCCGCCGCCACGTTGAGGCCCACATGCTTCATGGTCACAAGGCACTGCGCCCCGCCCAGGGCCGCGCCCGCGCCGACCTCCAGCGCGACCTTTTCATTGGTGGCGTATTCGACGGAAAAGCCGGGTTCATGACCGGAGGCGGCCAGGTGCGCCCGCAGCCGGGCAAAGGTGTCCGGCACCTCGGAAGAGGGGGTGCCCGGATAACACGTCACCATGTGGACGCCCGCTTCCAGGGCGCCGCGCACGATGGCTTCGTTGCCCAGAAGCAGATGACGTTCCCCAGGGACGTCGCGCAGGAGTGGGTCCACGGCAGTCTCCGGCCCGGCGCGCGGACGCCGGGAGCAATGTTGGCCTTCCCGAAACGGAAACGGCGTACAGTTCAGGGCCGCGCGGCGTCGGGCGCCGGCGCCGCGGGGGCATCCTTCCGGCCGAGCTCGGCCGCCAGCGCGTCGGCGCGGGCGCGGAAATACGCCGCTTCGGGCGTCTTCACCTCTTCCGCCAGACTGCGGTAGGTCCTGGCGGCGAGTTCCGTCTGTCCGGCGCGCGAGGCCGCCTCGGCGAGCATCTGCCGCAGCTGGACCGAGCGGCGCGACTCCGGCAGGCGTGCCTCCAGTTCCTGAAGCAGGGCCAGGGCCTGGGCATTCTCGTTCTGCATGAGCAGGCTGCCCACGCTGCCCAGTGCGGCCGTGAGGCCGAGGGCGCCGTCGCCGTCAAGCTTGGCGGCCTTGGCATAGGCATCCGCCGCCAGGACCGGATCGCCGTTTTCCTGGGCGCTCTGGCCGAGGCTCATATAGATGAAGAGCTTGGTGCTGTCCGGGGCATCGGCCGCCAGCCTGGAGAGCGCGGCATCACGGTCCTTGCCCTTGAGCTGGGCATTGATGCGCGCAAGCTCCTGCCGGGCCTCCTCCTGCTTTCCGGTATGATACCAGTTCCAGACGGCCATGCCGCCCAGCGCCAGCAGGAGGATGAGCACGACGCCCGCAATGGCGCCGGCATAGCGCGTGATGAACTGCAGGAGCGGCGCGCTTTCCGCGCTGACTTCGGCCTGGATGTCCCGCAGGAAGGGGGAGGCCGACTCGTCTTGATTCTTTTGCGGATTCATGTATCTAACCTCCTCTGGGAGGGGCGCGGGCATCCACGCTCCGGGCCGCCATGGCCCGGCCGGGGGACCCGGTCGTCATTCCCGATTCATACGCCAAAGCCGCGCGTCCTGTCAAAACAAAAGCCATGGCCCCTTGCGGGGCCGGGCTCTGGGCGCGCGTTGCCGGAGGGCAGGATGGGCTGGACAGCGGAAGATACGAAACAGGTGGAAGCGCTGGGCCTGCGGGCGCGCGCCGCCGCCCGGCGCATGGCCGCGGCCGCGCCGGGCGCCAAGAACAGCTTTCTTACCCGCGTGGCGGAACTGCTTTCCGAACGCGAGGCCGCCATCCTGGCCGTCAACGCCCAAGACGTGGCCCAGGCCCGCGCCGCCGGGCTGGATGCCCCGCGTCTGGACCGGCTGACGCTCACCCCGGCCATCCTGGCGGAAATGCGCGCCGCCTGCCTGCATGTGGCGGAAATGTCCGACCCGGTGGGCGTGACGGAACACCAGTGGCAGCGGCCCAACGGCCTTCTGGTGGGGCGCATGCGCGTGCCGCTCGGCGTCATTGCCATGATCTACGAGGCCCGGCCCAATGTGACCGTGGACGCGGCCATCCTCTGCATCAAGGCGGGCAACGCGGTCATCCTGCGCGGCGGCAGCGAGGCCGTGCGCTCCAACCGGGCGCTGGCGGATGTGCTGCGCGCGGCCCTGGAGGACGCGGGGCTGCCCGCCGATGCCGTCCAGCTTGTGGCCACCACGGACCGCGCCGCCGTCACCGCGCTCTGCCGGCTTGATTCCTGCATCGACGTCATCATCCCGCGGGGCGGCGAAGGCCTGGTGCGCGCCGTGAGCGAGGCCGCCACCATGCCCGTGCTCAAGCACGACAAGGGCGTCTGCCATCTCTATGTGGACGCGGGCGCGGATCTTGGCCAGGCCCTGCGCATCGTGGAAAATGCCAAGACGCAGCGCCCCGGCGTCTGCAACGCCCTGGAATGCCTGCTCGTCCACCGGGACGAGGCGGCGGCCTTTCTGCCCGCGGTGGCCGCCGCCCTTGGCGGCGCCGGCGTGGAATTCCGGGCCTGCCCTCAATCCCTGCCGCTGCTTGGGCCCACGGCGAAACCCCAGACGCCGGAAGATCTGGGCCGGGAATTTCACGATCTGATCCTGGCCGTGCGCGTGGTGGATGACATGGACGCGGCCCTGGAGCACATCGCGCGTTACGGCTCGCGCCACAGTGAAGTCATCTGCACGCGCGACCAGGGGCGGGCCCGGCGCTTCCTGCGCGAGGCCGACGCCTCCATGGTGGCCGTCAACGCCTCCACCCGCTTCAACGACGGGGGGCAGCTCGGCCTGGGCGCGGAGATCGGCATCTCCACCTCCAAGCTCCACGCCTACGGGCCCATGGGCGTCAACGAGCTGACCACGGCCAAGTTCGTGGTCCTGGGCGACGGGCAGATCCGCCAATGACAGGAGACGCGGGCGCGCCGCCCAGGGGGCGCATCCTCTACGGGGGCACCTTCAACCCCCCGCACCGGCGCCACATGGAAGTGGCGCTGGCCGCCCTGCGCCTTTTGGCCTCCCGCGTGGACGGCGTGGACGTTGTTCCCAGCGCGCGGCCGCCGCACAAGCCGGGCGGGGGCATTCTCCCCTTTGCGCTGCGCTGCGCCCTGGTGGAAGCCGCCATCAGGGAGGCCGAGAGGGGCGCGGTCACGCCAGAGGGCCGGCCGCTCCTGCGCTGCAACCGCATGGAAGGCGAACGCCACGGGCCCTCCTATACCTGGGACACCCTGACCGCCTTTCGCGCGGCCGCGCCCGGCGTGGAGCCGTATTTTCTCATCGGCGGTCAGGACTACGCGCTGTTGCCCACCTGGCGCCGGGGGCTGGAACTGCCCGGCCTGTGCCGGCTCGTGGTGGCGCCGCGCGGCAGCGTGGCCGATGCCGACGCCTTCCGCGCCGTGACGCGCGCGCACTGGCCGGGCGCGCGGGAAGCGCCCCCCCTGCCCGCGGCCGGGCCGGAGGCGCCGTCAGTGCCCATTTCGCGCATGCTCCTGCCCGACGGCGGCGAGACGCTGCTCCTGCCCCTGCCGCCGCAGGCGGTGAGCGCTTCGGAGATCCGGGAGGCGTGGCTTTCCGGCCGTCCGCCGGAGGCCCTGCTGCCGCGCGAGGTTTTGCACTTGCTGGAACAACACGGGGAGGTCGTCACGGCCTCCTGGAGGGAGAACCGCTGACATGCTCAAAGTCGCCCCCAAGGAATTGCGCGAAAATATCGCCCGCGCCAACGGGTATCTGCGCCGCAACGAAGTCACCCGCGCCCTGGGCGCCATGAGCGCGGCCCTGCGGCAGTACGCCGGGGTCCAGCTCATGCGCGGCCCCCGCGCCGAAATGGATATCCAGATCTGCGAATTTCTCAACGCCCTCACCCACCATCAGGCCATGCAGCCCCTGCTTGACCCCACCCACAGCGGCAAGCCCAAAAGCATCCCCTACCAGCAGGGCAAGGAGGCCGCCATTGCCACGGTGCTTGAGGGGCTGGCAAAAATCATGGTCAACGAGGCCGAGGAAAAGGTACGCCGCGAGGCCGAGGCGCGGCTGGAGCGCAAGAAGAGCCTCATCGAGACCGGCATCCAGCTGCTCAACGACGGCCAGTACGCCAAGGGACGCGCCTTCCTCAAGCGCGTGGCCGAGGAATTCAGCGAGGAGGAAGGCATTCGCGTCCAGCTCGGCCAGATTTTCGCGGCCGCGGGGCAGCTCGTGGAAGCCGCGGAAATGTATGAGGAATCCATGGAGCACGAGCCGCGCGCTTCCGCCGCCTATACCGGCGCCGTGGCCGCATGGACGGAGCTGCGGGAATATGAACGCGCCGAAAATGTCTACAAGGCCATTCTCCGCACCTTCGGCGGCCATCCCAACACCTTCGGCAAGATGGCCAAGATGTACTGGGACTGGCGCAAGCGCGACAAGGCCGAGGAACTCGCCATCCGCGCCCTCCAGGGCGATCCCAACCAGCCGGAGGCCACCGAGGTGATGCGGGAGCTTTCCTCCCGGCGCTGACGGCAGGCGTGCCCCACAGGGACCAGCGTTCACCAGACCCGCGGATGCCGGGGCTCAGGCCGTGGGCCAGACCACGGGCCGGACCTCCGCTTCCCGCGGGTTTTTCGCGCGCAACGGCGCGGCGGGCATGTCCTCCCGCGCGGCCGGGGGCGGCGCGCCGTCCGCCGGGAGCGGCTCGCGCGCCAGCACGGCCTCGGTGCGTTCAAACAGGTTGGAAATGACCGCGTTGGACACGAGCATGCCGCTGCGCGTGAGCCGCAGATAGCCGTTGCGGATGCGGATCAGGCCGTTCTCGTGCAGGGCCTGGATGAGCCGCTGGTGATCGCGGAGAAAGTCGCGGCCCGTGAGGTCGCGGTAGGCCCGCAGGCGCAGGCCGCGCGCCGTGCGCAGGCGCAGCATGATGAGTTCCAGCACGCGCACGCCGGGGGTGAGCACTTCCGGGGCCTCGCCCAGGGCGCCGGAACGCACCCGGCTGTCCCACGCGCGCTGGCTCGCGGGATTTGTCCAGCGGCGCCCGGCGATGGTGGAGGTGGCCGACGGGCCAAGGCCGAGGTAGTCCGCGCCTTCCCAATAGCCAAGATTGTGACGGCACTGGAAGCCCATGCGCGCGAAATTGGAGATCTCGTAGTGGAGATAGCCCTGCGCCTCCAGAAAGGCCGCGCCCTCCATGAACATGATGTTCTGGTCCCGTTCGGGCGGCAGGGCCAGGCGCCCCTCCTCGCACTCCAGCTCCAGCGGCGTGCCCGGCTCCAGGGTGAGGCCATAGGCCGAAATATGGTCTGGCGCCATGCGCACGGCGTCCTTGAGGGTCTGGAGCCACTGGCGCACGCTCTGCCCCGGCAGGCCCCACATGAGATCCATGCCGATATTGGCGCAGCCCGCCTCGCGCGCGGCAAAGACCGCATGCAGGCTGTCCTGCGCCTTGTGCGGCCGCCCCAGGGTGCGGAGCATGGCCTCGTCCAGACTCTGGATGCCGATGGACAGCCGGTTGACGCCCGCGGCCAGCAGATCGGCCACGGCGCGCGGCCCGCGCAGGGATTCGGGATTGGCCTCCAGCGTGATCTCCGTCTTGGCGCCGAGCTGGAAGTGGCGGGCAAGGCGCTCCAGGATGACGCCCACGATGCGCGGCGGCAGGAGGCTCGGCGTGCCGCCGCCGAAAAAGACGCTCTGCACGGCGGTGCCGCCCAGCGTGTCGGCGTGGAAGGCCAGCTCCATGAGCAGGGTATCCACATAGTCGCGGACCTGGGGCGACGTTGCCGCCTCCACGCCACGGCCCAGGGGCGTGGAATGGAAGGCGCAGTAGTTGCAGCGCGTGCGGCAGAAGGGAACATGGATATAGACGAGCATGGCG
>CAZNXQ010000075.1:0-7423 GCA_964576895.1 uncultured Desulfovibrio sp.
AGTGACGCCGCCAGCGCAAAAAAGGCTGTTTTTGACGGATGATTGTGGCATTGCAGATGCCGCCACTTCCCAAGCCAGCGGTCACATTAATAGGTTCTGCCCCTACCCCCGCCGGGCGCCCCGCCATGGTCGCACGCAACAGCTCACGGCAAAGCACGCGCACGCCACGAGGACGATGGTGGCGCCGCTGGCCGTGGCCATCCAGTCCTGGGCGGAGAGCAGGAGCCCCCCCGCGCCGGAGCCGACACCCACCACAAGCGACCACCAGAACATGCCGCCCGCGCTGCGGGCGAGATTGCGCGCCGTGGCGGCGGGCACCACGAGCAGGGCCGTCATGAGCAGCACGCCCACGGCCCGCACGGAAAACATGACCACCAGAGCGAGGAGCCCGGCAAAAAGATACTGCCAGAACGCCGTATGGATGCCCTGGACGCGCGCCGTCACCGGGCTGAGGGCCATGGCGAGCAGGCGGTTCCAGCCCGCGGCTTCAAAGAGCAGCAGAAGGAGCAGCAGGCAGGCGAGGGCCGCGATCTCGCCGTCGCTCACGGTCAGGATGTCTCCGTAGAGGAAGTGCCCCATCTGTCGTCCGAGGCCGCTGGCGCGGCTGACAACGGCGAGGCCGAAGGCCACCACGGCCGAAAAGATGATGCCGATGGCCGTATCCGCCGAGAGGTCGCTTGAGCGCTGGACCACCATGACGGCAATGCCCACAAGAACGCCGAAGACGAGCATGGCCGCGTCCGGCGGCGCGCCGAGGATGAGCCCCAGCGCCACGCCTGCAAAGGCCGAATGGCCCACCGCATCCGAAAAGAAGGCCATGCGGAAGAGCGTCACCTGAACGCCGAGCATGGAGGTCATGGGCGTGAGCAGAAGCAGGGCCAGGAGGGCCTGGCGCATGAAGCGCGGCTCAAGACAGTCCAGAGGGAGCAGGCCCAGGGCGTCGCAGGCGGCGGCAAGCAGGGAGGTCATGGCTGTCTCCGGTCGCGCAGGGGGCAGCGCGGGGGGGCGCCGGGCCCTTTCCGGGCGGCTTCCATATGGTCAGGCGTGGAGAGCGCGCCGCACTGCGGGCAGGACGGCCCGGCCAGCCCGCACTGGTCGGGATAAAGATGGATGGGCACCCCGAAGAGTGTGAGCAGGAGCGGCGCGGTGAGTGTTTCGCGCGGCGTGCCCTCGGCCAGCACGCGCTTGTTCAGGCAGATGACGTGCGTGGCGTAATGAGCGGCCAGCGGCAGGTTGTGGCTGACCATGATCAGGGTGAAGCCCCGTTGGCGCCGCGCGGCATCGAGCACCTCCCAGAACAGGCGTTCGCCGTGGACATCAACGCCCGCCTCGGCCTCGTCGAGCACAAGCAGGTCCGGATCATGGCCGAGGGCTTCGGCCAGGAGCACCCGGCGCAGTTCCCCGCCGGAAAGCTCTCCCAGGCGCCGCTGCTCCAGGGCCGCGGCGTCCACCGCCTCCAGCAGCCGGCGCCCGGTGCGGCGGGCGGCGGCGGAAACGCCGAGCCAGAGCGGACGGCGCTGCGCGCCCAAGGCAAGAAATTCGCGCACGCTCAGGGGCAGCCCGCGTTCCACCAGCAGTTGCTGCGGCACATGGGCGATCCGGCGGCCGCCCCCCTCAAGGACGATGCGCCCGCCATAGGCCGTTTCGCCCAAAAGGCAATGGAGAAGGGTGGTCTTGCCCGCGCCGTTGGGCCCCACGAGTACCGTGGCGCCCCCCGCCGGGGCCACGGCGTCCACATCCTCCAGGATCGGGCGCCCCGCCGCCTCCACGCGCACATGGACAAAGCGGACGGTCGGCGCGTTCAGGGAACCGGCGCGTTCAGGGGGCATCGAAGTACCGCCGCAGGGTCCGGGCATTGGCGCGCATGGCGCGTTCATAATAGTCCAGAGGCGCGTTTTCCGGCCCTGAGGCCACGGGGTCAAGGAGCGCCCAGGGGAGGCCGCTCTCGCGCGCGAGCAGTTCCACGCTGCGGTCGGGAACGGGCGGTTCCCCGGCGATGAGGACGGGGCGTTCCGCCGCGAGGCGGCGGGCCAGGGCGGTGAGGCGCGCGGCGGAAAGCGTGGCGCTTTCATCTCCCGCCCGCAGCACGGCCAGCGTTTTCAGGCCGGCGTCGTGGGCCAGGTAGGCGAGGTCGTCATGCTGGAGGACGATGCCCGTGCGCGGGGCGCTCGCGCCAATGGCGGCAAGGTCGGCCGCCAGCGTTTCCAGACGGTCCGCAGAGGCCGAGGCGTTGGCCCGGTAGGCGCTGGCGTGGGCCGGGTCGCGCCGTGCCAGGCCCTCGCCGATGGCGCGCGTCATGCGGGCGGCCTGGGTGGGGCCGGCGAAAATGTGGGGGTTGACCCCCGGCGCGCCGTGGCCGTCCCCGGCCTGTTCCGGCGCTGGCAGGGGCGTGGTGCCGCGGCTGGCGTCAATGACCGCGTGTTCACGGTCCAGGGCGCGCACGGGCCCGGCAAGAAACGCCTCCAGACCGAGGCCGTTGATGACGATGGCGTCCGCCCCGGCCAGTTTGCGCAGATCCGCCGGGCTGGGCGCGAATTCATGCGGGCAGCCCGTCTGCGCGGGGATGAAAAGTTCCACGCGCGCGCCGGGCACGTCGCGGCAGACATTGCGCGTGAAAAGCCAGATCGGAAAGGTGGTCGCCAGCACGGTGAACCGGCCGTCCGCTCCCGCGGCAGACGGAGGCGCGGCCGCCGCGCGGGCGGCGCGGGGCAGGCAGGCCAGGGCGCACAGCAGGACGCAGACAAGCGTCACCAGGGCGAAACAGCGGCGCGCGCTCATGCGTTCATGCCGTCCGTTGCCTGCCACTGGCTGAGAGCCGCCGCAATGAAGGCGCAGATGGCGGCATGCTCCTCCCTGCCGTTGCCGCTGACGCGCAGGGGCGCGCCGAAGCGGTAGCGCACGGGCATGCCCGGCCTGACCGGGCCCAGTTCCTTGATTCTTTTGCCCTGCCCCCAGGCGTCGGTCTTGAGGGCCAGGGGCACCATGGGCGCCCCGGACTTGCGCGCGAGCTTGACCGCGATGCTGTTGAAGCGGTGTTCGTCAAACACGAGGGAGCGGGTGCTCTGCGGAAAAATGATCAGCGAAATGCCCCTGCCCAGACGTTCCACGCCGCCTTCGAGCACCGCCGCGAGATCCTCGCGGGGATTGGTCCTGCCCACCACGATGGGATCGCGCGAACGCATGACCGCCCCGAAAAAGGGCATGCGCACAAGACTTTCCTTGACCACAAAGGTCACGGGGCGCCGCGGGCGGATGATGCCGGGCAGCATGAAGGTCTCCAGGGTGCTCATGTGGTTGGCCACAAAGATGCAGGGCTCGTCCGTGGCGCTGATGGCGTCCATGCCGTCCACTTCCACGGGGCAGCCCATGCGCTCCACGAGGTCGGCGCACCAGTCGCTGGCATGGACCCAGGCCGCGTCGTCGCAGCGGCCCTGGGCCGCCCGGCGGCAGAGCCAGCGCACCGGCCCTGCGAAGAGACGCGCATAAAAGGCGAGGCCGGGGGCGAGGCGCGAGAGGGCGCCGGGCCGGACGCGCGGGCCGCGGTAGCTGTTTCCCCTGCCGTATTTGTCGGCGATGACGCCCTCGGCAAAGGGCGGAAAGGGCGCGGGCGCCGGGGAGAAGGCGGAAGCGCCCGCGGGCTGGCCGGGATCGGGGGGTATCATGCGGGACCATCCGGTTTTTTGCGGTTGTGGATCTGGCGCCACCACTGGGCCAGGCGCGGCTCCGCGCCATTGTCGCGCGGCTGGTAGAAGCGCCGGTCCGCCAGTTCCGGGGGCAGGTAGCCCTGCTGTACCCAGGAGTCGGCGTAGTTGTGCGGATACTTGTATTCCTTGCCGTAGCCCCATTCCTTCTGGAGCGGCGTGGTGGCGTTGCGCAGGTGGAGCGGCACCGGCAGGGGCCCGCTTTGCCGCACCTCGCGCGCGGCATTGAGATAGGCGGCATAGGAGGAATTGCTCTTGCGCGCCAGCGCCAGATAGACGGTGGTCTCGGCCAGGGGGATGAAGCCTTCGGGCATGCCGGTGAATTCCACGGCCTGCTGGCAGGCCACGGCCAGGGGCAGCGCCGCCGGGTCGGCAAGGCCCACATCCTCGGAGGCGGAGAGGATGAGACGGCGGCAGATGAAGCGCGGGTCTTCCCCGCCTTCGAGCAGGCAGGCGAGGTAGTAGAGGGCCGCGTCCACATCGCTGCCGCGGATGGACTTGATGAGCGCCGAGGCGAATTCGTAGTGGCTGTCGCCGTCCTTGTCATGGCGGACCAGCATCTCCGGCAGGGCCGCGCGCACGGATTCCGCGTCGCGCTGTTCCTCCGGCAGGGCGGCCACATATTCCACCAGATTGAGCAGGGTGCGGGCATCGCCGTTGGCCGAGCCCGCCAGAAGGTCGAGGACATCCTCGCCCAGCTGGAGCGAGAGCGAAAGCGCGCCGCGCCGCGCGAGATCCCTGAGCTCGGCGCGGCCCAGGGGCCGCAGGCGCAGCACATGCAGCCGGGAAAGCAACTGGCGCGTGACGCTGAACGAGGGGTTTTCCGTGGTGGTGGCCAGCAGGGTGAGCTCTCCGGATTCCACCAGCGGCAGGAAAAAATCCTGCTGGGCCTTGGAAAAGCGGTGCAGCTCGTCAAGAATGAGGATCTCCACCCCGGCAAGGGAGCGGCGCAGGTGCTGAAGCCCGGCCTCAGGCGCGGAGAGGCGCAGGTATTTTCTGCCTGTGGATCTGGCGAGCAGCAGGGCCAGGGTGGACTTGCCGCAGCCGGGCGGCCCGAAAAAGAGCAGGCTTGGCAGGCGCCGCGCCTGCATGAGCGAACGCAGCCGACCGGCCAGATGGCTCTGGCCGAGGAACTGCGCCATGTCGTCGGGGCGCAGGCGTTCGGGAAGCGGCTGTTCCACGCTCATGGCAGCGGGGCGCCCCTGGTTTCGCCGTTTCCGTCGAAAGCGCGGAAATCCGGGCCGCCCGGCAACTGCGAGGCCCACCAGTGCAGGCCCAGGCAGAGCGTGGCCGCCGTTTCGCAGCGCAGGATGCGGCCGCCCAGGCTCACGGGCGTGAAGGCCGCCGCCCGGAGCGCGGCCAGTTCCCGTTCCGAAAAGCCGCCTTCCGGGCCGATGACATAGACGGTGAGGCCCGGCCGTCCGGCCATGGCCGGCTCCAGCATGGGCACCCCCTCCTGCATTTCCCAGGGGAGGATGCGCTGGTCCGCCCCGGCGGCCAGGGTGATGATTTCCCCGATGTCCGGGCAGGCGCGCACTTCCGGAAGCCACGGATTGCCGCACTGCTTGGCGCCCGCGATCATCTGGCCGAGGCAGCTTTGGGCCGCGTCAGGGGGCAGCTTTCCCTGGCTGTGGTCGCCCTGCCAGAGCCAGATCCCGGCCGCGCCGAGCTCCACGGCCTTTTCCATGAAAAAGCCCCGGCGCACGGCCTTGCTCAGGGCCAGCGCCATGACCGCCCGCGCGGCGGGTTGCGGGCAAAGGCTCCAGTCAAGGAGTTCCATGCGCGCGTCCCTGCGGCCCACGGCGAGAACGCGGCACTGGCCGATCCTGCCCCGGCCGTCCAGCAGAAGGGCGCCGTCACCGGGGGCAAGGCGCAACACGCGGCAGTGGGCGGCCTCCTGCCCCTCAAGGCGCACTTCCGCGCCGTTTTTCGCGGCGCCTTCCGGGCCGCGGGCCGGCCAGTGCTCCGGCGCCAGGTAGAAACGCGGCAGGCCGGTCATGCCGCCGCCGTCGGCGGGGCGGGCGCGCGCGGCGCTGCGGCCGCTCATGCCACGGCCTCCCTGATCTGGCGCGCCTCCCCGGCGAGGCGCGACTTGCGTACGGCCCGGAAGCCGTCAAGCAGGGAGACGATCCTGCCGTAATTCTTGCGGATCTCCTGCCCCGCGCGCGTGAGGCCGCTTTCGGGCACCTCGATATAGTTGCGCTGGAGATAGCGGTCATGGAGGATGGTTTCCACACAGGTGATGATGTCATCCACCAGCGCCGGGAAGAAATTGACGATCTCGAACTGGAGTTCGCTCAGCAGGGCCAGGGCCTCGCGGGTCATCTGGCGGTAGGAGATGCGCTCGCCCTTGCAGCCGCGGTGGCTGATGTCCTCCAGGATGCGCACGCGCCGCGCCTGCTGGATATAGCTGAAGCGCGTGCAGACCTCCTGGTGGAGTTCGCGCATGTTGTCGAAAATCTCCACGTTCCTCGGATCGTACAGATAGCCCGAGAGCACCTTGCCCACATTGGCGAAAAAGTCGTCGCTGTAGCTGATCATCCTGCGCTGATGCTTGCTCAGCCAGCTGTAGAGGAATTTGAGGCGCTTTTCATGGGTATCGGTATTCTCCACGACCTCCGTGCGCTTGTAGATGATGCGGCCCGTGTATTCGCCGCGCACGATGTCGTTGAGCCTGAGGAACATGTTGCTCGTGTCCTTGATGATGTTCAGGCCGCGCAGGGCCTCGCCCGTGAGCGGATGGAGCACTTCCTGGGCCGCCACGGAGAGCGCCCTGTCCTGACGCACGTTGCTGGAGTCGAAGCGGTGCTGGCGGTAGATGACGCGCAGGATGACCACGCGCCGCGCCGCGTCGAGGAAAAAGCCGTCGCGGCCGATGATGCCGAGGGCTTCCTCCTGATCCTCGTCAACGCTGACCAGGGCGATCTTTTCCACCTGGGGGTAGCGCCGGTTCTCGCCGTCGGAGAGATAGGTGGTGAGGGTGCGGTCGCTCTGGCCCATGACCCGCAACAGGAAACGCTCGCCCATCTTGTGGAGCTTGCGGGCGAAGAGCGCGCTTGAGGTGCGCCGCTCGGAGACGATGGGAAATCCGTACAGCTCCATGAGATACTGGTAGACGAACATCCGGTTGCGTTCGTACATCTGGCTGTCGCCATAGACGAACTTGCCGATGCGGATGCCGAAGCGCTTGAGTTCGCTGTCGATGTCCGAGGGAAAGGAGGCGAAGACCCCGGCCAGGTGAAAGAGCCTGTCCGCGTCCCAGGCGAAAACCTGCGCCCTGTCCATGAGCAGCAGATAGGGGAGCAGGGAGGGGTAGCTGTCGAGCAGGGTCGTGTCCGTGGAGCGGAAGTCCTGCCGGAAGGCGTCCTGACAGACTCTGGGCAGGCGGGTGGAGAGCGTCTGGATATTCTGCTCCATGACCTGATTTTCCAGCGGGCAGGAGGAACCGCCCTCGCCCATGACGACGGGATGGAGCTTGTCGAACTGGAAAATTTCGGAGAAATAGTCGAGCTGGCGCGCGAAGGCCACCATGGCGAAACCGGGGAGCTCCTTGTGCTCGAACATGTCATTGTCGAACGAGGGGAGCAGCTCCCGGCTTTCCACCAGCGGGTAGCCTTTCACCTCCTGATAGGGGCGCACCAGGCAGTGGCGGATATGGACGGCGTCAAGGAAGCGCTTGAGCGCGGCAAGATCGCGCACGGCCAGAGGGTCGGAGAGGGTGC
>CAZNXQ010000076.1:0-7370 GCA_964576895.1 uncultured Desulfovibrio sp.
GGCATGATGCGAACCTCGTTTGCCATCGGCGGCGGGGCCGCCGGGCCGTGGCATTGCGCCGTTGATGATGCCGCACATTCTGCAAGAATCCGGCCAACCCTTGCACAATGCGGTCCTCCCGTTTCCGGCGTGAGCTTTTTGACGCTGTTTCGCGCCGGGCGGCGTCAGTTTCGGGGCGGCTGTACAGGCGCGCCAAAGCGGGATAGGCTGCCCTTCCGCGCTCCGGCATCCGTGGCGCAAAGCTCTGACAAGGTAAGGATCATGCTCGCCATTGTGGATTACGGAGCGGGAAACCTCACAAGCGTGCGCCGCGCGCTTGAGCATTGCGGCATCCCCAGCATCGTGACGGCCCGGCCAGAAGCTCTCGAAGCGGCGCAGGGCGTCATTTTTCCCGGTGTGGGCGCGGCCGCCCAGGCCATGAGCGCCCTGCGCGCCGCCGGGCTGGAGGCGCCCCTGCGGCACCTCGTGGCCGGCGGCCGTCCCTTTCTGGGCATCTGCCTCGGCTGCCAGATCCTGCTTGAGCGCAGCGAGGAGGGCGCTGTGACCACCCTTGGCCTCGTGCCCGGCGTCTGCCGCCGCTTTCCGCCGGACATGCGCGAGGAGGACGGCACCCGCGCCCCGGTGCCGCACATGGGCTGGAACCGCCTGCGCGTCGTGCGCCCCTCGCGTCTGCTGGACGGCATCAGCCCGGATGCCGAATTCTATTTCGTGCACAGCTATTATGTGGAAACCGCTCCGGAACTGGAGATCGCGCGCACGCACTACGGGCGTGAGTTCTGTTCCGTCTACGGGCGTGACGGCTTCTGGGCCGTCCAGTTCCACCCTGAAAAAAGCGGCCGGCCCGGCCTGGCACTGCTGGAAAATTTCTATGGCTATTGCCGGGAGGAGGCTGCCCATGCTCTCGAAACGGGTCATTGTCTGTCTTGACGTGCGCGACGGGCGTCTGACCAAGGGGGTCCGCTTCGCGGGCAACGAGGATATCGGCGACCCCGTGGAAAGCGCGCGCCGCTATTACGAGGGCGGGGCGGACGAGATCGTTTTTTACGACATCACGGCCTCGGCGGAGCGCAGGGGCATCTTTCTCGATGTGGTGGAGCGCGTGGCCAGGGAGATCTTCATCCCCTTTTCCGTGGGCGGCGGCGTTGCCAGCGTGGCCGACATGCGCGCCGTGCTGCTGGCCGGGGCCGAAAAGGTCTCCGTCAATTCCGCCGCCGTGCGCGATCCGGAGCTGGTGGCCAGAGGGGCGGAGGCGTTCGGCTCCCAGGCCGTGGTGGTGGGGATGGATGTGCTCGCCGTGCCGGCCAGCGAAATCGTGCCCTCAGGCTATGAGATCGTCGTCCACGGCGGCCGCGAGCGCACCGGTCTGGATGCTCTTGCCTGGGCCCGGCGCTGCGAGGCTCTGGGCGCGGGCGAGCTGTGCGTCAATTCCATCGATGCCGACGGCACGCGCGATGGCTATGAGCTGCGCCTGACCCGCGCCGTGGCCGACGCCGTGAACATCCCGGTCATTGCCTCCGGCGGCGCGGGCGAACCCCGGCACCTGCTGGAGGCGGTCACCACCGGCGGCGCTTCCGCCGCGCTGGTGGCCTCCATCGTCCATTTCGGGCAGTACAGCATCCGCGCCTGCAAAGAATGCCTTGCCGCCGGCGGCGTGCGGACGCGGCTTGCATGGTAGGCGGCGCGGACGCAGCGTGGGCCGCCGCTGGGGCGTCGCCGCTGGCGGCGGGGGCGGCCCGGCTCAGGGAGGCGCTGGCCGGCGTTTCCCGCATGGCCGTGGCCCTGTCCGGCGGCCTGGACAGCCGCTTTCTTTGTCACATGGCGCTGGCCGCTGGCTGCGACGTGCTGGCCCTGCACGCGGCGGGCCCGCATGTGCCGCCCGCGGAAAGCGAAGCCGCGCGCCGCTGGGCGCGGGAGCGGGGGCTGCGGGTCCTGGAGGTGCCGTATGACCCGCTGGCCCTGCCGGAGGTGGCGGCCAACAGCCGCGAACGCTGCTACGCCTGCAAGCGCGGGCTGCTGGCCGCCCTGCGCCGGGCCCTGGCCGCCGCCGGCGAGGCGGACCGCGTCCTCTGCGACGGCGGCAATGCCGATGACCTGCGCGCCTTTCGTCCGGGGCTCAGGGCTGTGGCCGAGGCCGGGGTGCGCTCCCCGCTGGCCCTTGCCGGGCTGGACAAGAACTCCATCCGCGCCCTGGCGCGGACGACCGGGCTGGAGCGTCCCGACCAGGCGGCGCGGCCCTGCCTCCTGACGCGCCTGGCCTATGGCCTGCGGCCGCAGGCGCGGCTGCTGGCGCGCCTGGCGCGGGCTGAGGCGGCCCTGGCCGCGCTGGACGAGACCGACAGGGACGCCCATGGACCGGCGGGCGGCTTCGGGGAATTCCGGCTGCGGCTCACGCCCACGCCCTTTTTTCAGGCCACGCGCCTGCCCGCGCGGCTGGAAGGCGCGGTGGAGGAACTGCTTGCGGCGCAGGGCTTTGCCCCGGCTGTCCTGCGCGCCACCGGTACCGTGAGCGGTTTTTTTGACGGCGCTGCCGCCGCTCCCGCCCGGAACGGCCGCGGCTGAAAAGGGCCGAAGAGATTGGTCGCGCATGTCGGGCGTACTGTTCCGCATGATGCCACCGTTATCCGTCAAAAACCGCCTTTTCGGCGCTGGCCTGACGCGTTGCGGACGATGCCCGTACCTCGCTTCGCTCGAACGGGCACGGCGCTTCGCGCCGCCTTCGGTCGCGTCACTGGACGATTTTTGTCGGTCATGTACTTAAGTACACTCCCTCCAAAAATCGTCCACTTCCTTGCCAGCGCCGAAAAATTCGTATTTTTTAGGATTCCGGCGGCGACAGCCCCCGCCCTGCGCTCCGCTCCGGGCGGACTTGCGGAAAGGGTGCGTTGCCTTCCGGTTTCGGGAAGAGGAGAAAATACACAGGGCATTCACATTGGCATCCGTTTCTCTCACTGCAACGCAGTGAGAGAAACGCGAACGGGGGTTTGGGGGCCAGTGGCCCCCAACGGGGTGCGGGGCGGCGCCCCGCAAGAGGCGATCGCCCTTTTCCCGCTCCCGCCGCGTTTTTCCGCCGCCGCAGACTGGACTTTCCCGCGCGGATGTCCTATCTAGGAGCACTTCGGCTGTGGTCTCGCCGCGGGCGGGGCCCGGAATTTCATCTGGAGGACGAAAGACCTATGGCTCACAAGAAAATCGAACGCAAGAAAGAGCTGGATCGTCGCCGCAAACGCCGCGCCGAGCGTATGAAGCTCCGCGCCCGCGAAGCGCGCAGCGGCCTCAAGGCCTGAGGCCCGGTTTTTCTCCGGCGGTGGGCGCACCGGCGTGCCGCCGGTTCTGACGGTTTCGCGTCAGTGGTCGAGATCAGGACGGCCGGCGCGCGCTTTCGCGTGCCCGGCGTTCTGTGCGTTTTTTCAGGCCGCATCCCGGCGGCAGGTGTGACCGGGAGGGTCGTATTTTCAAGGAGGCGGCTTCCGGCCGCTGGCCGGGCCGAGTTTCTTCGCCATGCCGATTTATGAATATCAATGTCCCAAGTGCGGGCGCGTCTTTGAGGAATGGGTCAAGGCGTCCGAAGCGCACCGGGAGGAGCCCTGCCCCGACTGCGGCACGCCCTCGCCGCGGATCATCTCGCGGACGTCCTTTGTGCTCAAGGGCGACGGCTGGTATGTGAGCGATTACGGCTACCGCAAGGGCATCACCGAGGACGGGGGGGCCGGCGCTTCCGTGCCGGCCGCGAGCACGCCCACCACGCCCGCGACCCAGGGTGAAAAGGCCCTGGCGACAAAGGAACCGGCGGCCCCGGCCCCCGCCACGGCGAAACCGGCTGACGCCCCCGCCGCGGCGCCGGCGGCGAAACCCGCGGCATCGGGCGCGGCTTCCGCCAGCACCGGCTCAACGGCCTGATCCACCCACGAGGAAGGCATGATAGAACGCTATACCCGGCCGGAAATGGGCCGTATCTGGACTCTGGAAAACCGCTACCGGGCATGGCTGGCCGTGGAGCTCGCCGTCTGCGACGCCTGGGCGGAGCTTGGCCGCGTCCCGGCTGAAGCCGTGGCCGTCATCCGCCGGAAGGCGGACATCGACGTGGAGCGCATCCTCGCCATTGAGGAGGTCACGCGGCACGATGTCATCGCCTTTCTCACCTCCCTTGAGGAAAAGGTGGGTCCTGAGGCGCGGTTCATCCATCTGGGCTGCACCTCGTCCGACATCGTGGACACGGCCAATGCCCTTTTGCTGGCGCAGGCCGGGAGGCTCATCCTGGCGGATCTGGATGCCCTGCTTGAGACGCTGGGGGATCTGGCCCGGCGCCACAAGGGCGTGCTCTGCATGGGGCGCACGCACGGCATCCACGCCGAGCCCACGAGTTTCGGCCTCAAGATGGCCGGGTTTTACGCCGAATTTTCCCGGCACCGCCGCCGCGTCCGCGAGGCGCTGGAGAATGTGCGCGTGGGCAAGCTCTCCGGCGCGGTGGGGACCTATGCCTTTGTCACGCCGGAGCTGGAAAAGCTGGCTCTGGACCGTCTGGGGCTCCGGGTGGACCCGCATTCCACCCAGATCGTCCAGCGCGACCGCTATGCCCAGTTCTTCACGGCCCTTGCCATCCTGGGCGGGGGCATCGAGCGCCTTTCCGTGGAGCTGCGCCATCTCCAGCGCACGGAGGTACTGGAGGCGGAAGAGGGATTCGGCAAGGGCCAGAAGGGTTCCTCGGCCATGCCGCACAAGAAGAACCCCATTTCCGCCGAGAATCTTTGCGGCCTCGCGCGCCTTTTGCGCGGCAACGCCCTGGCGTCGCTGGAGGATCAGGCCCTGTGGCACGAGCGCGACATCAGCCATTCCTCGGTGGAGCGCGTCATCATGCCCGATTCGACCATCATCGCCGACTACGCGCTGGCGCGGCTCACCCGTCTGCTCGGCGGCCTGGTGACGCATCCTGACCGGATGCTGGAGAACATGGACCGCTCGTTCGGCCTGTATTTTTCGCAGCGGGTGCTCACGGCGCTGGTGGCCACGGGCATGCCCCGGCAGGAGGCCTACGAGGCCGTCCAGCGTCTGGCCATGGAGAGCTGGCGCAGCCGCCGCCCCTTCCCGGAGCTGGTGGCCGCCGATCCGGCCATCTCGGCGCGGCTGGGCGCGGAACTGGCGGGCCTGTTCGATCCTTCCTTCTACCTGCGCCACGAGGACGCCATTTTCGCGCGCGTCTTCGGCCCGGACGCGGAAAACTAGCGGAGGCCGCCCATGCTGGAGCGCAAGCGTCGTCTGGCCCGCATCCTGGTGGAAAGATCCTACCGCGAGGGCGACTTTGTCCTCGCTTCGGGCCGCAGGAGCGATTACTATTTCGACTGCCGCGTCACCGCGCTTTCCGCCGAGGGTTCGTGGCTCATCGGCTCGCTGTTCAATGACCTGCTGGCGGATCTTGCCATCCGGGGCGTGGGCGGCATGACGCTCGGCGCCGATCCGCTCGTTTCGGCCACCACGGTCATCTCCTGGGAGCGCGGGCGCCCACTGCACGGGCTTCTGGTCCGCAAGGAGGCCAAGGGGCACGGCACGGGCCAGTTTGTGGAGGGCCTGGGCAATTTCGCCCCCGGCGACGCCGTGGCCATGCTTGAGGATGTGGTCACCACCGGCGGCTCGCTGCTCAAGGCCTGTGAACGGGTGCGCGACGCCGGTCTGAAGATCGCGGCTGTCTGCGCCATCCTCGACCGCGAGGAGGGGGGCCGCGAGGCCATTGCGGAAGCGGGGTACGATCTGCTGGCGCTCTTCACCCGCAAGGAGTTGGTGGAACTTGCCCGCTGAACGCGCCATAGGGTCGCTCGCGCGCATCCTGCTGGCATGCGCCCTGCTGGCGTTGCCGCTGCTTGCGCCGTCGCCGGCGCGGGCCGACAACTGGCAGGCGAGCCTGCGCAATGAGGGCCTGCCTTCGCGCCTGGTGGGCGTGGACAAGAAGCACAAGGAATTCCATTATTTTGAGAAAAAGAGCCCGTTCAAGCTGCGCTATACCTATCCCTGCGTGACGGGCCAGCTGGAAGGCGACAAGCAGCAGACCAATGACCTGCGCACGCCCGAAGGCGTGTATTTTGTGGAGTACAAGATCGCCGGCGGCCTGGACTTCCGGGAATATGGCGGCATCGCCTACACCCTGAACTATCCGAACCCGGTGGACCGTCTGCGCGGCAAGACCGGGCACGGCATCTGGATCCACAGCAAGGGCTTTGATCTCGTGCCCACGCGCGGATGCGTCGCCATCGGCCTCAAGGACATCGCGGAGGTCGGCCCGCTGCTCACGCCGGGCACGCCCGTGGTGCTTGCCGAGGAATTCGACGCCGGGCGGCCACCCGCCCCGGACGATGGCACGGCCGCGCGCCTGCGGGGCCTCATGCGCGACTGGAGCCGGGCCTGGGCCTCCCGTTCGGCCGCCATGTTCGATTTTTACGATGCCCCGGCCTATTCCCGCGCCACCGAGGACTTTGGCGCCTTCCGCCGCAACAAGGAGCGGCTGTTCAAGATCCTTGGCTTCATCAAGATCTACAATCGCGAGATCCATGCCCTGGAAGGCCCCGGCTACTGGGTCACCTGGTCGGAACAGTATTATACGGCCTCCAACCTTTCCACCGAGGGCATCCGCCGCCTGTACTGGCAGCGCGGCGGCGACGGCAGGTTCCGCATCGTGGGCATGGAATGGACCCCCCGTGATGTGGGCATGCGCGCGGATTTTCAGCAGGGGCGTCTGGTGGCCGAGGCGCCGCGCGGCGTGACCACCGACGCCGGCGGCGCGGACCCGGAAATGCCGGTGCCGCCCCGGCTGGACATGCCGGAAACGCCGGCCCAGACGGCCGTGACTGCTGTGGCGCGACCGGAGGCCGCCGGTGCCGAACAGGCGCCCAAGGCCGGCCCGGCCATTGCCGCCGTGGCGGCGGTGGCCGAGCGGCTGCTTGCCATCAGCGACCCGCTGGTGCCCCGCAGAACGCCCGCGGCGCCCCCGGCGGAGATCACCTGGGGGAGCGGCAGGAGCATGGACGCGCGTCGGAACGCGCCCGCTGCGGAGGACCCCGCGCCCGCTGCTCCCGCTCCCGAGGTTCCCGCGGAAGGGTCCGGGTCCGCCGGGGCAGCTGCCCCCGAAAGGCCAGCCATGCCGGCCACGCCGGCGAACACCGCCCCCGAGGCCACCCCGGCGGCGGAAGTCCCGGCTGCGGCGCCAGTCCCCGCCGCTGTGGCGGAAACAGCGGCTGACTTCAGCGCCGGGGACAGGGCCGCCCTTGCCCGCGATGTGCGCGCCTGGAACGCGGCCTTTGCCGCCCGCTCGCAGGATATTGCCGATTTATATGACCTCAGGGATTACAAACGCCTGCCGCGTTCGCTCGGTGTGAAGCGCGGCC
>CAZNXQ010000077.1:0-7337 GCA_964576895.1 uncultured Desulfovibrio sp.
GCTGGACATACGGATTGTAGCCCCTGGCCGAAATCTCGGCCACCAGGCGCGCCAGACGCTCCCCTTCCGGCGCGATGTCCGTGTAGAACATGAGCTCAGGGTGCTCGGCGATAAAGTTGGTGTTGATTTCGCCGCGGCGGAACTCCGGCTGCTTGATGACCTTGCGGAAAAAGGGAATGGTGGTCTTGATGCCGCCAATGACGTACTCGCTGAGGGCGCGGTCCATGATGCCCAGGGTCTTTTCCCAGTCATGGGCATAGGCGATGAGCAGCGATCCGGCCGAATCATAGTTGGCCGGAAATTCATAGCCGGCGCTGATATTGGAATCCAGGCGCACGCCTGGGCCGCCGGGGGAGACATACCGCGAAATGAGCCCGGAATTGGGCGCGAAGTTTTCCTGCGGATTCTCGCAGTTGATGCGCACCTGCATGGCGCAGTACGAGGGCCTGAGATCCGCCTCCCGATACCGCAGTTCGGCGCCGAAGGCCACGGCAATCTGTTCCTCCACAAGGTCGATGCCGTACCGGCATTCCGTGATGCCGTGCTCCACCTGGAGGCGCGTGTTCACCTCGATGAGATACGGTTCGCCGTCCGGGGTAATGAGAAATTCCACCGTGGCCAGCGAATGGTAGCCCACATCGCGCACCAGCCGGCGCGCATAGTCCTTGAGGCGCTCGCGCAATTCAGGCGTCACCCCCTTCCAGGGCGACGGCGTGATCTCGATGAGCTTCTGGTGGTTGCGCTGCACCGTGCAGTCGCGTTCGTCAAAGGCAAACACATTGCCGTACATGTCGGCAATGACCTGGATCTCGATATGGCGCACATCGGCCAGAAATTTTTCCACAAAAAGGCGCGGATTGCCGAAGGAAGCCTGGGCCATGGAGGAGGCCTTGAAAAAGGCATCCTCCAGCTCCGCTTCGTTGTGGATGGCAAAGATGCCGCGGCCGCCGCCACCGCCTTCGGCCTTGAGCATGATGGGCAGGCCGATCTCCCTGATGAGCTTGCGGGCGGTTGCCATATCCACCGCGCCGTCCGAACCGGGCACAACGGGAATGCCCAGCTTTCGCGCCACCGCGCGCGCCTGCACCTTGTTGCCCAGCAGATTCATGGCTTCGGCCGTGGCGCCGATGAAGGTAATGCCCGCTTCCTTGCAGCGCTGCGGAAACCGCGTGTCCTCGGAGGCGAAGCCCCAGCCGGGATGGATGCCCACCACACCACGGCGCCTGGCCTTCTCGATGATGGCGTCGATATCCAGATAGGCGCGCGGCTCGTTGCCCAGCAGAATGAGTTCCTGGGCCGTTGCGGCGGCAGGGGCGGTCTTGTCCACATCCGTGGCGGTCATGGCGGCGACGGCATCAAAGCGTTCGCGGATGGAGCGGCAAATGCGCCGGGCGGGTATGCCACGGTTTGCCACGAGAATGACCTTGCCCTTGAGAAATTCCTGAACGTCGGCGAATGTTTTTCTGCCCATCCCTTCCCCTCTGCTTCCTTGCGTACCGTCCGCCATGCGCGGGCGTCATATGCGACGGTGCGCCCCTGTCATCATGCGGGCCTCAGGCTGCCGCCCGTGCATTCCACAAGGCCCTTTTCCGTTTCCAGGCGCAGGGCGCCGGAGGGGCAGAGGCCGGCCAGGCGCCCTTTCACCGTCGCCCGCCCGTCCACGACCATCACCGTCTCCCCCCGCCAGAGCAGGAGCGCCTCCGCCCGCCCGCGCCAGGTGGCGGCGAAAATGCGGGCCTGAGTGTAAGCTGAAACCATACGCCTTACAAGGCATCTCCAAAGCTCTGACGCCTCAGGCGCCGCAGCGTCAGGCTTTCCGCCCTCGGCAAGGCAGGCGGCGCCCAGCGCCGCCTCCGGCCGCAGATCCGCATCCGCCGGGCGCGACAGCACATTGACGCCAATGCCCGCAAGCAGGACGCCGCCCCGTTCCTCCAGCAGGATCCCCGCCACCTTGCGGGGCTGCCCCCCCAGAGGGAGCACGAGATCATTGGGCCATTTGATACGGACATGCCAGCCAAGCGCTCCCAGGGCTTCCGCCGCAAGAACGCCCACAGCCACCGCCGCGGAAGGACCGTCAAACGGCGGCGAGACCGGCAGCCGCATGGCGGCATAAATATTGCCCGGCGGCGAATGCCACTGGCGCCGCAACTGGCCGCGCCCGGCGGTCTGGCTTGCGGCAAGGGCGCTGTCCCAGACGCGGAGGCGCCCGGCGCGCTCCAGCTCAAAGGCCGTATCCAGGCATGAGGGCACCTCGGCAAAAGAAAAAACCTCCGGCAGCAGGGGGGGGGCCGTCTCCGCCGCGGCGCGGGGCTCCCTCTCATCCCCGCTCACCGGGCACTCCCGGCTTCCGCCGCCTCCCGGCACGCGGCGCAGAGCGCATCCATCTCCGGGCCGTGATCCAGCCCGGCAAGATGCCCCATGCCATGGGCAAGCAGCCGCAACAGGTGCTCGCGGGGGTCCTGCCCGTAGAGCAGACATTCGCGCCCCAGTGTATCCAGGGAAAGCAGAAGCGTGCCCGCCATGCCGGCAGCTCCGGGAAAGGAGAGGACATTGGTCGGGCCACGGCAGCCGAGATGCCGCGCATTGGCCACGGCCATGCCCGCATCATCCAGCAGGTAGAGGTCAACGGCCGCCACCGGCCGCCCGGCAGCGGTCACCACGACGCACATGGCTTCAAGCGCATGCCGCACTTCCCGACGATCCAGCGGGCACCCCCAGCCCATGCCCCCGTGCCGGGGAAAAACCGTCACAACAGGCGCAGGGCAGTCAGGGCCGCTGACGACGGCCATGTCCGGACAGCATTCAGAGCGCAATGGGCTTCTCCCCGGCCACCGGGGCCTCGCGCCCGGCGCAGGAGGAGGCGGGATCGGGCACCTGCGGCGTTTCGCGCGGGCCGGCCGCATGTGTCGGATCACCGCAGGTTCCATGCCGTCCCTCATGAGCGTCTTCCGGCTTGCGGCCCCCATCCTGCGGTGTCTTCCTGGCTTCGGGATAGGTGATGCGCTGATGGAAAATGCCCGTGAGAATACGCTGAAAATTCTCGCTCAGGTAGTGCAGATCCTTGAAGGTCAGTTCGGATTCGTCAAGCTGGCCTTCAGCAAAAATCCCCTTGATGATGGCGTCGATATGGCTCTTGATACGGGCCGGGGTCGGATCGGTGAGCGTGCGGCTGCTCGCTTCCACGGAATCCGCGAGCATGAGGATGGCCGCTTCCTTGGTTTGCGGGCGCGGGCCGGGATAGCTGAAGTCCGACTCCTGGGGTTTTTCCCCCAGGTCCACAGCTTTCTGATAGAAATAGCGCATCAGGCGCGTGCCATGGTGCTGGCGGATGATGTCGCTGATCTCCAGACCGAGATTGTAGCGTTCGGCAAGCTCCGTGCCTTTCTTGACGTGCGAAAGCAGGACGAGCGCGCTCATGGACGGAGCCAGCTTGTCGTGCTTGTTGGGCGCGCCGAACTGGTTTTCGATAAAATAGTCGGGATAGGTGAGCTTCCCCGCGTCATGATACAGTGCCGCCACCTTGCAGAGCAGACTGTTGGCGCCTATGGCCTTGGCTCCGGCCTCCACCATGTTGGCGACCACCAGCGAGTGGTGGTAGGTGCCGGGAATGGTCACCATGATCTCCTGCATCAGGGGCTGTTCCAGGCTCATGAGCTCCATGAGGCGGAAGCGGGTGCTGTAGCCAAAGGCGATCTCCAGCACCGGGCTCACGGCAAAGAGCAGAATGAGCGAAAGCAGGGAACTGATCAGCACGGCGATCATCTGGACAGGCATCTGGAAGGGCAGCGTCCGCGCGAGCAGCGCCATGCCGGCCCAGATGGCCAGCAGGCCGAGCGAAAGCGGAACGACGCTCCAGACCACATCCTGGCGGTTCTGCGCGCTCGTCACGAGCCAGGTGGCGAGCATGCCGCCGAGGAAGTAATAGAGGAACAGCGGAAATCCTTCCTGAAACATGAGCATGCAGAAGAAGGAAAGGAGCAGCCCCATGGTGCAGTAGCGCCGCGCCGCGAAGACCATGGCCACAAGGCCGACGGACCCGGCCACGGGAAAGGCGATGGCAAAGGCGCTGAGCAGGCTCGGACTGTCAAGACGCAGCCCCAGGAGCCAGACACATTTGGCCCCCACGCCAAAGAGCAGGAGCACCAGGGAGATGAGCAGCATGTCCTTGCGCCTGAGCGGGGTGCCGGGGCGCCCGCTGGGGGCGACGAAAAAGCCCACGGAAAGCAGCAGGGAGCACAGGAACGCGCCACCGGCCGTCCCCCAGCGCATGGGATCGGCAGTGGAATTGTACAGCGCCTGCATCTTGATCTGCTGTTCGCGGCTCGCGCGCTCCCCCTTGCGCAGGACGAGCTCCCCCTTCTGGATCTGATAATAGACGGGCGCCACAGAGGCGACCACATCGGCGCCCCGTTTCTGGGTGGCCTCGCGGTTGAGCGTCAGCGAGGCGGGCATGGTGGCGGAAAGCAGGATGTTGATGGCCCGCCGCGACTGGGGGTTGAGCTCCGGCACCTCCCGCAACTGCGCGGAAATCTCGGCCAGGAAGGACTGCACGTCCGGCAGGGCGCGCACATCCGGGCGCAGGGTCTCGGTGTTGGCATCCAGATTGCGGAGGATAATGCCCGAACGTCCCACGCGGGCCGCGCGGATATCCCAGACCAGCCCTTCCGCCAGCTGCTCGCGGATCTGGGGCAGAAGCTTTTTCAAAAGATAGGTCTGCACCTCGCGCCGCGCCAGTTCGGGAAGCACCTCGTCGGCCACGGCGGGGGTCACCTCTTCGGCAAGACGCTGGAGCTCCGGAGCGTTCCGGTGCTCCGGGCCGCTGTTGAGCGCCCGGAGGATCTCCAAAATACGCCCCTGGAACTGCGTATACGGCTCGATGCTCAGGTCGTAGACCGGCGGCTGGAGTGAGAGGACCTGTTTGCGCCGCGCCTTGCTGGCCTGGCTGTCCTCCACGAGCAGATCCCTGTCGGCGATGACATCGCTTTCCGCCACCTGTCCCGCCACATAGAGACGCTGCGCGGTTTCAAAATTGGCGCCCGCCAGCAGGGAAAGAAAGAGCAGGCTCCCCACGAGGGCCCAGATGCCCCAACCGCAATGGTGGCGCGCCTTGAGCGCGCGGAAGAGCGCCAGCGTGCTAGACGGGCGCGCCGGCTTTTTCTGCGTCGTCATATGCGCTGACAATGGCTCCGACTAGAGGATGACGCACCACATCGGCCTTGGTGAACCGATGGATGGCAAGTCCGGGGACATCCCGCAGCAGACCGAGGGCGTGGACAAGGCCTGAGCGCGGCCTGTCCGCGCCCGGCTGGGCCGGAAGATCGATCTGGGTGGCGTCGCCCGTGACCACCATCCGGGAGCCGAAGCCCATGCGGGTGAGGAACATCTTCATTTGCTCGCGGGTGGTGTTCTGCGCCTCGTCGAGGATGATAAAGGCATCGTTAAGGGTGCGGCCGCGCATGAAGGCGAGCGGTGCGATCTCGATGACGCCGCTCTCCAGCATGGCGGCCACCTTGGGTTGGGGCGTCATGTCATAAAAAGCGTCGTAGAGCGGCCGCAGATACGGATTCACCTTTTCCGCCAGGTCACCGGGGAGAAAGCCGAGCCGTTCGCCCGCTTCCACCGCCGGGCGCGTCAGCACGATGCGCTTGACGCGATGGCGCTGGAGCATGGAAAGCGCCATGGCCACGGCCAGATAGGTCTTGCCTGTACCGGCCGGCCCCACGGCAAAAACAAGCTCATTGGCGCGCAGGGCCTCAAGATAGGCCTTCTGCGCCACATTGCGCGCCGTCACGCTCTTGCGCGGCGTACTCACAAAAACCGCATCCCGGAAGACCGCGCCGAGGTTCAGGCCGGGGTCGTTGCGTACCATGGCATAGGCGCGCGCCATGTCCTGTTCGCCCAGAACCAGGCCGCCGCGCAGGAGCGCGTACAGCTGGACAAAGACCTGACAAAGGTCGCGGCGCACATCGGGGTCCTCGCTCTCCACAAGGACGCTGGCGCCGCGGCTTGTAATACGCGCGCCGCTGGCGGAGGCCAGCATGTCGAGGTGCGCGTTGCGCGGCCCGAACAGCAGATTGGCAAGCGCGGGATCGTCGAATTCCACGACCTCCGGCACACGGGGACACTCAGGCATGTGTCGGATGTAGCCTATTTCCGCAGGCCTGTCCATCTCAGGAGCATTCGCGCTCTCCGAAAAGCGTCTATGGCACGATACCTGCATAAATGAAGCGCAGATTTCCACTTCAGCCGCAGGAGCCCGATTTTCCGGCCAACTCCGGCCCTCCGGCGGCAAAAACTGCCTGGAGCCCCCATGAGCATTTCCGGCATCAGCAATTACCGTGACGTCCTGTTCCAGTGGCAGGGCCAGCAGTTGAAAAGCACAGGTTCGGAAACGGCCAAAAGCTCGGCGGCCGACAGCCTGAGTTCGCTTTTCGGCGGCACTTCCATGACGAACCAGCTCTCAAGCATGGTGGAGCTGACAAAATACGCCATGGACGCCATGGGGCTCTCGTCCAACAGCCGCGTCACCTTCAGCCAGATCTCCCGGTACCGCGAACAACTCCAGAACGAGTTCAGCGAAGCGGTCAAGAACGGCCTTGCCGAGACGGGTATCAGCGACCTCTCGAAGCTCACGTTTTCTCTGGACAAGGATGGCAAGCTCTCGGCCATCGGCGCGGACGCACAGGACCGTAAGGCCGCCCAGGCGTGGCTGGACGCCAATCCGGCACTTGGCAACGATGTGCGCGCCGCCCTTCGGGATGCGGGCGTGGATGACGCAACGTCCGTGGAGTTCCGCCTGAGCAGCTCCGGCAGGATGAGCGTCATCAACCGGACGAACGACAGCATCCAGGCGGCGCTGGACAGCGCCGCGGACCTGACGGACGACCTCCGCGCCGGTCTCGCCGATCTGGGCATCTCCCTCAAGGGGGCCCTTGAATTCAGCTTCGACGACGAGGGCAATCTCGCGGTGAGGGGCGAACATGAAGACGCTGATGCCATCAACCAGTGGCTGAGGGAAAACCCCGCGCTGGCCGACGCCATCAAGGAAGAGCTGAAAAAGCAGAATGTGGACACCTCGGCCGTGAGCCTGCGCCTGAACACCGAAGGCGGCGTGCGGATCACCGTCAACAACGGCGAGCTCAACGACATTCAGGCGGTGCTGGACGAAAACGGCGACACGGGCAAAAAGCTCGCCACCGGGCTGGACGGACTGGGCGTTGACCCCAATATCAACTTCTCCATCCAGATTGGCGACGATGGCAGCCTGACAGTGGTCAGCGATCATCCCGACCGCGACAAGGTGCAGCGCTTCTTTGATGAAAACCCGGATATCGTCA
>CAZNXQ010000078.1:0-7319 GCA_964576895.1 uncultured Desulfovibrio sp.
CTCTGCCTCGCCGCCCTGCTGGCCCTGGCCTTCGGCGCCCGCGAGGCGACCCTGTTCCTCGCGGCAGCCATGGGCGCCGGGGCTCCGGGCGCGCTGGACGGCATTGTCCGTTTCTGCGCCTCCGGCGTGCTGTACACGCTGCTGACAGGCGTCCTGTGCCTGGCCGCTCCCGGCCTTCTGGGGCTCACGCGCCGCGAGCTGCGCGAGCTGGCCGTGCGCCTGCGGCTGGCCCTGTGCCGCAGACGCGGCGACTGACCTGAAACGCCGAAGGGGCGGCCGGTGGCCGCCCCCCCTCTTCCACGGCGCCGTCAGCGGCGCCTCGGTCTATTTTTCCACATAGTCCTTGAGCAGATCCTTGAGAATGGCCTCGCGCTTGGCGAAGATGTCGAGCATGGCCTTGCGGTCGAGGATGCGGTAGGGGACGCCGGTCTTCTTCAGGTTTTCGATGACGACGGGATCGTTGAACATCTCGTAGGTCTTGCTGGCCGCCTTGTCCACGATGGCCTTGTCCGTGCCGGCGGGCAGCGCATATCCGCGAAAGTTGGTGGTGGCGTCGTCCAGGCTTTTGTAGCCCTGCTCCATGAAGGTCGGCACATCGGGCATGAATTCATGCCGCTTGAGGTCGGCAATGCCCAGCACCTTGAGCTTGTCCGGGGCGCGCATGGCGATGGAAAGGTTGTTGAAGCCGCCCATGACCTTGCCCGCCAGGATGGACTGAAGGGCATCCGAGCCGCCTTTTTCGGGGATATAGGTCAGCTTGGCGCCAGTCTCCTTCTGGAGGAGAAGCAGGGCGATATGATGGCCCACGAAGAGTCCCGAACCATTGAGCGTGACCTTGCCGGGATTCGCCTTGGCATACTCCACCAGCTCGCTCACGCTGTTGAAGGGGGAGTCCTTGGGCACGAACAGCACCACCGGGTCGGCGGCGAAGTTGGCGAGCGGCTCCATCTTGTGGATGTCGTACTTGGCGTTTTTCTTGACGATGGACTGGGCGATGAAGTTGGGGAGGTTGTAGACGGTCATGGTCATGCCGTCGCGACCCGCGTGGTCCATGAACCAGTTCCAGCCCGTGAGGCCGCCCGCCCCGGCCTTGTTGAGGATGACGATGGGCTGGCCGAAGTATTTTTCCGCCGGCAGTGCGCCGATGCGCGCCTGCACGTCCGTCTGCGAGCCCACGGAATAGGTGCAGACATTGGTGATGGGACCCGAAGGCCACTTGTCGGCGGGGTCGGCCCGGACGGACAGGGGCAGCAGCGCGGCGGCGAGGGCGAAGCTGAGAAAACGTTTCATTGCGGTCCTCCTCTGTTAGAGATTGCGGCGTGGCCCGCGGGGAGCCGCGCCGGTCAGAACGGCATGAACCCCTTGGGGATCTGCACCATGAGCCCAAGGGAGAAAAGCAGATACAGGCAGGCGATGCAGAGGAAAGAGACCCCGGCGCGGCGCAGCGCGCCACCGGGGGTGACGCGCATGGGCTGCGCCAGGAGGGAGGCGACAGTGAGGTAGAGGAACGAGGACAGGTAGAACCCCGCCCATTCCAGAACGCAGATATAGAGCACGGTCAGGGCGCACAGCCCGGCCACGCGCCTGAGCGGATAGCCCGCGAGGGACAGGCGCGCGTCGATGCCCTGCCGGTGGCGCACCAGGGCCAGCAGGTACTGCCCGGCGTTGAAGATGCCCATAAGGAGGAGGAGAAAGCGCGGCACCAGGAGCGACTGCTCGTCCTCCGGGCCGGAGAGCTGGCAGCCGAAGAAGATGATGATGCCCGTCATGACCAGGGCGGCGGCAAATTCTCTAGGCATGGTCTTCCTCCGCGGTATGCGCCAGCCGGGCCTTTGCCCGGCGCGCGAAACGGATCTCGTTGTACGCGGCATAGACGAGGGAGAGCAGGCACAGGCCGATGAGCACCTGATTGATGGCGCCGGTGAAAAAGTACTGCCACATGCCCACGTCGGTATTGGCGATCATCCTGCCGCGCAGGAAGTTTTCCTCCGCCAGCGGGCCGAGGATGATGCCGAGGACGATGGGCGCGCTGGGGATGTCGAGCTTTTTGAACAGGAGCATGAGCGCGCCCAGACCGAACATGATGTACACGTCCTCCATGCTGTTCTGCACGCAATAGGAGCCGAAGACGCAGAGGATCATGACCGAACAGAACATCATGTAGTTGGGGATGTCGCTCACCATGTGGGTGTAGCGCGACACGAGGATGCCGAAGCCGAACATGAAGAACTGGGCGAGGAACATGCCGATGATGAAGGGATAGGTGATGTCGGCGTTCTTGGTGAAGAGTTCCGGGCCGGGCAGCAGGCCCTGGATGAGCAGACCGCCCAGGAGGACGGCCGCCGTGGGGCTGCCGGGGATGGAGAGGGTGAGCAGCGGGATGCAGGCCGGCGCCACGGTGGCGTTGTTGGCGCACTCGCTGGCGCAGACGCCCTCCGGGTCGCCCGTGCCGAAGCGTTCGGGGTGCTTGTCCATCTTCTTCACCTGGTCATAGGCCATAAGGCCGGCCACCTGCGCGCCCGCACCGGGAATGACGCCGATGACGGTGCCGATGAGGCTGCCGATGAAAAGCGACCGCTTGTAGCGGGCATGTTGCCGGATGACCCTGGCAAGCAGGCCGCGCTGGGCGCGCACCTTGATCTTTTCAAAAATGAGGTGGGCGTCTTCCATCATCTCCACGATCTGCGGCAGGGCGAACAGGCCGATGAGGGCGGGCACGATGGCGATGCCCGACGTGAGGGCCTCATGGAAAATGAAGCGTCCCTCGCCGGTGACGCTGCTCTCGCCGATGCAGCCGAGCAGCAGCCCCAGGGTCCCCCCGAACAGGCCCTTGAGCATGGAGCCGGAGGAAAGGCCGGCAATGACCGTGATGCCGAACACCGTTGTCCAGAAGAGTTCCGACGGCCCGAATTTCATGGCGAAGTCGGACATGGGCGGCGTCAGGAAGACGAGGGCCAGGGCGCCCACCACGCCGCCGAAGAGGGAGGAGACGAAGGTGGTGTAGAGCGCTTCCTGGGCGCGCCCTTTCCTGGCCATGGGGTAGCCGTCGAGGAGCGTGGCGATGGAGGCCGGGGCGCCGGGGATGCTGAGCAGGATGGCCGAAATGGAGCCGCCGGCCACCGCCGAGGTATAGACGGCGCCCAGCAGCAGAAGTGACGGCACGGGGGGCATGTAAAAGGTGAACGGCACCAGGAGCGCCACCGCCATGGTGGGGCTGAGGCCGGGCATGGCGCCGAAGAGCAGACCGCCCAGCGAGCCGCAGGCCAGCACCAGAAAGTTGGACCAGGTGAAGACCGCCGGCAGGTAGTCAAGCAATTGTTCCATAGGAGGCTCCTTGTCTGTCGGCGGGTTCAGCGCCGTCGGACGTCAAAGGCGGCGCAGCCGTCGGCCCTGATTTTTTCCACCAGTCCGGATTCCCAGTCGAAATAGCCGCGCATGGCTTCACGGGAAGCATTGAGGTCCGTATAGGGGCGGTACCAGACATCCTCTTCGGGGCAAAGGGCGCGGGGCATGCCCGTTTCCACGGGCAGCCCCGCGGACTCCCAGGCCGGGGTCCCGCCCGCGAGGAAGTCCACGCGGGCGCCGGGCCAGAGGGCGCGGGCGTCGGCGGCGGCAAGGGCCGCATGGGCGCTGTCCTCCGCGGTCAGCACGATGCGTTCCGCGTGCGGAAGGCGGCTGTGCGCTTCCGGCAGATAGGCGCGCGCGCACCAGAGGGCGCCGGGGATGTGGCGGCGCCGGTGCTGATCGCTCGCGCCCACATTGAGCAGGAGCAGCTCCGGCGTTTCCGCCCGCAGGCGGCCGACCTCGGCAGGCGCCAGCCCGGCCTCCGCTCCGCGCGCATCCGGCGCCGGTTCGGGGCCGCGCTCCAGACCGTGCGGGGCCAGAACAGGGGCCGCGGCCTCCAGGCCCCCGCGCAGGACGAACACCTGCGGAAGCCCCATCTGGACGAGCCAGTGCGCGGTCATGATGGCGCGCAATTCGTCATCGTCCACGAGCACATAGCGCCCGTTGCGCACGGCCGCGTATTCGTCCGTGGCCTGGACGAGCTGGCCCCCCTGGGCGCTGCGGGCGCCCGGAAGGTGCCCGGCCGCGTATTCTTCGGGCAAGCGCACGTCAAAGAGGTAGAGGGTCCTGCGCGCGGCCTCCTCGCGCCAGCGCGCCACCTGCGCGGCATCGGCGAAGCGGACCCTGTATGCCGCGGCCACGCGGGAAACGCGCTCCCGCGCCGCGCGCCGTCCCTCAGGCGTGCTCGCCGGCACGGGGCGGTCCGCGCCGTATTCCAGCGCAAAGCCGGCCAGTTGCCAGTTCATGGTGCCCCCCTTGAGGGCGGCCACCCGGTTGGGGACGCCGGCATTGAGCAGCGTCTGCGTGCCGATGATGCTGCGCGTGCGCCCGGCGCAGTTGATGACGATGGCGACGTCCGGGTCCGTGACCACCTCCGCCAGGCGGTAGGTCACTTCGCAGCCGGGCAGGTTGACGCTGCCGGGAATGTTCATCCGCCGGTACTCGGTGTGCGGCCTGACATCGATGATGATGCTCCGCGTGGCCGGATCGTCCATGAGCGCGCGGACTTCCTCAGGCGTCATGCGCGGCGTTTCCTGGACGCTCTCCACATATTCGCCGAAGCCCTTGCTCAGGGCGCCCACGCCGTTGACCGTGACGCCGCCGTCGGCCTTCCAGGCCGCAAGGCCGCCCGCAACGACGCGCACGGACGTGTAGCCCAGGGACAGGAGTGTCCGGACCGCGCGTTCGGCCCGTCCAAGGCGGTCCTCCGGGCCGTCGTCCATGACAAGGACGGGCGTTTCCCGGCAGGGGACCAGACGCCCGGCCAGGAGTTCCAGACGGCTCAGCGGCGCGCAGGTGGCCAGGAGCACATGCTCCCTGGAAAATTCCTCCTGCTCGCGCACATCCAGAAGCGCAAATTCTCTGGCGCTGTGCAGGATCTGACGAAGTTCGGGGACAGACACGGACGCGAGGGGAAGAGTCATGGGAGGCTCCTGCGATGGAATTTGAACGGCCGCACGGGAAGCGGCCGTCCCGGCCGCCCGGAAAGCAGAATGCGTGCCAGCCGGATCTCAGGCCCAGGACCTGGCGGTCCCTTCGCCGCGCCTGCGCGGTGCGCCCGCGCCGCGCCTGCCGTTCCGGGGCGCGGAGAGGCCGCCGTCCCCGCTGTGCCGCTGGTCGCGGCAGCTGTCTTGATTTCTCATAAATGAGAATATAGGCTTGTTTTTGAGAAATTCTCAATTTCAAGAGCGGCGCAGCGGGCCGCACGGCGGGGAGGAGCAATGGACGCGGGCGAGGAACGGTACCGTTTTGCCCTGCTGGCGCATTCCGGCGAGATCGTGGAGGAATGCAGAAAGATCATGGGCGGCTCGCGCGATGAGATCCGCTATGAGATCATTGATTTCGAGAGCGGGCCGGTCATGGCGCGCCAGTGTCTGTGCGAGGGATATGAAGTCATCCTCTGCCATGGCGGCACGGGCGATACGATCTTTCGTTCCGTGCCGCGCTCGGTGGTCAAGATCGAGCGCACGGACATGGACGTGCTGCGCGCGCTCCTGTTCGCCCGGCAGTATTCTGGCCGCATCGTCCTTTCCTCCTATCAGGACGAGTTTCATGAGGGGCTGCCGAGGGAGATGGAGCGGTTGCTGAACATCGAAGTGCGCAACGCGGTCTATGATTCGCCGGAGAGTATGCGCCGCGCCATCCGCCGGTGTGTGCGCGACAACTTCAAGGTGCTCATCGGCGGCGGCGTGAGCAAGGCCTGCATGGAGGAGTTCGGTGGCCGGGGCTTCATCATCAAGCCCACGCCCCGGAGCATCGGGCTGGCCTTTGAGCGGGCGCGCCACCTGGCCCACGCCCGGCGCGAGGCCAAACGCCGCAACGGCAACATGATGCTCATCCTGGAACAGCTTCAGGAAGGCGTGCTCTGCATCGATTCCCAACGGCGCGTCCTCATCGCCAACAAGGCCGCGTACCGGCTGCTCAACGCGCCGCCCCAGGCCGGAGACGCCTTTTTCAGCCAGTTTTTCCAACCGCTTGGCCTGCTTGACACGCTGGAAGATCTCACCCCGCGCGAGAACATCCTGGTGGAAGTGCGCGGCGAGGGCTTCATGGCCACCACCTATCCCCTCACGCTCTATTCGGACACGCCCTGCGCCGTGAGCCTGTTCCGCGACACGCCGTCGCTCCAGAACATCAGCAGCCGCATCAGCCGGGAACTCTGCGCCCGCGGCCTTTCAGCCCGCACCGGCCTCGCGGACATCCTGGGCGGGAGCGCGCCCATCCGGCACATGCGGGAAAAGCTGCGCCAGTACGCTCCGGCGGAGGCGAACATCTTCATCCAGGGCGAGACGGGGTCCGGCAAGGAGCTGGCGGCCCACGCCCTGCACGCCGGGAGCGCGCGGCGCAACCATCCCTTCGTGCCGGTCAATATTTGCGCCGTTCCGGCCCAGCTGCTGGAAAGCGAGCTATTCGGCTACGAGGAGGGCGCCTTCACCGGGGCGCGCCGGGGCGGGAAGGCCGGATATTTCGAGATGGCGCACCAGGGCACCCTTTTCCTGGATGAGATCGGCGACATCAGCGAAGAGACCCAGCTGCGGCTCCTGCGCGTTCTGGAAACGCGCGAGGTGCTCCGCGTGGGCGGCAACCGGATGCACCCCGTGGACGTGCGCGTGGTCTGCGCTTCCAACAAGCCGCTGCTCGAACTCGTCAGGCTTGGGCGTTTTCGCCGGGACCTCTACTACCGTCTCTCCACCTTCAAGCTCGCGGTCCCCCCGCTCCGTCAGCGGCTGGAGGACATTCCGGCCCTTCTCGCGCCACTGCTGCAAAAATACCGGCGCGGGCCGGAGGCCCTGACCCCGGCGGTGCTCTCCTGCCTGCGCGGTCACGACTGGCCCGGCAACGTGCGCGAGCTGCGCGCCGTTTTCGAGAACTACCTGTTGCTGCTGGGTGACGGCGCGCCGGATGCGGGCCTTCTGGCCGCCATCCTTGCCGAACATGACAGCGACAGCGTGGGCCTGCCCGCCGGGATGGATGCGCCCGATGCCCGGCAACGGTGCGCTGCTCCGGAACGCGGGGAGCCAGTGTCCGCGCCCCTGCCGCCCCTGCCCGGAGAGGCACGCGGCGGCAGCCTCAGGGCCGGGCTGGATCTGGCCCGTGATGTCCTCGTGCGCCAGGCCATGGAGGCATGCGGGGGGGACCGGCGCGCGGCGGCGCGGCGCCTCGGCATCGGCTATTCCTCTCTCTGCCGCATGCTCAGGGGCGCCGGGACGGCGCGCCACTTGCAATCCCGGCAGTGAGGACATAGAATCCGCCCC
>CAZNXQ010000079.1:0-7313 GCA_964576895.1 uncultured Desulfovibrio sp.
AGGTGGAGGGCTTGAGCCCGGCCGCGCTCAGGCCGTCCAGCCAGCTCTCCACCGCCGGCCGCGTGATGCGCGGAAGCCTGCTCCTGCCGAATGTCGGCGACAGGTATTGCCGGGCGATGCGCTCATCCACCCGCCAGCTCCGTTTGCGGCAGCGCGCCTGCGGCAGATAGATGCTGGCGAGAAAATGGTCGAGACTCCGGCGCCTCCCTCCCGAAAGCCCCCTCTGCGGTGTTGTTTCCATCATTGCCGTCATGGAGCACCCTCCTTCATGTGCGGGAACGCGCGGCACAAGCCCCATGCTCCCGCCGGAGACCCGGCGGCGCCGTACATCGCTCCCCCTCTGCTCATCGGACCCGGCGCCCCGATGACGCACGGGGGAACCGGGAAAAATTTGCGCTCCCCCTTGCGCTTTGAATGGGCTTTACGCTATTCAGAAAGGACTGGGATTTTTTTTGACATCGGCCCGCGAACCGACGCGGCGCCCCGCATTCGCGCCGGAGCCAGGTGCCGCGCGAAGCGCGGCCACCGCCGGACTTTCCAGCAGGTTCTTCGGGCCGTGTGCCGTAAACCGGGTTCCGAGGGAGGTATTCATGTCGATCGGATTTCTGGCACTCTTGGCGATCATCCCCATTGTGGTCGCTCTGGTCCTCATGGTGGGCATGCGCTGGCCCGCCACACGGGCCATGCCCTTTGCCTGGCTCGCCTGCGTCGTCTGCGCCATCTTCGGCTGGGACATTTCCATCCTGCGGCTGGCGGCGCTCTCCATCCAGGGCGTGATCATCGCCATCGGCGTGCTGATCATCGTCTTTGGCGCCATCCTCATCCTTTACACGCTTGAGAAAAGCGGCGGCATGGAGACCATCCAGTACGGCATGCAGAACGTGAGCCGTGACCGCCGCGTGCAGGCCATCATCATCGGCTTCCTTTTCGCGGCCTTCATCGAGGGCGCGGCCGGCTTTGGCACCCCCGCGGCCCTGGCGGCGCCGCTCCTGCTGGGCCTCGGCTTCCCGGCCATGGCCGCCGCCGTGGTCTGCCTGGTCTTCAACAGCGTGCCCGTTTCCTTCGGCGCGGTGGGCACCCCCATTCTCGTGGGCTTCGGCCTGCTCAAGGACAAGATCGCGGCCATCGTCAGCGCCGACCCCTCGGTGCCCTTCACCGGCTTTGACGGCTTCGCCAAGCTGGTGGGCGAATGGGCCACCTTCATGCACGGGCCCATGGCCATCATCCTCACCATCTTCATGCTCGGCTTCATGACCCGCTTCTGGGGCCCCGAACGTTCCTGGGCCGCCGGTTTCCGCGCCTGGAAATTCTGCGTCTTCGCGGCTGTCTGCTTCCTGGTGCCCTATGTGGCCTGCGCCTGGGCGCTCGGCCCCGAATTCCCGGCCATGCTCGGCGGCCTGCTCGGCCTGGGCGTGGTGGTCTGGGGCGCCAAACAGGGCTTCTGCGTGCCCAAGGACGCCTGGGGCTTCGGTGATCCCGCCAAGTGGGACGCCTCGTGGTCCGGCACGGCCAGCCAGAACACCGGCACCGAATTCAAGGCGCACATGAGCCAGTTCCAGGCGTGGCTGCCCTATGTCATCATCTGCATCCTGCTCGTCATCTCGCGCATCCCCGAACTGGGCATCAAGGGCTGGATGACCGCGCAGAAGATCACCTTCAGCAACATCCTCGGCTTTGCCGACATCAGCGAAAGCATCACCTACCTCTACCTGCCCGGCACCTTCTTCATCTTTGTGGCCCTGCTCACCATCTGGCTGCACAAGATGCCCGCGCCCGCCGTCAAGGCAGCGTGGTCCGAGAGCTTCCACAAGATGAAGTCCCCCACCATCGCCCTCTGCTTTGCCGTGGCCCTGGTGGCTATCTTCCGCGGCTCGGCGGTGAATCCGCTGGGCGCCCCCTCCATGCCGCTGGCCCTGGCCGAGACCGTGGGCGCGGCGGCCGGCGACATCTGGCCGCTGCTGGCGGCCTTCGTGGGCGGCCTCGGCGCCTTCATCACCGGCTCGGCCACCATCTCGGACCTCATGTTCGGCGAATTCCAGTGGGACATGGCCACCATGCTCACCCTGCCGCGCTCCATCATTGAAGCCGCGCAGACCGTGGGCGGCGCCATGGGCAACATGATCTGCATCCACAATATCGTGGCCGCCTGCGCTGTGGTGGGCCTTTCCGGCCGCGAGGGCGAGGTCATGCGCAAGACCTTCTGGCCCTTCCTGCTCTATGGCATTGTGGTCGGCATCATCTGCTGGGTGCTTGTGGCGGCCAATCCCGGCGCGTTCTAGGCACGGATGCCCTGGACCTGAAACGAAAAACGGCGCGCGGCCCAAAGGCCGCGCGCCGTATCAACATCAACATGCTGCACTCTCTGTTCGCCGTCTGCCTGGGCGCCTGCGCCGGCGCGAGCCTCCGCTGGCTCGCCAATCAGGCGCTCAATCCCCTTGTGGCCTCCCTGCCGCTGGGCACCCTGGCCGTCAACTGGCTCGGCGGCTGGCTCATGGGCGTGGCCCTGGGCGTCTTTTCCCTCTTTCCTCACGCCGCCGGGGAATGGCGGCTGCTCGTCATCACCGGCTTTCTCGGCTCACTGACGACGTTTTCCGCATTCGCGGCGGAAATGACGGCCCTTCTCCAGCAGGGCCGCTGGCTGCTCTGCGCCTGCGCCGTAACCCTGCATGTGGCCGGTTCCATTGCCCTGGTCTTTCTCGGCCTCGGCAGCGTGGCCCTGGCGCGCCGGCTGCTGGCGCCATAAGCGGCCCCCCCGCGCCTACCCCGCGGCGGGCATATGGCCGGTCACCAGCGCGGGGATGCGCCGCCAGTACCATTCGCACACAAGCGTGGGGTCCTCCGGGCGCCATTCGCCGCATTGCTCGAAATGCCGCAGCACATCGCGCTCCACCGGGCTTGGCTCGGCCATGCCGCGGGCGCACTGGCGCAGGCGGAAAAAGATGACCACACATTCAAAAAGGCTGAAACAGTCCTCTTCGGAACTGAAGCCCGTTGCCAGCAATTCCGCGAATTCGCGGTAAAAGGGATTGTCTTCCGGAACACAGGCATCAAACTCTTCCGCATGTTCAATGAGATGGCGCAGGCTCCGGCAGAACAGCACCTGACGGGGATCGGACGAGGCATGGGCGATGCGGGCCGCGTACAGGTTCTTCAGGTCATTCCGGTGGAAAGACAGCGACATGCGGGCACCTCGGCGAATATACATCAAGGGATATTCCTTCATAGATAGTACAGGAAACAATTTCTTTTATCAAATAATAAATATCGACAACAACCCCGCATGCGGCGGAGGCGCGATGGCGGCGCCATCTGCCTGCCGCACCGTCCGGCGGCGCAGACCGCCTGGCCCGCGCCGGAACGGGGGGAGCCGCGCACGCCACCCGGCGGGGGCAGCGGATTTTCCTCGACCTTTGGCCTCCGCTTTGGCATGCTCGGAACACGGCGCCGTCACCGAAGGCAGGGAGGAGACGGCGCCAGAGGCCCGAAAATGCTCTATACCATAGAAAACCTCGTGAAACGCCGCCAGCGCGAACAGGGATACCGGCTGCTCATCCGCAGCCTGCACATCCCGCGCGGCGCGCGCCTTGCCATCACCGGCCCCAGCGGCTGCGGCAAGAGCACCACCCTTGACCTGCTCGGTCTCGCCCTGCGGCCCGACACGGCGGAACGCTTCAGCTTCGCGCCACGGGCGGACGCGCCGCCGCTGGACGTGATGGCCCTCTGGCGCGGGGAACGCCACGACGCCATGGCCGCCCTGCGCCTGGCGCATATGGGCTATGTGCTCCAGTCCGGCGAACTGCTTCCCTTTCTTGATGTGGGCGAAAACATGACGCTCACGGCGCGGCTCGCCGGCATGCCGGCCGCCGAGGCCGCCGCGCGGGCCCGCGAGCTGGCCGGGGCTCTGGGCGTGAGCCATCTGCTCAGGGCCATGCCCGCCACCCTTTCCGTGGGGGAACGCCAGCGCGCGGCCATTGTGCGCGCGCTCACGCCGGGGCCGCAGCTCATCCTCGCGGACGAGCCCACCGCAGCTCTGGACCCTGTGCACGCGGGCCGCGTCATGGAGGCCTTTCTCACGGCTCTGGAGTTTCATCAGGGCAGCCTTGTACTCGTGACGCACAACGCCGACTGGGCGCGCCGTGGCGGCCTCACGGAGCTGGCCTTCCGCATCGCGGAGGACGAACAGGGCGTCACCGCCGTTCTGGACGACGGCAACGCAGCCCGCGCGGAGGCCGCGCCATGCTGAAACAGCTCGGCCTTGCCCTGCGCCTCGCCGCGCGCGACTGGCGCTTCGAGCGCTCGCTCACGCTCTGCGCCGTCCTTGCCCTGGCGAGCATGCTGACGCCGCTTCTGGTCCTTCAGGGGCTGAAGAACGGCGTCATCGAAGGCATGCGCCAGCGCCTGCTGCAAGACCCCACGGTGCTCATCATCACGCCCAAGAGCGACGGCGGCAGCTTCAGCGCCCAGGATGTGGCCGATCTGGCGCGTCTGCCGGGAGCGGCCTTTGCCATCGGCCGCACCCGCGAAACCGCCACGGACATCACCCTCGCCGCCGGGGAAAACGGCGACGGCAAAAGCGCCAGCCTCTCGCTGGAGCCGAGCGCCCCCGGCGAGCCGGTGCTGGCCCACCACGGCATCGCGCCGCCCGCTGACGGCGCGCAGCCGGAACTGGTGCTCTCGGCGCCGGCGGCCCGCGCTCTGGGCGTGGCGCCCGGCGACCTGCTGCTGGCGCGGCTGGGCCGCCGCGCGCCGGACGGACGCCTGGAATCCGCGCGGCTGGTCTTTCGCGTGGCGGCGCTCCTGCCCGAAACGGCGGCCGACCGGCGCATGGCGTTCGCCCCCCTGGCGCTCCTGCGGGATCTGGAAGACTACCGCGACTATCTGGAAGTGCCCGGTCGCGGCTTTGCGGGAAATCCCCGCGCCGGAGAGCGGCACTACGCTTCCTTCCGGCTCTATGCGCGGGATCTGGACGCGGTGGAGGGCCTCGCGGCGGCGCTGGAGGCGCGCCATATCGAAACCCGCACGCGCTCGCGGGAAATCGCCGCCATCCGTCTGCTGGAATCGTCCATCAACCAGGTCATCCTCATCATCTCGCTGGCTGTGGGCGCGGGTTTTGCCGCCTTCACCCTGAGTTCCGTCCAGGGCGCGGTGGAGCGCAAGCGCCGCATGCTCGGCATGCTCCGGCTGCTGGGCTTTTCCCATGCGGCGCTCATGCTCTATCCCATGGCGCAGAGCCTGCTTACCTCGCTTTGCGGTCTGGGCCTCTCCTGCCTGCTCTCAGCGGCGGTGAGCCTCGGCATCGCCGGAGCCTTCGCCCACGAGGGCGGCGCCATCGCCTGCCGTCTCGGCCCCGTGGACGTGGCTTGCGCGGCCGCCGCCGTGGTGGCGCTTTCGCTGCTCTCCACCGCGCGCGCCGCGCGCGCCGCCGCTGCCGTTGAACCTTCCATCGTCATCCGCGAGGTGTGATCATGCCGCCCGTCCGTCACCCGCGTCTCAGGGGGGGCATCCGCGCCGCCCTCGCCGCCCTGCTCCTGCTTGCGCCGCAACCGGCGTTGGCGGCCTTCACGTCCGCCAATGACGGCGTTCCCGTGGAGACGACCTGGAACCCGCACCCGATGCAGGATGATATCCTCCTGCCCATGCCCTGCGGCCTTTCCATGAGCCTGCGCGCGGTCCGCGTGCCCGCCGGCGGCCTCATCAAGGACAGGACCTTTTCCATGGGCGTGGTCAATGCCGCGGATGGCGAACGCCAGATTTACGAACGCCAGTTCGACGGCCATATCGCCGCGCCCTTCACCCTGGCCGACCTGCCCCCCGCCTGGCGCCGGGCCGTGGCCGGCGAAGACGCGGCGAAAAAGAGCGGCGGCGACACCTTTTATTTCATCGGCAAGTACGAAGTCAGCCGCCTCCAGTGGGAGGCCGTCATGCGGGCCGTCAACGAGGACGGCAGCGTGGACGAGGCCGCCTGCCCGGTAAAGGGCGCAACGGCCCCGGCAGGCAGCAACCTGCCGGAAGGGGGCATCTCCTGGTTCGACGCGCAGCGCTTCCTCCAGAAATACACCGCCTGGCTGGTGCGCGAACATGCCGACAGCCTGCCCCGATTCACGGGCACCAGAAATGTGGGCTTCCTGCGCCTGCCCACGGAAGAGGAATGGGAGTTCGCGGCGCGCGGCGGCGCCGACGTGCCCCCGGAATGGTGGGCCGACAAGGACGTTTTTCCCCTGGAGGAGGGCAAGGCGCTCAAGGATTACGGCGTGTTTTCCGGCGATGCGGTCCTTTCCGGCCCGGCGCCCATCGGTTCGCGCAATCCCAATCCCCTGGGCATCCACGATACCCTCGGCAATGTGCGCGAACTGACGGACGGGTTTTTCCGCCTTTCCATCGCGGACATGCAGTCAGGCCTTGTGCGGCAGCGGCTCCACGGAGCGGCGGGGGGCATCCTCGTCAAGGGCGGCGGCTTTCGCAGCGATGAAGCGGCCGTGGCGCCGGGGCGGCGTGACGAAGTGCCGCTCTACACGGCATCCGGACCGGCCCGGCCCGAAGATCTGGGCATGCGCGTGGTGCTTTCCGGGATCAATATCCCCAATGCCGAACGGCTGGAGACCCTGCGCCGGGAAGAACGCGCTCCGGCCCCGGCGCCCGCGGCCGCCAGGACGGGCCGCACGCCCATGGAGGCCGTGGAGGCCCTTGCCGCCGCCGCTCCCGGCCTCAAGCCGCAGCTCGACCAGCTGCGCGCCATGCTTGAGGATCAGGAAAGCGCCGCCCGCCGCGAACGCGCCGGGACGCTGGAGCACGAATTCCGCTCTCTGCTCTACCAGGCCGAGACCCTGCGCGCCTTTGCCTTCCGCTACAGCGCGGCGCACAAACAGCGCGAAAAAATCCGCGAAATGCTCAAAAAGCCCATGGACGCGGCCACAAAGGCGCAGGCGGAAAAGCTGCTGGCAGAGGCCGGGAGCGACCTCAGGGATTACCTCGAATCCCTGCGCATGGGCGCGGGCTATTACCGCACAAGCCTCGGCCTTGTGAGCGCGGCCCCGGCGGCGGAGACGGAACGGCTCGCCACGCAATGCCGCCGGGAATACGGCGGCGCGGGCGTGTTCAACACCCACATGACGCAGAATATCGCCGTGCTCGAAGACTGGCTCGCCAGGGCGCGGGCCAGGGGCGTTTCCTCCCTGAGCGTCAGGGACATCCTCAAGGGCATCATCCCGGAGCAGCATTTCAGGGTACTGCCGCTTTAGGCTCAAGCCTCATTAAATTGCGTTATGGTTTTTTCAGCGAGGAAAGGAGATTTTTCCGCTGGCCGCCCGAAGCGG
>CAZNXQ010000080.1:0-7307 GCA_964576895.1 uncultured Desulfovibrio sp.
TGGAATCAAAGGCCACGGCCTTGCGAAAATCCACGGTGCTCCTGCTGTGGAGCGTTGCCCCGTAAAACCGGCCCTTGCCGGGGCCGAGCGTGAGCTTTCCCCCGGTGAGGGACGCGGGCATGACCATGTCCCGCAGGCGGAAATGCCAGCCGCTGAGTTCACGCGCGCGCAGTTCGCCCCTGGCGTCAAACCCGCGCATGAAGGGCACTTCCCAGGCTGTGGGGCGCGTGGTTTTGGCGGTGGCGTGGCCGGAGTCCACCAGGCGCGCCACGTCAATGGCGTCCGAAGCAAGGGAAAACTCCAGAAAGGGGCGCCCCTGACGGCGGGACAGGGCAAGCGAGCCGCTGACGGCCAGTTGCGCCCCCGTGACCTGGAGCTTGCTCAGGCTGAGCGCATCCGGTCTGGCGGAAAGTTCCGCCGTGAGCGACAACCCGCGTAGCGCCGGCGGCAGCCGCGGCTTCCCCAGGCCGAGCAGCGCCAGGGTATGGGCAAGGTCGGCGCTGCGCGCGCTGATGGCGCCCTGCAGGGAGGGTGTTTTGCCGTCGAGGACGAGGTCTCCGCCCATGGCGGCGCCCAGCGTTTCAAGGCGGAGCCCGTTTGCCGTGAGCCGCTTGCGCGCGCTCTGGCAGCCGAGCGCGGCGTTCCAGGTGGCGCGGAGCCCATGGGGCAGTCCGCTCAGGGCCGGCCCCAGATGCAGGCTGCCGCTGGCGGGGATTTTCTGGAATTCCATGCCCGCGCCCGCGTCGGTGGCGCCGAACCAGAGCCTGCCGTCAAGGCTTGCGCTGCTTTCCAGATCAGGACTTTCCAGCCGTGTGTTCCAGGTGCCGTCAAGGCCCAGCCGCTTGCCGCGCCAGACGCCGGAGCGCAGGGCGAGTTCCAGGCCCAGCTGGGAAAACTTCACGCCGTCCGCTGTGAGCCCCCCGGTCAGGGCGCCCTGTTCGCCGCGCACGCTGAGGCTGCCGCGCAGGCGGTTCAGGAAGACATCGAGCTGCCGGCTCTGGCTCTGGATGCTGACGTCGGCGCGGAAACGTCCGCTGCGGAAGGGGAGGACAGGCATGTCCTTCGCCAGCGGGGCGCCGTTCACCCCGCGGACCTGGGCCGTGATGGCGTAGGGCAGGGCGGCGCTCCCCCCAAGGATGCACTGGCCGCGAAAGCTGCCGCCATACAGGCGCGCCTCGGCGTCGATGAGCACATCTTCCAGCCCGTTTTTGTCCAGCTTGCCGGGGTGGATGCGTGTCTTCGCGTCGGTGATGGACAGGGGGCCATAGCGTACTGTGTCCGCGTTCAGGCGGATATCGTAGCCGATGCCGGTTTCTCCCGGTTTGAGCGGTTCGCCGGGCAGCGGCGTGAGCGGCGGATGGGAAAAATGGACGGCTTCCGGTGGCTTGCCCACGGCTTCGGGAATGGCCAGACCGAGATCGACGGTCTTTGCGCCGAGGTCGAGCGTGACCACCGGCGTCTTCCACGACGGCACGCCGCCGCGTCCCGTGAAGCGCGCGCCCGTGCACAGGGCCGAGATGCGCGGCGCGTCCAGACCCGTGCCGTCAAGATGAAAGTCGATGCTGCCTTCGGTGATGTTGTCCAGCGCCAGTTGCAGGCCGGGCGCGAGATTGCGCGCAAAGCCGAGCCATTGGGTCAGGCTGGCGCGGTGGAGGAGCAGGCGGCCATCCAGCGCCGGGCCCCGCGTTGCGTCCGGCAGGCGGAGCGTGCCGTCCAGACGGCCGCTGTCCGCGCCAAGGGCCAGCAGGACCGCGCGCAGGGTCACTTCCCGGCTGCCGTGGGCCATGGCGGCGGTGCCGTCCACGCTTAACGGCACGATCTCGCCGGAGGCGCCGCCAAGGGCAAGATCGGCCGCCAGGGCGAAGCTGCCGTTCCAGCCGCCCGGCCGCCCCTGAAAGGTCAGCGTGAGGCGTCCGGCGCCGGGCCATGCCCTGCCACGGAACGTGGCGCCCAGTTTGAGCTCCGGCGTGGCGGTCAGCGGGGCCGCAAGATCGCTTTCCCCTTCGAGACGGAAATGCTCAAGGCGCGCCACAGTGTCCGCCTGCGTGGCATAGCTCAGGGATGAGAAGCGGAGCGAACCACTGATGCCGCCGGGGGGCGTTCCCCTGAGGCGGCACTGGAGGCCGTGCAGGCGGAGGCTTGCGCCTTCCGGGTCCGTGAGGTGCGCCTCCCCCTGGGTGATCTCCACGCGGCAGGCGCTTTCCAGAAAGCCCAGCGGGGCAGGGGATGGCGCGGCGTTTCCCGCCCCGGAGAGAAGCGCGCGCAGGCGCCCGGCGAGCTGGTCCGGCGGGCCGAGTGGGGCGGAAAGCCGCGCTTCGAGGCGCGGCCGCACGAGGGTCACGCTCCAGGGCGCGAAGGTGCCGCGCAGCAGGGCGAAGAGATCGGGCCGCACCGTGAGGTAGGCCGCGGAAAGGCGCAGGCCGTCCCCTTCCACGGCCACATTGCTCACCGCCACGGACGGCGCGGGCAGCAGGCTCACATCCACGGCGTTCATGCTGAACGTGAGCCCATGCTCGCGGGCGACCGCGCCAAGATAGCGATTTGCAAGCCCTGCCGGATCGCGCTGGAGAAACCAGTAGGCTGCGCCCATGAGCGCGGCAAGCGCAAGAAGCGCCGCAAGGCAGATGCGGAGAAAGAGACGCAAGGGGCGACGCATGGCGTTCCTGCGATATGCGGCGACCGGAATTTCCGGAAGGCATGACGCCTTGACGCCGCCGACCATGAACAGTAACCTTGCAAATAGTATGCAATCTTTTCCATGTTGGCAACCGCGTCCGCACGCGGCCAGGGTGGAGCCTCATGCAACGACTTCTCTGGATCGGCAGTCCGTTTTTCTGCCCGTCGCTCAGGGAGTGCGGCTGGCAGGAAGTGGCCTTCCACAATTTTGAGGAACCCCGCGTCTACGGCTGGGACGACCTCGTGCGGCTGGCGGGCTTTGTGCCGGACGTTCTTGTGGTGGCGGACAAGAGCCGGCCGCCCTTTGTGCTCGGTATGGAGGAATTTCCCTGCCTCACCGTTTTTTACGCCGTCGATTCGCATATCCACGCCTGGGAGTCCATGTATGCCCAGGCCTTTGACGCCTGCCTCGTTTCGCTTGGGGATCATGTGGAACGCTTCGCGGGGCCGTTTCTTGCGGCGGACAGGGTCTGGTGGTCACCGGCCTTTGCCCATGAGGAGGACCAGCCCCGGCCGGAGCTGCCCAAGCGCTGGGACTGCCTGTTTGTCGGCACGGTCAATGCTGCGAGCATGCCGCGCCGCGCCGCCTTTCTGCGGGAGCTGGGCAGCCGCCTGCCCGGCCTGCACGTCACGCGCGGCAACTACCGGGAGCTTTTCCCCCAGGGGCGCGTCCTGCTCAACCAGTGCGAGCACGGCGACCTGAATTTCCGCGTCTTCGAGGCCATGGGCTGCGGCGGCTGCCTGGTGACGCCGCGCGTGGGCCATGGCTTCGGCAAGCTGTTTGTGGACGGCGAACATCTGGTGGGCTATGCGCCGGATGATGCGGGAGATGCCCTCTACCGCATCCGTTTCCTGCTGGAACATCCGGAGCTCATCACCTATATCGGCGAGACGGCTCTGGCCGAGGTCAATGCGAAGCACCGCGCACGGCACCGGGCACAGGCGCTCACCGACCATTTGTGCGACATCTGGATGCAGGGCGCGGAGGCGCTCGTGGCGGCACGCCTGGAGCGGGCGGCGGCCGTGCGCCGCAACTGCCTGAGCGTGCCCTATCTGCTCTGGGCGCGGGAAGTGCCGCAACCGGAACTGAAGGCCGCCTATCTGGCCGCGGCGCGGGGAAGATTCGCCGCCGGCGGGAATTTTTGAACGACTACACGCCCCGCTGCCGGTCGGCGGGCGCGGATTCCCCGGCGGGGTCAAAATGGAGTTCCAGCGCGGGGTCATGCCCTGCCCGCGTGTCGGAGGGGGCGTGGGCCGCGCCCGGTTCCTCAAAGCTCAGGCGCAGGAGAGGGTCGCGGCCGGAGGCCTCCGCCGGCGCGGCAAAGGGCTGATACGGAGGCGCGTTTTCCGGGGCCGCTTCCTGGCGGGCGGGATCGTGCGCGCGGTGCGTCTGTTCCGGGTCCAGCGTCACGGTGGCCAGATATTCCAGCCGGGATTCCAGCGCGCGCAGCAGGACACGCAACTGGGCGTGTTCGTCACGCAGCAGTTGCCAGGCGTGTTCCTGCTGTTTGAACAGATAGAAAAGTGCCGCCAGAATGCCGAAAAAACAGAAAAACATGAAGAGCAGGGCGGAGAACATGGGCAACCTCGCTTGCAACGGCCGTGCGCCGGAACGTGGCTCCGCTTATATACGCTTGGCCCGGCAGGGGCAAGGAGGAAGTATGGCCCGTCTCGCGCCGCGTCTTGTCATGGCCGATGCCGGGGGAAATGTGGTGGATGCGCCGGGCCTGCTCATGGTCTGCCGCCGTGGCGGCCAGTGGGGCCTGCCGCGGCCGGATGAGCTCATGCCCCTCCCGGAGGAGAGCGAGCTCTTTCTGCTCCCCGGCAGACGGGCCGTGGGCCTTGATCCGGAAAGCGGCGCCATGGAGGCGGTGGAGGGGCTTGCCGTGGCCGCCTTCGCGGCGCCCGCGCATACGCTCTCCGCGCATCCGGCCTACGTCACGGAGGCGGGCGCGCCGCTGCTGCCGCTCTTTGCCTATGGCGCGGTGGGCTTTGCCAGAGGGCGGTTCTGGGTCTGCGCCCGCAGGGTGGATGAAGATCCGCGCCAGCAGTTCCACGGGATCCCGCCCGCGCGCATTGAGCGTCAGGCGCAGGCCCTGCTGCGGGACTATCCGGAAAACCGGCTCATCCGGCACATCATCGAAAACTGCGTGCGCCGCTACTCCTGCCCGGCGGCGCGGAATTTCGCCCTGGGGCGCTTCGAGGCCCCGCTGCCGAGCTCGCGTGCCTGCAACGCCCGCTGCCGGGGCTGCATTTCCGCCAAAGACGCGGATTCCCCGGTGGCGGTGACGCCCCAGTGCCGCCTGGCCTTCACCCCCTCGCCGGAAGAACTGGCGGAGGTCATGCGCGTGCACGCGCGCCGCGAGACCGCGACGCCCATCTATTCGTTCGGCCAGGGCTGCGAGGGGGACCCGCTGCTCAATGCGGAGCTGCTGGCGGAAAGCGTGCGCCGCTTTCGCGGTTCGCCGGACCCGGCCGCCTGGAACGGGCACGGCACGGTCAACTGCAACACCAACGCCTCGCGCCCGGAGGCGGTGGCGCTTCTGGCCGAGGCCGGGCTCACGAGCCTGCGCGTCAGCCTGAACAGCGCCCTGCCCGACCGCTATGCCCGCTATTATCGCCCTGTGGACTATGATTTCGGTGATGTGGCGGCGTCCATCCGCGTGGCGCGCCGGCACGGCGTCTATGTGTCCCTCAATCTGCTCTATTTTCCCGGCATCACGGATACCGAGGCGGAACTGGAGGCCCTCGCCCGGCTGGTGGGCGAAAACGGCGTGAGCATGATCCAGTGGCGCAACCTCAATATCGATCCAGAATGGTACTGGCGGCTCATGACGGAATCTCCGGAAGGGGCGGCCCCGCCTGCCGGGAGCGGCGACAGGCGCGCCATTTCCTCCGTCATTGCGGAAGGCGAGGCCTCCATGGGGCTTGGCGCGTTCATGAAACGGCTGCGCAGGCTGTGCCCGTGGCTGCGGTACGGCTATTTCAATCCCTGGCTGGGGGACAGGGCTGAACTGACCGCCCCCCTGCCGGGCGAGTGGCGCATGCCGGCGCCGGGTCTTCCGGATGCCCATGACGGAAAACCGCAAAGTTGACCCGTTGCGCCGGTTTCTGGCCTAATCCTTTTCGCGCATCCTCCGATAGATGCCTGTGAAGCGTCCGGGAAAGGATCAGAAACGCGCGCCCGGTGACCGGCGGCGCAGGCCACGCATGAGGGCATTGCAGGTCTTGCGCCGAACAGGTATGGTGCAAAAAAAGAGGACAGGCCCATGTCGCAGACGCAGATCCTGCTGGAAGTAGGCACCAATGAGCTGGAACTCGTCGAATTCTATATCGACGAGGCGGACGGCTATCGCGGCTACTACGGCATCAATGTCTCCAAGGTGGTGGAAATCTCGCGTTCCCAGCCGATCACGGCCATGCCGCAGATGCCCCATCCTTCGGTGCTCGGCGCCTTTCCTTTCCGTGACGGGCGCATCGTCCCGCTCATTGACATCAGCAAATTTCTCAACAAGGGCGGTGTGGTCAGCGAGGACCCGCGGATCATCATCACGGAATTCAACAAGACACACACGGCCTTTCTGGTTTCCGGGGTGACGCGCATCCACCGCATCAGCTGGAAACAGGTGGAGGCGCCCACGCCGCTTTTGCTGGAAATCAGCGGCGGCTCCATCACGGCCGTGGTGCGCCTTGAGGGGCGCGTGGTCTTCGTGCTCGACGCCGAGGCCATTGTGGCGGCCATGAACCCCGCGCTCTCCGTGCGTATGGACGAGCGCGAGGAAGCGGCGCTGGAACGCAAATACCACATCATCCACGCCGACGACTCCGTGAGCATCCGCCACCTCGTCTTCGACCTCCTGAAAAAAGAGGGTCGCTTCGAGGTCACCCAGGCCAACGACGGCGAGGAAGCCTGGAACATGCTGCTCGAATACAAGAAAGAGGCCGAGGAAAAGAATATCCCGGTCACGGACATCGTGCAGGGCATCATCAGCGATATTGAAATGCCCAACCTCGACGGGCTCACGCTCTGCCGCTATATCAAGGAAGACCACGCCCTGCGGGAGATCCCGGTGGCCATGTTCTCGTCGCTCATCTCCACGTCGCTCGCGCGCAAATGCGAAAGCGTGGGGGCGGATGCCCAGTTCGCCAAGCCGGATCTTCAGGCCATCAGCGACAAGATGTTCGAACTCATCGAGGCCAGGCCCGCGCCGGGAAGCGCGGCCCATCACCAGAACGCCTGAACCTCCCACCGCGGGCGGATATGTGGGGAGGATGCCGCCTGGGTGGCATCCTCCTTTTGCTGTGGCGCGCCCCTGCCCGGGCCACGGCGCTCTTTACCCGCTGCCCGCTTCACGGTAGGCTCGGCGCATGGACATCTTCCGCAAGGCCCTGCAACGCGGGCTTGCCCCCGCCAATGTGGCCGCCTGGGCGAGCCTTGAATCCATGCGCTTTTTTGGCGTCTGCTGGGGGACGCTGCGGCTGCGACTCAAGGCGCGGCTGCTCGGCGTGGAGCTTGGACCCGGCGTCACGGCGCACGGCCCGGTGGGACTCATGCGCTGGCCGGGCGGCATCATCCGCATCGGCGCGGGCGTGAGCCTCATTTCTTCCTGGCGGCGCGCCACGGCGGCCTG
>CAZNXQ010000081.1:0-7276 GCA_964576895.1 uncultured Desulfovibrio sp.
GATCGTCAACGCAAAGGAGCCTCGTGTGAAAAAATCGCTTTTGCGCCTTGGTTTGGCACTGGTTCTCGCCTTGACGTGCGCCACCGCCCAGGCCGCGCCCGCCGCTACCGCTTCTGACGACCTCGTCGGCAATCCTGCGGTGAATCCCGCCGGGAACCCTGTTGACCAGTTCACCGGCGAAATCTGGGTCGATACGACGGAATCCGACAAGGCCGCCTATCTTTTCGGCATTGATTCGGCCGTGACGGTGGAGTATTTCGTCAATGCCCGGCAGACGGCCAAGGCGGCCAAGGCCGGCAAGAAACCCGTCTATACGCTCTCTCCCTTTGAAAAGGGCTGGATGGAAGCCTTTTCCAGCGTGTCGCGCGCCGAGATCATCAAGATGGTGGACGAATGGTACGCGGCCCATCCCAAGGACTTGCAGCGTCCGGTCATGAGCGTCATCTGGTATGAGCTCATCGAGCCCCGTCTCGCCGGGGCCAAAAAGTAACAAACCCCGTTCATGCGGCTGGTTTCGGCCAGCCTTCAGGAGCCAGATATGAAAAAAGCACTGATCATAGGCATTATGGCCGTGGTGTTCGCCTCCGGCATCGGCTGCACCAACATGAGCCGCACGCAGCAGGGTGTGGCCAGTGGCGCCGCCTTGGGCGCCCTCGGCGGCGCGGGCATCGCCGCCATTTCCGGCGGCATGGCCGGCTGGGGCGCGCTGGCCGGCGCCGGTGCCGGCGCACTGGCCGGCGGTATTATCGGCCACGAGCAGGACAAGCGCTGGTAGCCGACAGGAAAACGCTGCCGGGCCGCGTGCCCGGTTATACAAGAGCGGTTTGGTGATTGAAAATTCCATTTTCAATCAGAAATGCTCAAAGGGCCGGAAATTCCGGCCCTTTTTATGTGCGCGATGGTCCGCGTGGTTGCGCGGTCGCTCACCTTGCGGGCAGATGGATGCCCGGCAGATGGGCCGCGGCTCAGGAGAGCAGGATTTTCAGATGCCGGTAGGCGCGGGCCGTGGCCATGCGCCCGCGTTGCGTCCGTTTGAGGAAGCCGCACTGGATGAGATAGGGCTCATAGATGTCCTCAATGGTGCGGACTTCCTCCGAGCAGGCGGCGGCCAGCGTTTTCACCCCCACCGGGCCGCCATCGTAATGGGTGATGATCACCTCAAGAAGCTTGCGATCCATCTGGTCCAGGCCGAGCTCGTCCACATCCATGCGCGCCAGGGCTTCGCCCGCTTCGGCGGCGGTGATCTCGCCATTGCCATGCACCAGGGCGAAGTCCCGCACACGGCGCAAAAGACGATTGGCGATGCGCGGCGTGCCGCGTGAGCGGCGCCCGATCTCTTCCGCGCCGTCAGGGGTGATGGGGACGCCAAGGATGCGGGCCGATCTGGTCACGATGCGCGCCAGATCCGCGGGCTGGTAGTATTCAAGCCGCGCCACGATGCCGAAGCGGTCCCGCAACGGAGAGGAAATAAGGCCCATGCGGGTGGTCGCCCCCGCCAGCGTGAAGGGCTCCAGATCGATTTTGACGGTCCGCGCCGCCGGCCCCTGGCCGATGACAAGATCCAGCTTGAAATCCTCCATGGCCGGGTAGAGCACCTCTTCCACCGCTACGGGCATGCGGTGGATCTCGTCCACGAACAGGATATCGTGCCTGGACAGATTGGTGAGGATGGCCGCCAGGTCACCGCTGCGTTCCAGGACAGGCCCGGAGGTGCAGATCAGGTTGACCCCCAGTTCCGATGCCATGATCTGCGCGAGGGTCGTCTTGCCAAGACCCGGATTGCCGTAAAACAGAGTATGATCCAGGGCCTTGCCGCGTTCGCGGGCAGCGTTGATGAACACACGCAGGTTGGCGCGCAGTTCGTCCTGACCGATGAAGTCGTCCAGGCTGCGTGGCCGGACGCTGTCATCGGCGCTGGATGCGGGCATGTCGTCCCTGGCCTCGTCACCGGCAACCATTACGCTTTCCCCTTTGCCAGAGCCTTGAGCGCGGCCCTGAGCGCGCCGGTCACATCCAGATCCGGCTCGTCATGGAGGATCGTCTTGAGCAGTGACGCGCATTCTCCCTCGGAATATCCCAGATTGGCAAGCCCCGCGAGCGCATCGCGGAAAACGGAGCCGGGTTTGCCGTCCGTGGAGAGGCTGATCCCCTGGGGGGCGTCGTCGGTCTTGAGCTTGTACTTGAGCTCCAGAAAAACATGCTGCGCCGTTTTTTTGCCGATGCCCGTCACCTGCGTGAGGGCGAGGGCGTCATCCTCCTGCACGAGGCGGCGCAGGTCGGCGGGACGGAAGATGGAAAGGATGCCCAGGGCCGTCCGGGCCCCCACCTTGGAGATGGAGATCAGCGTCTCGAAGGTCTGGCGTTCCTCAAATGTGGCAAAGCCGTAAAGTTCCAGCGCGTCCTCCCGGACGCAGAGGCTGGTGTGAAAGGCCACGCTGTTGCCCGCCGCGGGCAATGCGGCCAGGGTGTGCGCCGGCAGCGCCACTTCATAGCCGACACCGCCGCCGGTGATGACCAGACAGGCGTTGCCCCATACTTCGCCGAGACGGCCTTCAAGATAGGCGATCATGTTGCTCCTGCACAAGCAGCGGCATACGGGCCTCAGATGGCGGCCCGGATCGGGCCCGCGGCACAAGGCCGGTACGCGCGGCATTCCGGGTCCTGCCCGTGCGCGTCCGGGGCCTCCGGCTCCGAAGCATGCCGGGATATTGCCAAGACGGCAAAATGGATTTACACCTCACGGCATGAATCTTCTGTTCCGTGGGGTCTTCCTTCTGGGCTGCCTTCTCTTGCCGACGGCTGTTCCGGCGTGGGATGGCTTTGATGCCGATACCGCCGACCTGGTTGAACTGATGCCCGACAAACTGCCCGCCCCTGGGGACACCGTGGATGTGCGCGAGTACGATGCGGATACCTCGCAGACCTGCCTTGTGGAGCGGGTGGCCCGCAATTCCCGCACCGTGGAAGTGGTGGTGCGGGCACCGGACGGCTCGCGGCGCACCCTGGTCATGGAAGGCCGCTGAGGCTCCCCTCTAGGCGGGATCTCCAGTGCGTTCATGCCCCGGCAGGACGATGCTGGCGTTTTCGCCCCGGCCCTGCCCCTTGGGACAGACGGGCCGCAGATGACAGACCTCGCAGCCGCCCCTGAAGGGAAAATACGTCAGCACGGCATAGCGGCGTTCGAGCAGGCTGGAGTCCCCGCTCTTGTAGGGCAGGCCCTGTTCCGCAAGGGCGGCCCGGAGTTCCGGTGTTGGCCTGGGGGAAGGGGCGCAGCCCCCGGCTTCGACCTGGGGCAGCAGTTCCTGAACGCCGGTCATGCAGAGATACTGTGCAAGGCTGTTGATGAGGAAGCCTTCGGAAGGCGATTGCGCCCACGCCTCGTCAACTGCGGCTTCCACTTCCTCCGGCAGCCAGACGGCAAGCCAGGAAGATGCGCCGGAAGCTATCTGGCATGCCCTGAGCCGGGGAAGCCATGTTTCCCACAGTCCGAGGAGCCGCTCCAGAACAGCGCCCCCCAGGCGTTTTTCCTGGCTCAGGGCCATAAAGTCTTCAATATCAAAATACGGCTGAAGCTGATGTTCGGTGATGGTTGTTCCGCTCACGCGCACTCCTTTGCGATTGCCCCGGCCGTCCCGGAAAAATGGCCGCCCAAGGCATTGTAGCCAAGCCTTCCGGGGCGTCAAGAGCTTTTCGGCATGCGCTGTGGCGGGATGGCTTCGGCCGGGGCTGTGCCGTTCGTCCCTGGGGCACAGGCTTGCCGATGGACCGCCGCTGCGATAGCATGCTCGGTATTGCCGGACAGCGTTCCGTTGCAGCGCAACTTTTCCCCAAAGGATGTCCCTGATGCCCATAGCCACATTTCCTCTTGGTCCGCTCAGTACCAACAGCTACCTTCTGCATACCGGAACAGCCGCTGTTGCCATCGACGTGGGTGGTGATCCGGAGCCCATGCTGGAGTATCTCATGGCCCAGAACCTCACGCTGGATGCCATCTGCCTCACGCATCGGCATTTCGACCATCTCTATGGCGTGGCGCGGCTTGCAGAAGCAAGCGGCTGCCCGGTCTACTCCCCTGCCGGAGATGACGGGCTCGCCGAGTCCGAGTCCGGCATGGGGGGGATCTGGGGCATGCCGCTGGTAACGCCCTTTGTCAGCGAGCCCATGCCCACAGGGCAGACGCAGTTCGGCGGAATGGACTGTGTCGTTCTGCAAACGCCTGGGCACACGCCGGGAGGGGTATCCCTCTACTTCCCTGCCGAAAAGGCCTGTTTTACCGGCGATGCGCTTTTTTACCGTTCCATGGGCAGGACGGATTTTCCGGGGGGCAATCAGGAGCAGTTGCTGCGCTCCATCCGGGAAGTCCTGTTCCGCCTGCCGGATGACGTGACTGTCTATCCGGGCCACGGGCCGGCCACCAGCATCGGCGATGAACGCCATCACAATCCTTTCTGCGGTGAGTTCGAGGGGTGAATCCGGCGCTCGTCCTCATGTGCAGTCCGCATGCGGAGGGGGTTTCGGATGGATTGGCCCGCTGCTTCGCCGAGGCCCTCGCCGATGCCGGCTGCCCGGTGTGCCGCGTGCCGTTGCGCGCGCATCCGGTCCTTCCCTGCACGGGATGCGGGGGCTGTTCGCAGCCGCCGCATGCGTGTGTGCTTGCGCCGCGGGATGATGCGGAATGGCTGTTTTCGCGTTTTGCCGAAGCGCCGCTGGTCTTGGTGGCATCCCCCATATTTTTTTATGCGCTCCCGGCCGGCTTCAAGGCCTGGATCGACAGGGGACAACGCTTTTGGGCCGCTCATGCCGCGCAGCTTCGGGCCGGGGATGTCCAGCCCCGTCCGGACCGTACCGCGGCGGTCAAGCCGGTGCTGGCCGCGCTTGCGGCCGGACGCCCGCGTGGCGAGGAACTCTTTTCCGGCGCCTTGCGGACACTGACCTGGTTTCTGCGGCCTCTGGGCGCGCGCCTTGCGGAAAACCGCGTTTTTCGCGGGCTTGATCGGCGTGCGGATCTGGAGGCGCGGCCTGAGGTCGCCGAAGCCATGCGGGACTGGGCGCGCGCCTGGGGGGAGCGTCTTTGCGCCGGCCGGGGGGAGCTGGAGACGGAGGCCCAATGATCGCCGGGCGTTTGCGCCGCTGGCTGGGGCTTCTCGGTCTTGACGAGATCCGCTGTTCCTGCTGTTTGCGCCCGTTTTCTCCCGTGACGGCAAAGATGCCCGGCCGTGACAGCGCCCTGCCGCTCTGCCCGGAATGCAGGCAGCTTCTGGCGCCCTTTACCGGCTCGCGCTGCCCGTGGTGCGGTTTTCCCCTTCCCGGCGGAGAGGCAGCGCATGGCGCCGCGGCCGTGCCGTGCGGCGCGTGCCTCGTCCGTCGGCCACCATGGCGCGCTCTGGCCTATCATGGACTGTACAGGGGCGCCCTCCGGGATCTTGTCCTGCGCTTCAAGTTCGGCGGCGAGCTCGCGCTGGGGCGTCTGCTGGCGGGGATGCTGGAAAATGCCGCCATATGCCTGCCGGTGCCGGACGCTCTGGTGGGCATGCCGCAACATCCGGCGCATCTGCGCCGCCGGGGCTTCAATCAGGCCCATGAACTGGCCCGTGCCCTGCACGCGGCAACGCACATCCCGTTCCTGGCGGATGTTCTTGTCCGCAGGCGCGACAGTCTTCCCCAGGCATCACTGAATGCGCGCCTGCGCGCCGAAAATGTAAACGGTGCCTTTGGCACTGTTGCTCCCCTCTCCGGAATGCGCCTCTGGCTGGTCGATGATGTGATGACAACGGGAAGCACGCTGAAAGAGGCCGCGCAGACGCTGCTTGAGGCAGGCGCCGCCGAAGTGTGCGCGCTTGTGGTTGCCCGGACGCCGCGTGTGTTGTCTGAATGAAGGCGCGGCCTGCATGCGCCGCAGTTTTTTTGAGAGAGCGAACGCACCCGATATGCCGGAAAAGCGCCATTCCCGGTAATGGCGGCCCATGTTGCGGCGTGGCGGCCACATGACAGGGAATGGGCTTTTTGCTACCTTCCTCTTCGCAGACCCGATGGCCGGGAATGCGGCATGGACGTGCGAATCAACTGAGGGCAGGTCATGCGCGTCATTCATCGTTTTTTCGCATGGTTGTGGCAGCGTCGCGGACAGGGAACGGCTGTGGCGCTGTGCATGTTTTTTGCTTTTGTGGGGGCGCCTGCGCGTGCCGAGGCTCCTCTCACGCTGGTGGTGCCGAGCCGGCAGATCGTCAGCCAGCCCCATATCCAGCCCCCGAAGGACATGAGGCAAAAATCCGGAGAAAAAATCTCAGGCAGAAATGTCGCAAAATCAGGAGCGCCGGACGCGGAATCCGAAAAGCCCGCGGTTCAGGAAGAGGTGGATGTCCTGCTTTCCATGATGCGCCCGATCCGGCATGAAGCTGTGCCCGTGGACATGCCACAGCTTTTCGCCGTGCTGCGGCATGATGCGGATGCCGCCGCCCCGCAGGGTGGGGCACAGCCGGAACGGCGCGACCTGCTTGGCGATGTGGAAGAAATCCGCTACCTGGATCAAAAGGCCTGGGGCGCCAATGTGGCGCTGGACAAGCCGGGCCTTTATCAGTTCATCCTGGAGGGACGCCCCTGGTGGGACGAAGACCGCCAGACCTTTCTACGCCATCAGGCCAAGGTAACACTGCCTGTCCATGGCGTGGACCGTGGCTGGAATGAGCCGTGCGGCCAGAGTTTTGAGATTCTTCCCCTGACCAGACCTTTTGGGCTGACCGCGCCGGTGCTCTTTTCAGGCCGCATCCTTCTGGACGGCAAACCCCTCGCGGGCGCGCCGGTGCGAATGGTGCGCATCAACGCCGATGGTGCGGCCCACCCCACCCCCTGGCACGGAGAACTGGCCGCAATGAGCAATGCCGCAGGCGAGTTTTCCTTTGTGCTCGCCCAGCCGGGCTGGTGGTGCTGTGAAGCCCTTGTGGCCGGGGAGCCGCTCAAGGGGCCGGATGGAGAACTCAAGCCCGTGGAGCGCGGCGCGCTCTTCTGGCTGTTTGTGGAGAACGCAAGCCCTGCTCGCGGCGATGATGGCCGCAAGCGTTGATTCGTCCTGACTCTGCCACAGGCGTGGAGAAATTTCCCGGATATTCGCCATGCTGATGCGGCCTGCGCCGCGCAGGCCGGCGGTTGGCGGCGTGAGCAGAAGCATTTTGCACGGGAACTCCAAAATAGAGCTTGACGGACAGGCTTGTATTCGAGTAGAAAAAACGCGCTGTCACCATCGTCTATCCGGTTAGGACGGCGGCCTCTCAAGCCGCTA
>CAZNXQ010000082.1:0-7275 GCA_964576895.1 uncultured Desulfovibrio sp.
GAGGATAGCAGACCATCGCAAAAATTAAAAGTAAATTGACGACACTATCTAGAACGTGTCGTTATTGTCATAATAACTCATTGATTTTATTAGAACACTTTGTTTTTTGTGTATTTTATTATCTCTAATAATTTCAACAAGTTGCCAGCAATTGACGACACTCTCTAGTCCGGGGAATGTATATCTCCAAAAACGGTCTTCCCTCCCACAATGGTGGCGACGATGCCAATGTGGCGGAGCTCCTCCGCGGGAACCGCAAGCGGGTTTTTTTCAAGGATGACGAAATCGGCCAGTTTCCCCGGTTCTATGCTGCCCTTCAGCGTTTCTTCGTGCGCCAGCCATGCCGCATCAATGGTGACCGCCCGCAGGGCCGCGAGCGTGGAGATGGCCTGTTCCGCCCCCAGTGTCCTGCCTCCGGCGCTCTTTCTGGTAACGGCCGACCAGACGGAAAGCAGCGGATCGATGGGCGTCACGAAGGTGTCATTATGCAGGCTGAACGGAATGCGCCGGCTCAGGGCGCTGCGCAGCGGGTCGATGCGGCGGGCGCGGTCCTCCCCAAGAAAGATTTCCCAATGCCTGTCGCCCCAGTACCAGGTGTGGACCACAAAGAAAGAAGCGCCCACTCCCAACCGGGCCATACGGTCAAGCTGATCCTCGCGGACAGTCTGGCAATGGATGATGAAGTGCCGGGCGTCATGGCGCGGGTAGGTCTTTTGCGCCAGTTCGTAAGCGTTGAGGATCATCTGGATGGCATCATCGCCATTGCCGTGGATGGCGATCTGCCATCCCTTGCGGTGCAGGTCGAGAACCATTTCATTGAGCGCGGTTTCCGTATGGATGGGGTAGCCGCGCCATTCCGGACCATGGGGAATGCCGGGCAGAATTTTGTGGTAGGGATTGCTCAGGTAGCCCGTGTAGCACTGGAGACTGCCGTCCGCCAGCATTTTTGCGGGCCCCAGGGTCAGCATTCGGTCGGGGGTGAGGGCTGTTCCCGATGTGGTGGCGGGGATGCCGTTGAAGGACATCCTGCCGACGCCGGGAAGCACCTGAACGCGGATCCTGAGCTCTCCGGCGGCGTGGGCGGCGAACAGGGCATCCCAGATAGCCTGATCGGTGAATCCGTCCTGGGCGGTGGTCACGCCCTTTGCCGCATACAGGGAACCCGCTGTTCGCAGCGCCAGCCGCCAGTCTTCGGAAGCGACCGGCGGAACGTGCGCGAAGAGCCGTTCCCTGGCGGGAGGTTCTTCCAGCACGCCATTGGGATCGCCGTTGGCGTCGCGCCGGATGATTCCCCCCGGCGGGTCCGGCATCTCGCGGGTATAGCCGGATGTTTTGAGCGCCAGTGTATTGCCCACGCTCACATGGCCGGAAACATGGCGCAAAAGCACATGATGTTCCGGCGCGGCCGCATCGATGTCCGCCGCGCAGGGATGGCGTTTTTCCTCCAGTGCCGTATCATCGTACCCATAGCCGAGGATCCAGCCCCCCTTGGGCGTCTGCGCGGCCTTTTGCCGCAGGCGTTCCCTGATGTCGGCAAAATTTTTCGTGCTTCCGATGGGCGGCGAAGAGAGATCGACCTGCGTTGCCTCCATCAGGCCGGCGGTGGAAAAGTGGCTGTGCCCGTCAATGAATCCCGGCAGGAGCGTCCTGCCCCCCAGGTCGACGCGCACGACTTCCGGACCCGTCAGCGCTTCTGCCTCAGCGCCCAGCGCCACAATGCGCCCCGCGCGTTCGGCGACGGCGCTTGTCGTGCTCGCCCTGGAATCCATGGTCAGAATACAGCCATTCTGGTATACCGTGGTAGTTGCCATTTTTCCTCCAGACCTTGCCGCGCCGCGCGCGGGACGGAACTCCGATTTCCCGCCATCCAGCAAGTGCCATGCCAGCCCGCGCGGACGACCGCGCAGAGCGGAAAACATTTGTAACCAGATAAAATACCAGGGGAAAATATCAAGGATACAGGCTCGTTCCGGGAGCCTGGCGCACTGGTGCGGATTTTTTTGTCCAGATTCTGGACAAGCTCCTCATTGGCAGTCTAAAATCCGGATTACAGACATGTCGCAAAGGGGGAGAGTCATGCCTGAATGCGCCGACGGCCTGACGTTTCAGCTTCTCTGGCTCATGTCCCGCTTACGGGAGGAAAACCGGCTTGAGATCCTGGCCGGGATGCTGGAAAGGCCGCACGCGGAAACGGACATGCTCGTGGAACGGCTTGTGGACCGGGGAGCCGTCCGGCGCGCGGGCGAACACCATGTGCTCACCGGGGATGGGCAAAAGCTTCTGGAGCGCCTGCGGAGTGTCGGGGCGGCACCCGCCGGCGGTGTGCGCGCGGAAGAAATGGCCTGCTATGATGAAGGTTGCCCGGAGGCGGCCTGCAGGCTGTGCCTGCGCGCCATGCGCGAGGCCCACCGCCGCTATGGCGGGGCCGCCATCACCGGCTGGCTCGATCTGCTGCTCACACGCCTTGCCGACTGTCTGCATGGTCCCTTGCGGGATGCCCACGATTTGGCTGAACTGGTACTGGGCGCCACAGGAGCCGCCATTTACTATTGCCGATGCACGGAGCGCGTCCGGGAAACGCTGGCAAAGGCCGCCGCCCTTGCCGCCGCGGTGGGCAACAGCCATCTTTTGTGCCAGTTGACGTTCGCCAGGGGCGCGCTGGCGTTTTTCACCCGTTCCGGAAACTTCGCGGAAGCCCTGGCGTTGTGCGCGGAAGCCGCGGGGCTGCTGGACGGGCTTGCTGATCCGGAGTTGGAAGACATCTGCCGCCCTTTCAGGCTGTTACGGCATTTTCTGGCGGGCGAGCACCATCAGGTGATGGATACGTACGAGCTGATGCGCCGCCAGGCAAGAGCGCCGCAACTGCCGTTTCTGGAAGCGCAAATGATGGTGCTGGCGTCTTCTTCCGCCGCCTACCTTGGCTCACTGGCGGATGCCGAAGGCATGCTCAAATCCGCCGCGGCCACGGCCGAAATTGAGGATCTTGGCGTCCATGGCCTGCTGTTCCGCCAGCATCTGGGCGTTCTGCAGGCCTATATGCACCACCCGGATGCGGCGCTCGCCACACTTGAGGCGGTGCTGGCGGACCCGCTCGTTTCCGAAACGCCGAAGATCATGCTCCGCGCGCGGGTGGGCATTGCCCTGTGCCATGCGCGGCAGGGAAAGGTGAAGATGTCCTGGGAGGTCCTCGCGCGGGTCTTTGCGGCGGCGCGTCACGACCTGGGGCTTTCCCTGCCATGGAATTATCCGTGGATGCTTGAACTGGCGGTCATGTTTGAAAGCAACGGATTGCCCGGTCTGGAGGATCTTGATTTCAGGAGCCATGTTGAGCGCGGGATACGCAGCAGCAATCCTTTTGTCCGGGGCTGTACCCTGCGGTTCCAGGCGGAAGCGGGGTTCCACCGGCATGAGCCCCCCGCTGTCATCCTGCCCCTTCTGGAAAATGCCATTGCCGCCCTTGCCAGAGCGGATACGCCCCTGGAACTGGGCATGGCGTTTCTGCTGAAAAGCCGGATCCTCTCTGAAGCGGGGGAGCATGATGGCGCCGCCGCCGCTGCCGCTCAGGCAAAGGCGTGGCTTGATGCTGGGGCTGGACTGGGCCGCCGCCAGGAGCAGGCTCCGGAACTGCAGGAGCGGCGGCAGGGCGCATTGCCTGCGAAACAGGCTGCCCCGCCATTGTTTCCGAGACTTTGCGCCGAATTCGGCGCATTTGAAGACTGGCGGACACTGGAGGAATACTGCAATGGCGCGGCCGCCATCCTGCGGCGTATCTTTGATGCCGAATGCGCCGCCGTGTTCCGGGTGAGGGATGGGACGCTCACAAGTCCGGGCCTGTGCAACATATCACCGCTGGAGCTGAAGCGCGGGCGCTTCGCCGGTATGGGCGCCCAGGCCGTGGACCTGGCGAAAGAGGTCGATCCCGTCATCACGAACCGGGAAGGTTCATGGGCCGCCTTTGTGCCGTTTCGGCTTTCGGATACGGATCTCTGGCTTGTATACGCGGCGGGAAGAAACGGCCTGCTCCCGTCTTTCGGCCTGGAGGCGTTGCGGCATACAGGCACCTTTTGCGCCATGCAGATCCGTAATGTCCTGAGGCTGGAGCGGGAACTCCGGGGGAAGACGGCCGCCGCTCCGGCGCCGCTGGAAGAGGATGCGGAAGTGGACTTTGTGCGCGGGCGCAGCAGGACATTTGCGCTCTGCCTGGAGCGCGCCCGTCTGGCGGCGCCGACCGATGCCGCTGTTCTGCTGCGGGGAGAAACCGGCGTGGGCAAGGAGCTCGTCGCCGGGTATATCCACCGGCACAGCGGCAGAAGCGGGCCGCTTGTCTGCGTGCATCCGGCGGCCATGAATGAAACCCTGTTTGAAAACGAGTTTTTCGGACACGAAAAAGGCGCCTTTACGGGCGCGCATGAACGGAAAATCGGCTTTTTCGAGCTGGCGGACAAGGGCACGCTGTTCATCGACGAAGTTGGCGAGATTCCCCTGGCGATGCAGAGCAAGCTGCTGCGCGTTCTGCAGGAGCGCCGTTTCACCCGTGTCGGCGGCACGCGGGAGATCGAGTCTTCGTTCCGGCTTCTGGCCGCCACCAATCGGGATCTGGAGGCCGCCGTTGCCGCGGGGACATTCCGGGAAGACCTGTATTACCGCATTGCCGTTTTCCCGGTGCATATTCCTGCCCTGCGCGAACGTCCTGAAGACATCGGGGAACTGTTCCGCCATTATGCGGCGTTCTTCGCGCGGCGTTACGGTAGAAGGGCGCCCGCGCTTGGCGAGGCCACCCTGGAACTCTTGCGCGGATACGCCTGGCCGGGCAATATCCGCGAACTCAAAAACGCCGTGGAGCGGGCTGTAATACTTTCCACCGATGTGACCGCCTCGTTCCTCCAGGGGGACGCAAAGCAGGGACAGGCGGATGGCGATGGGCTGGCGGACAGGTTTTATGGTGATCTTCCGGATATGAAGACCCTGGAACGCCGCTATCTGACCTATGTGCTTGAACGGGCGGGGGGAAGAGTGGATGGCCCCGACGGAGCCGCTGCCGTGCTCGGCATGAGCCGCTCCACCCTGTATGCCAGACTGCGTGAATGGGGGCTGGCCCCCGGACGCCGGAACGCGGGTTCCGGGCAGGCAATGTGAGCGCGCCGGAGAGGTTTCGGATATGCGGGGCAGGCCGGGAGCGGCTGCCGCCTGTCGCTTCCGGCCTGCGGGGAATCCACCCCAGGCGGAAACGGTGATCAGGCGGAAGGCGGCGTGTCCTCCGGGGCGTCCAGCGGCACCGGCCACATGGCCTGCCGCCATTGCCCCTTCCGGAGCCAGAAGAGGTACAACCCCGAAAGGCTCTTGTCCAGAAAGAGCAGCCGCCCCCTGACGCCATCGGGCAGGAGGGCGGCGATGCGGGCCGCTATGTCCCGGAAATTTTCCAGATCAAGGTTCTCGACAGCGCACTGGAATCTGAGCATGTCGCCAAGAGGGGTGAAATCCAGATGCTGGCCGCCCGCATCGGCAAGGATGTGTTCAAGCCCGGCCATGAGCGCGCTTTCCGCGCTCAGGAGCTCGTCGTAGGTCAGGCTGTCGGCGTAAGTGAACTGGGCGAAAACTTCACATTGGTTCTTGTCCATGCTAGCCTCAATGTCGTGGGATCTGCGCCGGATCGTTGGCACAGGCAGGCGGACCTGGCGGCGCAACAGGTACCGGGGAGGAAACATGCGATTTCAGGATGCGTGCACGCTGGCGTTCTGCCGGCTGGGAATCGCGGGGCTTGCCCCCCGCGCTCCCGGCACATGGGGCACGGCTCTTGCCTGCCTGATCGCGCCGGTGTGTTTTTTGCCGCTCGGCCCTGGCTGGCGCGTCCTTGTGCTTGCGGGGCTGTTCGTGGCGGGGGGCATGGCCGCGGGCCGGGCAGAGACGCTTCTGGGGCGCAAGGACCCCGGAGAGGTGGTCATCGACGAGCTCGTGGGCGTGTGGCTTGTGCTGCTGCCGTTTGCCCATCCCGGTTTCTGGCTGATCCTTTCGGCCTTTGTCTGCTTCCGCATTTTTGACATTGCCAAACCCTGGCCTGTGCGCGCCTCGGAATTGTGGCTTCCCGGTGGTTTTGGCGTCATGATCGACGATGTGCTGGCGGGGCTTTGGGCGCTTTTGTGCGTGGCGGTCCTGCACTGGATCGGAATCGTCTGAGGCGTTCCGGAGGCCCGCAAAAGGAATGAGGGGCCCTGAAGCATACGCGCACAGCAAAGGGATGGAAACAACGTGGAGCGGCAGCCATCGCCACGGACGGGACGCTGCCCTGAGATGAGGCTTCCGGCCGGTGTGCGCTTCGGAAGCGGGCCTCCGGGACGTCCCGTGGATGCGCCCTACTTCATGCGGTAGGTGATGCGCCCGCGCGAGAGATCATACGGCGAAAGCTCCACCTTGACGCGATCACCGGGAAGGATACGGATATAGAATTTGCGCATCTTGCCGGAAATGTGGGCCAGCACTTCGTGACCGTTTTCCAGCTCCACGCGGAACATGGCATTGGGCAGGGCTTCCTGCACCACACCGTCAACTTCAATGGACCCTTCTTTGGCCATGATGCCTCCGCTGCAAGATATTCGAGCGGCAAGAGGATGCAAAAAAAATGCCGTACTGTCAAGCCGCGCGCCCGCAGCCGCTGCGCCGGATGCCTGAGCAGGAGATGCCATGCTGTTTCCCGTTTCCGGAGTTGAATGTTCCCCGGCCCTGCCTGTGGTCGCGGCCTTCTGTATTTCGTTTCTGACATCCATGGGTGGCGTTTCCGGCGCCTTCCTGCTGTTGCCGTTTCAGATCAGCGTGCTCGGCTACGTCCATCCCGGCGTCAGCGCAACCAACCAGGTCTTCAATATCGTGGCGTGCCCGTCAGGGGTCTGGCGTTACTGGCGCGAGGGGCGGCTCCTCGGCCCCCTTGCCCTGGTCATGGCCCTGGGCACGCTTCCCGGCGTTTTTGCCGGCGCGCTCATCCGCGTGACGCTCCTGCCGGATGCCTCGCACTTTGCCCTGTTTGCGGCCATGGTCCTGCTGTATATGGCGGGGCGGCTTCTCGTTGACGTCTGGCATGCGCGGCGGGGCAGCACGAGACGTGCGGGGGGCGGCGGCACGGTGGCGCCCTGCCGCGTTTTGCATTTCGGCGTGCGGGAATTTATTTTTGCCGCCGGGGAAGAAACGTTTCGCATCTCCTGTCGGGCGGTCTTTCTGTTGAGCCTGGCGGTGGGGCTTGTGGGCGGCATTTACGGCATTGGCGGCGGCGCCATCATGGTGCCG
>CAZNXQ010000083.1:0-7136 GCA_964576895.1 uncultured Desulfovibrio sp.
GCTTTTCCGGAACGCCCACGGACGCCAGCCACTGCTCCAGGCCCGCGGCGGCGGCATGCGCCTCCATGGGCAGGCCCTTGAGGCCGGGCACGATGGGCTGGAGCAGCTGGGAGAGCACCGGCGCCACGGCGGGGTACATGAGTTCCACCACCGCGGGCACGATCATGGCGAGGCCGAGGCCGTGAGAGAGCTCCGGCCTGACGGCGCTCAGGGGATGCTCCAGGGCGTGGGTATAGTGGAGCAGGCCGTTATCGAAGCTCACGCCCGCCAGCAGGGCCGCATAGGCGAGGAAATAGCGCGCCGTCAGGTCGCCGGGATTCTTCTCGGCGGCGGGCAGCCAGCGGGCCACCAGGCGGATGCATTCGCCCGCCAGCAGGATGGAGAGCGGATTGGCCGCCCTGGAGGTGGCCGCCTCGATGCTGTGGTTCACGGCATCGATGGAGACGAAGCGCGTCTGCCTGGGCGGCAGGGAGGCCATGAGCGCCGGGTCGTCGATGGAATACCAGGGATAGATGCAGTCAAAGGCGATGGCGGGTTTGTAGTTGCGCTCGGTGATGGTGGCCACGGCAAAGCGGTTGGCCTCGCTGCCCGTGCCGTGCGTGAGGTTGATGACCACGACGGGCGCCGCCGTGTCGGGTGCGAAAGCGCCGGTATACAGCTCCTCGGCGGTCCTGCCGGGATTGGCGAGCAGGATGGCCGCGCTCTTGCCCGCGTCAATGGGGGAGCCGCCGCCGATGCAGATGACGGCCTGCGCGCCGTTTTGCCTGCCCAGGGCCGCCGCCTCGTTGATGGAGTCGGTGGTGGGATTGGGCGTGACCCTGTCATAGAGGGTGATGGCGATGCCGTGCGCCGCGCAGGCTTTCTGCACATGATCCCACGCGCCGGTGCGCTTGTAGGAACCGCCGCCGGTGACGCAGAGCACGCTCTTCACGCCCTTGCGCGCAAGCTCCCCGGCGATGAAGTCCATCCTGCCGATGGCCCCCACGCCGAGAAAGACCGTGGTTTTTACCCGAATCTCCTTGATTTCATTGATATTGACGCTTTCTTCCCACATATGGGCCTCCTTGCGGAATTAGCTTGTGAAAAAACAAACAAGCCAAGCTTTGCGCCAGATGGCGCCGGATGTCAAGCGGCGCGCCGATTGCCATCCGCACGCGGCCATGCTATGTGCGGAACGGCGGATACCGCTTCGCCGCAGGAGGACATATGGATGTCGTGATGCTTTCACGGCTGCAATTCGCCGTGGCCGTCTTCTTCCATTTCATCTTTGTGCCGCTCACCCTCGGCCTTTCCGTCATCCTCGTCTGGATGGAAACGCGCTACGCCGCCACCGGGGACGAATTCTGGAAACGGCAGGTGAAATTCTGGGGGCGCCTCTTCCTCATCAATTTCACCCTGGGCGTCGTCACGGGCATCACCCTTGAATTCCAGTTCGGCACCAACTGGTCGCGCTATTCGGAGTATGTGGGCGACATCTTCGGCTCGCTGCTCGCCATTGAGGCCACGGTGGCCTTTTTCCTCGAATCCACCTTCATCGCCGTCTGGCACTTCGGCTGGGACCGGCTGAGCCGCAAGGCCCACTGCGCCTGCATGTGGTTCGTGGCCATCGCCAGCAATACCTCGGCCCTCTGGATCATCCTGGCCAACGGCTTCATGCAGCACCCGGTGGGCTATACGCTCAACGAGGCCGCGGGCCGCGCGGAGCTTGCCAATTTCTGGGATGTCATCCTCAACGGCTATGCCTGGGGCCAGTATGTCCATACCATCCTGGCCTCGTGGGCGCTCGGCGGGTTCTTCGTGCTTGGCGTTTCGGCGTGGCACCTCCTGCGCGGAAGCCATACCGGCTTTTTCCACCGCGCCTTCCGCATGGTCGCGCCCTATACGCTCATCCTCGCCCTGGCGCTGGCCCTGAGCGGGCACGAGCAGGGCATGAACGTGGCGCGCCACCAGCCCGTCAAGCTGGCCGCCATGGAGGCCCAGTGGGAAACCATGAGCCGCGCGCCCTTCTATCTCTTTGTGTGGCCCGATCCGGCCAATGAGACCAACAGCGTGGAATTCCTCGGCATCCCCGGCCTCATGAGCTGGATCAGCCACGGCTCCGCCGATGCCGAGGTCAGGGGGCTGCTCGACTATCCCGCTTCCGACCGGCCCCCGGTGGCCGAGGTGTTCTGGTGCTTCCGGGGCATGGTGGCCCTGGGCGGCCTCTTTGTCCTCCTCGCGCTGGCGGCCTTCTGGCAGCGCAAGCGCGAGGCCATCTGCCCCCGCCTGCTCACGGCGCTCGTCTGGAACATCCCCCTGCCCTACATCGGCCTCGCCCTCGGCTGGGCCGTGGCCGAGATCGGCCGCCAGCCCTGGATCGTCTACGGGCTCATGCGCACGTCGGACGCGGTTTCGCCCGTGCCCGCGGGCAGCGTGAGCCTCTCGCTCCTGGCCTTCATCGTGGTCTACTCGGTCCTGGGCATCCTGGATATCTACCTGCTCCGCAAATACGCGCTCAAGGGCCCCGACGCCCAGGAGGCATAGTCATGCTGGAAACCATCTGGTTCGTCCTCTGGACCCTGCTCTGGGCCGTATATTTCGTGCTGGACGGCTTCGACCTCGGCCTCGGCGCCCTGCTCCCCGGCATTGCCAGGACCGAGGAGGAACGCCGCATCGTCTACAACGCCTCCGGCCCCTTCTGGGACGGCAACGAGGTCTGGCTCATCGCGGCGGGCGGCGTCACCTTCGCGGCCTTCCCCACGGTCTATGCCGTCATGTTCAGCGCGCTCTACGCGCCCCTGCTCCTGCTGCTCTTCGCGCTCATCTTCCGCGCCGTGTCCTACGAGTTCCGCAACAAGGTGGACAGCCCGGCGTGGCGCGCGGTGTGGGACTGGGTCCATTTCCTTGCCAATCTGGCGGCCTGCGTGCTGCTGGGCGTCTTTTTCGCCAACCTCTTCATGGGCATCCCCATTGACGCCGACGGCGTCTACCACGGCAATCTGCTGAAACTGCTCAATATCTATGGCCTTGCCGGCGGCGTCTTCTTTCTCGCCATTTTCATGATGCACGGCGCCATCTGGCTGACCATCAAGAGCCGGGGGGAACTCCAGACCAAGGCCCTGGCCGCGGCGGGCGTCTGCTGGGTGGCGGTGGCCTTCCTGCTGCTCGTCTTCCTGGTGCTGACCTTCTTCTGCACGGACATTTTCGCCAACTACCTGCGCATGCCCTGGCTCGTCGTCCTGCCGGTCCTGGCGGTGGGGGCCCTGCTCATGGTGCCGCGCCTGCTCAATGCGGGGAAACTTTGGGGCGCCTGGGGCGCGAGCGCGCTCTTCATCGTCTGCGTGGCCTTTTTCGGCGTCATGGGCATCTATCCGAACATGCTCATTTCCAGCCTGGACCCGCAGGCCACGCTGACGGCCTTCAACGGCGCCTCCACCACGCTCACGCTGGAGATCATGCTCGGCGTGGCGCTCGTCATGGTGCCCATCGTCCTCCTGTACCAGTTCTGGATGTACCGGCTGTTTTCGCGGCCGGTAACGCCTGAAGACCTGAACAGCGATCATGCGTATTAAATGCCCAGAAACCGGGCGGCGGTGTTCCGCCGCCCGGCCCCGCACCGGACATCGCCCCCCGCGCCTGCCGGGGCGCGGCCTGCTGCTGGCAGCGCTGGCCGCCCTGGCGCTCTGCGCCTGCGCGCCGCCCCGGCCGCTGACCTTTGAGGAGCAGGAGGCCTACATGGCGAAGCAGCAGTGCAGCCAGGAGGCCACGGACATGGCCGGGCCGTCCTGGGGCGGACAAAACCTCTACTGGACCGACTATTTCGTCATGTGCATGAACCGCTTCGGCATTTCGGACGCGGCGTTGCGCCGCATGTGGTACTGAGCCCGCGGAGACCGGGGCGCCAGCCCCGGCCTGAGGTTCAGGCGCCCGATCCTGCCGGCGCGGCGGCCGCTTTCGCCGTAGCGGCGGCCTTCGCTCTGGTGCGGGCCTCGAAGCTCTCGCGGTCCACCACCACGCGCCTGTGCGTGCCCTCGCCGATGAGCCCGGCCTCGTCCCGCGCGGACACGCGAAACGTGAGCCCCCTGCCGTTGGGGGAAACCTCCACAAGCTCGCTGAAAAACCGCACCCGCATGCCTGGCGGCGTGGCCGCCGAATGCGACACATCCACATGCACGCCCACCGTGGTCTCGCCCGGTGACAGCAGCTCCTGCACCGAGGCCACGGCCGTGGCCTCCATGCCCGCGATCATCATGGCAGTGGAAAAAACCCGGACCAGGCCGCTGCCCACCTCGTCCGCCAGATGCCGCTGCTCCACCGCCATGTCCGTTTCGCCCCGGATGCCGGGCCGCAGTGCCGTTTCCATGTTCTTCCCCTTAAAGAAAGCATTTTGTGCTCGAACGTACGCAGGCAGTTTCAGAAAAGCCAAACATGTCCGGGCAGCATGCGCTGTCAGCATATGGACCGGGCCTGCCGTGTGGCATGCGCCCGCCGGCGGCCCCGGTGCCACTATCCCGGCGCGGTGGCTCCCTGTCAAGACGGACGGCCCCCGCGACCTTTCCGGGCGGATGCCATCCTTCGCCGCCGCGCTTGCCAAGCCGCCGCAAGATGCGTATAGTAGTTGCCCGCGCCGGAACTCCGGGCGGCCATATCCTGCGGCCGGCGGGGCAAACCGCCGGCGCGCCACGAGGACGCCTCCATGAAAAAAGACATCCATCCCAAGGTCTACAAGGCCACCATCACCTGCGCCTGCGGCAACGAGGAGCAGGTGCTCTCCACCAAGGGCGAACAGGTGCATGTGGAAGTCTGCTCCGCATGCCATCCCTTTTTCACGGGCAAGCAGCGCTTCCTGGACACGGCGGGCCGCATTGACCGCTTCAGGAAGAAGTACGCCAAGTTTGAACAGAAGTAGGCGGCTCCTTCCGCGTCTTTGCGCCTGTGCGGCCCCCTGCCCCGCCGTGGGCGGGCAGGCCGTCATGGAAGGCGTCATGATGCGCAACGGCGACGTGTACGGCCTTGCCGTGCGCCGGCCCGACGGCGGCATCCTCGCCCGGCGCCTGCCGTGGTTTTCGCTGACCAGGCGCCCGTGGCTGCGGGTGCCCTTTGTGCGTGGCTTTCCCATCCTGCTGGAAACGCTGGTCAACGGCATCCGCGCCCTGAACCGCTCGGTGGAAATGGCCGACGGCGGCAATGGCGACGCGGCGGCCCTGTCCCCGTGGCATGCCGCCCTGAGCCTCGGCCTGGCCCTGCTCATGGCCGTGGGCCTGTTCGTGGTGGCGCCGCACCTGCTGTCGCTCGTCATGCTCGGCCTGGGGCTGGGCGGCGACGTGGAAGGGCTGACCTTCCACCTCTGGGACGGCTTCTACAAGTGCTGCATCTTTGTGGGCTATATCTGGCTCATTTCGCTGGTGCCGGAGATCCGCCGCGTTTTCCAGTACCACGGCGCGGAGCACAAGACCATCCACGCCTTTGAAAGCGGCGATGTGGTAGAGCCGGAGCGCGTCCGTCACATGAGCCGCCTGCATCCGCGCTGCGGCACCACCTTTCTGCTCTTTGTCATCTGCATTTCCATCATCCTCCAGGCGCTGCTCGTGCCGCTCCTGCTGGCGCTCTGGACACCGCAGGGCGCGGTGGCCAAACACGCCCTGAGCATCGGATTCAAGCTCCTGCTTGTCATTCCCATCAGCGCCCTGGCCTACGAGCTTATCCGCTACGCGGCGCGCCTGCCCGACGGCCCACGCGCCAGCCTGCTCCGCGCGCCGGGTCTTGCGCTCCAGCGACTCACCGCACACGAGCCGGACGAACGCCAGATGGAAGTGGCCGTGGTGGCCCTGGCCGAAGCCCTGGGCCGCGACGCCGACGCCGAGATCCGCACGCCTCCCTACGCGCGGATCTAGCCCGCAGCCGGAAAGGCCGCCGCCCGACCCGGCCGGGACCGCCTCCGCACCATGCCGCAGGAGATGCCATCATGTTTGCCAAACTGGAAGCTCTGGAAAAGAAATATGTGGAACTGGAAGACTCCCTGGCCCAGCCCGATGTCTTCAATGACCAGGAGCACTACCGCAAGCTGACCAAGGCGCATGCGGACCTGCGCGACATCGTGGAGCTGTTCCGCAAACACCGCGCCCTGGAACAGGAGCTGGCCGACAACCGCCTTCTGCTGCGTGACGATGACCCGGAACTGCGCGAGCTGGCCCACGAGGAGACGCGCCGCATCGAGGCCGAACTTCCGGAGATCGAGCAGGCGCTCAAGGTGGCCCTGCTCCCGGCCGACCCGCTGGACGAAAAGAATACCATCCTTGAAATTCGCGCGGGCACCGGCGGCGAGGAGGCGGCCCTGTTCGCGGCCGACCTGTTCCGCATGTACTGCCGCTTTGCCGAGCTTCAGGGCTGGAAGGTGGAGATCCTGAGCGAATCTCCCACCGAGGGCGGCGGCTACAAGGAGATCATCTGCCTGGTGGCGGGCAACCGGGTATACAGCCGCCTCAAGTTCGAGGCCGGCACCCACCGCGTCCAGCGCGTGCCGGTGACGGAGACCCAGGGGCGCATCCACACCTCGGCGGCCACCGTGGCCGTCATGCCCGAAGCCGAGGAGGTGGATGTGGAGATCCGCCCGGAGGATCTGCGGATCGACATTTTCCGCGCCTCCGGCGCCGGCGGCCAGCATGTCAACAAGACCGAATCCGCCGTGCGCATCACCCACATCCCCACGGGCACGGTGGTCACCTGCCAGGACGAGCGCTCGCAGCACAAGAACAAGGCCCGCGCCATGAAGGTGCTTGCCTCGCGCATCCTCGCCGCCGAGCGCGAGCGCCAGAGTTCCGAACAATCCGCCGACCGGCGCGCCCAGGTGGGTTCCGGCGACCGCTCCGAGCGCATCCGCACCTACAACTTCCCGCAGGGCCGCTGCACGGACCACCGCATCAACCTGACCCTCTATTCGCTGGACCGCATCATGGAAGGCGAGCTGTCGCCCCTGCTGGACGCGCTCTCCACCGCCGCCCAGGCCGAGGCGCTCAAGGCCCAGGCGGACGGCTAGGCGCAGGCCGCATTAAAAAGACAACGTACGCTGTGTTTTTTCGTTTGCCGGGGAAAATTTCCGCTCGCCGCCCGAAGCGGAGCGAAGGGCGGGGGCTGTCGCCGCAAGAATCCTAAAAAAT
>CAZNXQ010000084.1:0-6994 GCA_964576895.1 uncultured Desulfovibrio sp.
GCCGCAAAACCCTTACGGGTTTTGTAGTGTCTACTTTTGCAAGTAGACACTAGCGCAAGAGGCGTGGGCGGCTCTTTCTTCCGCCGCAAGTCCCAGGCCCGGAACGCCAGCTTCCGCTCCGCAGGCTCGCCCGGCGGAAAAGGCGGCGCAAGTTCAAGAACGCGCGGCCAGACGCGGCATCACGCCCAAAAGGCGCCTGCAAAGCCTGAAACCTGCTCAGCGTGCCTTCAGCTTGCCGTAGACCAGGAGGAAGAGCAGCGCGCCGATGACCGCCGTGAAAAAACTCGGCAGGTTGAACCCGGTAACAGGGCCGAAGCCCAGCATGCTTCCGGCAAATCCGCCGATGATGGCGCCCACGATGCCGAGAAGGGATGTCATGATGATGCCCGTATCCACGCGCCCAGGCAGGATGAATTTTGCAATGGCGCCCGCAATCAGGCCGAAGATGATCCAGGAAATGATGCCCATTCTTTCTTCCTTGGTTGTTTGGTTCAACCGCGGCGGCAGAGTTTTGCCGCCGGCGGTCCATAAAAAACAGGTGTCTCCGGCATATGCCGCCGTGCGCCCGGAATGAGGGGACGCGGCACGCGTTCCTGCAAGGGCAAAGCCCGTGCCAATGCCGCATCCGCCGCGTCCTGTGTCAGGATGCGGGGGCTGGAGCAGGAGAACCTTCACATGATGTGTACAATTTTTATCTGCTTCCGGCGGCTCCCTGTCTAAAAATTGCCCATGTGGGGCACTCCCCAGGTGACGCGCCCTGAAACAGCGCCATCGCCGCGCGGGTGCGCGCGGACAAAACCGGGAGCGAAAGGCGCCGCTACCGGGGATGCGCTTGTCATTCCACGGTATTTTGACAAAAACGCGCTCCAGAGCTATGAATTCCCCTTCCACATCACGCGCTACGCCGCGGCTCTGGCGGTTGTCCCGCATTGCCGGTATGCACAGGGCAGGCATATGGAACGGCTCCTCCTCACTCTCGGCATCATCTTCGTCAGCCTCTGCTCAGGCTATGCCTGTCGCCGCGCCGCCGAAGCCGGGACGATCCCGTGGGGAAGCACCGCCATGGAAAATGCCCGCAGAAGGCTGCAGATTCTGGCTGTCTATGCGCTGATCCCCCTTTCCGCCATGCTTTCCCTCTGGGGGCTGCCAAAACCTGAGCCGCGCCTCATCGCCCTGCCCTTTCTGGGGCTCGCCGCCTGGATTCTCGGCGGCGCGCTGGCCTTGGTGGCCGCCAGACAGCTCCACCTTGACCGCCCGCAGACAGGGAGCCTTTACTGCTGCGGCACGTTCACCAATATCGGCGCCGTGGGCGGCCTCACGAGCCTGCTCTTTCTCGGTGAAAATTCCATCGCCCTGGTGGCGCTTTATCGGCTTTGCGAAGAACTGTACTATTTCAGCGTTTCCTTCCCCATTGCCCGCTGGTACAGCCCCCAGAACACGGCAACGACGCTTTCCCTCAGGGCATTCCGGTTCGATCCCGTCCTGTGTGTCATTCTCTGCGCGCTCGGCACCGGTTTTCTTCTCAATATGACGGATACACCACGCCCCGAATTTTGCGGGCCCCTGGCCTCAGGCGCCATGATCGCCGCCACAACGATCTTCCTCTTCGCCATCGGTCTGAGTCTGCGCCTGTCGCGGCTTTCCCGACACCTTGCGCCGAGCCTCGCCGTGTGCGCCATCAAATTCGCGGCCGTGCCGCTTGTCATCATCAGCCTGGCGGCAGCCATCGGCTTTGGTGACATGGACGATGGCCTGCCGCTGCGGGTGGTTGCCATTCTCTCGGCCATGCCCGTGGCCATGACCGCGCTTGTGCCCCCCACCCTGTTTCATCTGGATGTGGATCTTGCCAATGCCTGCTGGATTTTCAGCACACTGGGGCTGGTGGCCGTGCTGCCGCTCCTGATGCTTTTTCTGCCCGCGCTGTAGCGCTCATGGCCCTGCGCGCTCCGGGCACAACCCTTCGAGGAGGTCTGGGATGAAATACGGAAAACTCTTGCTCGCCCTGGCGGCCTGCGCCTGCCTGACGGTGGCGCCGCTCATGTCCGCCACGGCGGCGCCGTACAAGGGGGAATACAAGCTGAGCGTTGTGCCCGGCGCAACGTCCGGCTGGGGAAAAACCGCCACCTACTTCGCGGATCTGGTGCGCGAGCGCTCCAACGGACGCATCAACATCAAGGTCTATCCCTCAAGCCAGCTTCTTTCCGGCAAGCAGACCTCGGAATTTCTCATGCTCCGCAACGGAGCCATTGACTTCGCCCTGGCCTCGACCATCAACTGGTCGCCCCAGATCAAGGAGCTCAACCTCACGGCGCTGCCCTTCCTCCTTGCCGTCGAGCCCGACCGTTACAAGGCCATGGACGCCATCATGGACGGCAAGTCCGGTCAGATGATGGTGGACGCCATCGAAGGCAAGGGCGTCAAGATCATCGGCTGGGCGGAAAACGGCTTTCGCGAACTGACCACGAGCAAGGGCCCCATCAGCACGCCTGAAGACCTGAAGGGCCTCAAGATCCGTGTGGTGGGCAGCCCCATCTTCATCGAGACGTTCCGCGAACTCGGCGCAAATCCGGTGAACATGAACTGGAGCGAGGCCACCACGGGCTTCCAGCAGGGCGTTGTGGACGGGCAGGAAAATCCCACCAACGGCATCAATATCCCCCTGAAAATATGGGATTTCCACAAGCATCACAGCGACTGGCACTATATCATCGATCCGCTGCTCCTGGGTGTGAACCCGCAGGTCTGGAAGAGCTTCAGCCCCGAAGACCAGAAGCTTCTGGTGGAATGCGCGGCCGAGGCGGAAAAGTACGGCAAGGCCCTTTCCCGCCTTGGCCTGGATGGCGGCGCCTCGGAAGCCTATCTCAAGAGCATCGGCAAGCTGCCGGAGGTGACGGACCCGTATGCCTGCATGCAGGAACACGGCATGACCGTCACGCGCCCCAGCCCCGAACAGATCGCGGCCTTCCACAAGGCCACGCAGAAGGTGCGTGACGACTGGACGGCCAAGATCGGGCCGGAGCTCGTCAAGGCGGCCGAAGCGGACATGGCCGCTGTCAGGTAGCAGTGCCGCAATCAGGCTGCCGTGCTGTCGCCCGAAACGGCGTCCGCACGGCGGCCTTCGATTGCCGGCGCAACGCCCGTTCCCGCCATTTCCGGCGGTGGGAACAGCCGCGCATGCCGCCGGCATGAACTGCCCGCGGTTCCACATGCGAAAATATCCGGCGAGGAGATGAAGCACATCATGTTCCGGCCTCTCCGTTTCCTGAACGCCCATTTTGAGGAAGTGCTCGGTTCGGTCCTGCTCGCCGTCATGGCCGCCGTGGCCTTCGTCAACGTCATCGTGCGCTATTGCACCTCGTTTTCCTTTGCCTGGAGCGAGGAACTGACCGTGAATTTTTTTGTCTGGGTCGTTTTGCTCGGCACGGCGCGCGCGTTCCGGCAGGGCACGCACCTTGGCATGAACATCGTGTACGAGGCCCTGCCCAGACCGGCGCGCCGGGTCTGCTACTGGCTCGGCTGTGCCCTCTGCGTGGTCTTTTTCGGCGCGCTCTGCTGGACAGGGACCCTTGAAGTGCTTGACGAATACGAGCTTGATTCCATTTCCGAATCCCTCGGCGTGCCTGTCTGGTGGTATACCATGGCAACGCCGCTGTTTTCCCTGCTCATCATCGCGCGCATGTGCCAGCGTTCCGTGGCGGATCTGCGCGCGGGCAACTTCTAGCGACGGCGCGGCTCAGTCTCCGCGCCCGCGTTCCGGCCGCCACCGCGACGCGCCCACGAATCTGCCATGGAAACGACGTTTTTTCAGGATCCCGCCTTCTGGCTGCTGACGCTTTTTCTTGTGCCGCTCCTTCTCCGCGTCCCCATTGCCCTCGCTCTGGGCTTTGCGGCGCTTGTGGTGGTCTGGAAATGGGACATGGGCCTGACCATGCTCTCCTACAACTTTTTCGCGGGCATCGCCAAATTTCCCTTGCTGGCCATCCCCTTCTTCATCCTGGCGGGATATATCATGGAGCGCGCCGGTATCGCCGCGCGCATCGTCACGCTGATGGAAGCCCTGACAGGCACCATGACGGGCGGCCTTGCCATCGCCACCGTGGCTGTGGCCACATTCTGGGGCGCCGTGAGCGGATCGGGCCCGGCAACAGTGGCGGCGCTGGGGCTCATCCTCATCCCCGGCATGACGCGCGTGGGCTATGATCGCGATTTCGCGGCGGCAACGGTTTCCGTGACATCGGGGCTTGCCATTGTCATCCCGCCCAGCATCGCCTTCATTGTCTATGGCGGCATCGCCAATGTCTCGGTCCCCGCGCTCTTCGCCGCCGGCTTTGTCCCCGGCATTCTCGTGGCCCTGTGCATCATGGTGGCGGTGATCATCATTTCCCGCAAAAGGGGCTACCGGGGCAAGAGCGGCACCATGCCGGTGGGCCGCGCCTTTCGGGAGGCGTTTTGGGGCGTGCTGACCCCGGCCGTCATCCTCGGCGGCATCTACGGCGGTATTTTCACGCCTACCGAGGCGGCGGCGGTGGCCGTTTTTTACGGGCTGTTCGTGGGCATCTTCATCTACCGCACCATCAACAGCGTGAAGATGCTTTTTGAAATCTTTTCCGCCAGCATGCAGGCCACGGCCGTGGTCATGATCGTCGTCACCTGCGCGGGCCTGTATTCGTGGGTGGCCTCCACCGTGGGGCTGGTGGAACGCGGCTCGACCCTGTTGCTCTCCGTGTCGGACAATCCCTGGATCGTCCTGCTGATGATCAACATCATCCTGCTGCTCGCGGGCATGCTGCTGGATGCCATTTCCATCTATTACGTTTTCCTGCCCTTCATGCTGCCCATCATGAGCCACTTCAACTGGGACCCCATCTGGTTCGGCATCATGATGACCGTCAATCTGGCCGTGGGGCAGGTCACGCCACCCGTGGCCGTCAATCTCTATGTGGGCGCCAATATCTGCGGGCTGACCATGGAGGAGATCAGCAGGGCAGCCCTGCCGCTCATCGGCGCGGCGCTGCTGGCGCTGGTCCTTATCGTGCTCTTTCCCGGCCTTTCCACGTTCATGCCGCGTCTGCTGGGGCTTTCGTAGTCATTCCCCGCGCATGGCGCTACCGGGAGCGGCGCATGAGTTTCCAGGTGAGCTTGATGACGGAAAACAGTTCATTGATTTTGGGGCGTCGCGCAAAAAGTCCGCTCGTGGCTTCGGCCTCGGTCAGCGGCTGAAGCGCCGGAGGTGGCGGCGCGGACTGAGCGGAGCGTTCCCCGGCATCGGCGGATGAGGAAGTGCGCCCCTCCGGCACGCTCCGCTCCTCAGCGGCGGCAACGGCCGCAGGCGTGGGGGTGCCGTCCGCCGCCGGGGATTGCTCCCGGAGCACGGCACCGCGCCTGTCCGGCACGCCGCCATCGGCATCGGCGAGGAGCGGCACGCCGGTGCCCTCCCCGGCCTTGTCTTCCGGCGCGCTTTCCGCGGGCACCGCGCGCTGCTGCGCCGCCATTGTCCGGCTCAACTGCCACTGCCGCTCCACTGCGACCTGGCGTTGGCGTTCCTCGCGCTCGCGGGCAAAGGCATTGAGGCTTTCCCGGATATCCCGGCTCAAGGCATCCCCGGCCGCATCTCCCATGGTTTTTCCGAGTCCGGCCTCCAATGCCGCCAGCATGGCTTCCGGGCTCTGGGCCGTAAGGCATATCCGCGCAAATCTGTCCTGCGCGCGGGGAGTCACTTCCAGACTCTGGGCCAGGGCCTCAGCCGCCTCCTCATAGGCTTTTTCGCGGATGAGACGATGCGCCTCGGCGATGAAGGGGCTTTTGGCGGAGGGATCATCCTGCAAGAGCCGCACATAGGCGGTACGCGCGCGATGCCAGCGGCGGGCCCGCACGAACGTTTCCGCCGCGCGCGCAAGCCAGGCGCGGAAGCGGGGCATGTCGCCCTTGCCCTTCCAGGCGGCGGCCATGCCAAGCTCGGCTTCGCCCTTGATCTGCGCGCTGCGCAGGGCGCGCTGGAACGCGCTGATGGCGTGGTTCCAGCGGCTTTCCTCCAGGCAGCGCATGCCCACACGAAAATAATCCTCCGGCTGACGTTCAGGCCGGAGCAGGATGCCATAGGTGGCAAGCGCCGCGTCAAACGCGCTTGTATCCGCATGCCGCGCGGCAACGCGAAGCTGGTCGAGACGCGGACGTTCCGCAGCAAGCGCGGCGAGCTTTTCCTGAAGCACGGGAACGGAGTACGGCCGCCCCAGCAGCGCGCTCGCGCCGCTGCCGAGGGTTCTGAGCTGCTCCGTCTCGCTGTCGTTGGGAAGGACAAGCAGGATGGGCATTGCCAGCAGGCGCGGATGCAGACGCAGGATGGCGCAAAACTGTTCGCCGTCCATGTCCGCCAGTTTTTGCGTGCAGACAATGATTTCGGGGGAAAAGCCGGATTTCGCCGGAGCAAGGCCGGCCAGCATGCGTGCCGCGGCCACCCCGGAGGTCATCACCCGCACCTCGGCCGCGCCCGCCTCCCGGATGGCGCGTTTGTCCAGCGCGCCAAGCGGTTCGCTTTCGCACAGCAGGAGCACACCGGGCAGATTGAGAGGGGGGGGCATGCGTGCTCTGAACCTCCGCGCGGGAACAGGATGGCCGAAAGCACGGCGCGCCACCCTTGGAGCCTTTTGCTGGGGCGCTGCAAACATAGCCCGGTCAGGCAGCTTCCGCAAGCGTGTCTGACAAGCGGGAGGGCTACGCTGCCCTCCACATGCGCGGGCCGCAGCCGCGACGGCTGCCCAAGGCGGAGATACACGCCCTGCGCCGGGACGAACCCCGAAGCATGCGCCCAAAAGCTGCCGCGCGGGCACGCCAGGACCTTCGCTTCCGTGCCCGGAGCCACCGCAACGGCAGCCCCGGACACGCGGAAACCGGAAAAGCGATGCCCCTTGCGCGGCGAACGCCTACATGGCGCTCAGCATCTCCATATCTTCGCTGGAGAGCAGCTTGTCGAGATCCAGCATGATCAGCAGCCTGT
>CAZNXQ010000085.1:0-6925 GCA_964576895.1 uncultured Desulfovibrio sp.
GCCCCGGAAGATGACGATGACGGTCTTGCCCACCACGCCGCTCACGGCGATCCACCTGAGGCCGTGGACCCGCGTGAAGAAATCCGCCACGGAGACAAGCAGGTCCGCGCTCCTGATCTCGTTGAGCGAGGCATGGGCGCCGCCGCCCCGGCAGTCCGTGAGGCTGCGGAAGGCGCGGGAGAAAAACGGCAGCCACGCGCGGAGATATTCGCTGCGGCTGATGCGGCGCAGGAGATTGGCGTCCGCATGGTGGGAAAGCCACTGGTAGGCGCGCAGATCCTCCTCACTGCCGGAGCGCTCGAACGCGCCCGTATCCGTGCGGATGCCGTAGAGCAGGGCCGTGGCGAGCAAAGGCCCCGGCCGCAGGCGCAGGGCCTGGAGAAAACGGGTCATCATGCTGCTGGTGGCGCCCACATCCGGGCGCACGTCGCAAAAGGCGTCGGGTTCGAGCAGGCCCGCAAGCTCCGTCAGCGGGTGGTGGTCGATGATCAGGCCATAGACCAGGCCCGCAAAGGCCGGGTTGTGCGCGGGCTGGGAATCCACCATGGCAAAGTGGTCGTAGGCGGAGGCGCGCTCCGGCTGCCAGGGTCTGACGGGGATACGCAGATAGCGCACCATGGCAAGATTGTCCGGCCGCGTCACCTCGTTGATGCGCATGATGTCCACGGCATGGGTCTTGTTGTGCATGATGCGCTTGAGCGCCAGGGCCGAGGCCAGCGCGTCCGGATCGGCATTGATGAGGATGCACCAGCGCTCGTCCTTCACCAGAGCCTGCCGCCACTGTCTGAAGCCGAGGATCTGTTCCGGTCTTGCCGCCATGCGGCCTCCTTCAGCGGGACGGCGGCGCCGCCGCCGGCTCTGCCAGTCCCGCCAGTTCCGCCAGATACCGCCGGGATGCCGCAACGCCCGCCCAGTGGAAGACTTCGAGCAGGTGGACGGCCTCCGGGGAAAAACGCCGCAACAGGGCGGCCGCCACAGCCCGCTGTTCCCGCGTGCATGCGTCCAGCGGCAGGTGCCGGGCATGCCCCGGCCGGTCGCCCGGCGCGCTCCAGTGGATGAGCCGCGCGCGCTCCGGCAGTTCCGACGCCAGAAGGGATGCCTGAGCATAGCCCAGCAGGTGCCCCACGTCCAGACAGACGCCCAGGCCGTGCCTGTCAAGAAAGGCCGCGCCCAGACCCGTGAGCTCGCAGCCCCGGATATTTTCCAGCAGGAGTTGCGGCGCCCCGCGCCGGCGCCAGCGGGCGGCAAATGCCGCCAGAGCTTGCGCCGCCGCCGTTTCCGGCCCCTCGGCGCCCGCCGGCGGGTGCAGGACGGCCAGATGCGGTCCGAGATAGGCCACCCTGTCCAGCACGGCCAGCGCCGTGTCGGCGGCCGCGGCGCCGCCAGCCTCCCACGGCAGGTCCACGGGCAGATGCAGGTGCCAGCGCAGAGGCAGGCGCGCCAGTTCCGGCGGCAGGTCGGCGTCCGTATAGGCGAGGCACGCGGCCGCCTCAAAGCAGCAGAGCCCCACCTCCGCCACGCGGCCGGCGAGAAAGCGCGCGTTTTCCGCCACCGTGCCGGGCAGCACAAAGGACGGCGCGGCCAGCCGCATGGTCAGACTTCCTCCGGCGCCTACAGCACCCGGCGCGAGGTCCAGCCGCGTTCCCGCGCCGCGGTCTCGGCCGCCTGCCCGCCCAGAACGCAGATCTCCCCGGCGGCGGCAGCGGCTTCGAGCGTGTCGGCGAAACGGCGGAAATCCTCCGCCGTGGTGGCGAGCATTTCCTCGCGCGTGCGCTGGCGCAGCTCCCCGGTGATGCCGCTCAGCCAGCAGCCGAGCGCCTTGGCGCCCCGCGCATCCGGCAAGAGATAGGTATCCAGATCGCCCACGGCGCCCACGATGGCCTGGGTCAGACGGGCGCTGTCCGGCGCGGCCGCGCGCAAAAAGGCGGCCAGGCCGTCATAGGCGTCCAGGGTGCGCTCCACATTGGGGTCGCGGTAGGAGGCGCAGACAAAGGTGCCCCCCACGCGGTCCAGAGAGCAGGAGACACCGTAGGCCCCGCCGCGCACGCGCACCTCGTCCCAGAGGCGTCCCATGCGCAGATAGCGCAGGATGACACTGGCCGAGCCGTGCCACTGATAGCCGAGGTCATAGAGATTGGCGGCCTTGCCCACATAGTTGACCTGGGCCGGCGCCAGCAGCGCCTCGGCCCTGGGCAGGCCGCGCATGGGCGCAAGCGCGCGCATCTCCACGCCGTCGGCCGCCGTCCCGCCCTGGGGCAGGCGCGCCAGGAGGGGGGCGGCGTGGCGTTCGGCCAGGGCCAGGCCCGCCGCCTCGGCCGTGCAGTCGAAAATAACGCCCCCGCCCGCCACGACGCGGCGGCGCACTTCCTCCAGATCGGCCAGCACCGCTTCCGGCGCCTCTTCCAGCCGCTGGAGGAGCCCGCGCACGGAGTCCAGATACGTCAGGCCCGCCAGTTGCTCGGAAAGCGCGCCCTCGCCGGTGTAGCGGGCGCGCAGGCGCGCGCCCACGGTGGCGTGCCCGGCCGCCTGGATGCCGTATTCCAGACGCGCCTTTTCCTCCAGCAGCATCTGGCCCGCCCGCTCGCGCAGGACCTGCGGGTCTCGGGCGGGTTCCAGCAGGATCTCTTCCAGAATGGCGAAGAGATCCGGGATCTTGTCATAGACGGCCTTGCCGCTGAGCGCCACATGGCAGACGGTCTCGCGGCTGCCGAGCTTCAGGCCGCAGAGCGGCGTGGCGCCGACGCCGCCGGTCTTGGCGGCCATGTGGGCGCCCAGGGCCGCCATGTCGCGCCGGGCGGTGCCCGTCTCGGTGAGGGAGCGGCAAAAGAGCGGCAGCAGCGGCAACAGGCGCTCCGGGAGCCGCGTCACGGGCAAAAGCAGGGTCACATAGGCGATGCCCGCCGTGGGGAGCTCATGGGCCAGAGCCGTTTGGGGCAGGCTGTGTTCCGTGAGCGGCAGGGGCTGGTTTTGGGGCGGCAGGTCCGCAAGGCCCAGCGCCGGGATGGTGGCCAGCGCCTCGGCGCTGTCCGGCGCGGCCTGCGCCTCTTCCAGGCGCCGCGTTTCCCGGACAAGGGCGGCGCGGCGCTCCGGAGAGGCCGCGGCGCGCAACGCCTCCAGCCGGGCCGCTTCGGCGGCCAGCCGCGTTGCGCCCAGGCTGGCGTCCGGCAGCAGCACCACATGGGCGCGGTGGGGATTGTCGAGAAAATGGCGGCGCAGGGCATCCTCAAACACCGGTTCCCCGGCGGCCAGCCGGGCCTTGATGGCCGCCAGCGGCGCCTCCCAGGCCAGCGGCGCCAGGGGGTCGCCATCGTAAAGCCAGGTGGAAAGCGCCTGAATCATGGCCGCAAGCCCGCGCGGAAAACGGCCGGAATTGTTCTCGCGATAGGCGAATTCCACGCTGTTGACCGCCGCCTCCACGGCTTCGGCGGGGATGCCGTTTTCCGCAAGGCCGCGCAGGGTCTCCAGAACCAGCGCCTCGGCGCGGGGCAGATCCTCCGGGGCAACGCCCTTGAGCCCCGTGGAATAGTACATCTGGCGCAGGTCCGTCTCCAGCCCGCAGCCCGTGGTATCCTCGCCCAGGCCCGAACTGATGAGGGCCAGACGCAACGGCGAACCGGGCAGCCCCTCCAGGATATGCTCCAGCATCTCCATGAGCAGGGCCTCATGCACGTCCCCGCGTTCGCCCAGAAGCCAGTTGATGGTAAAGAGCGCGCGCGTCTCCCCCGGCGCCGCCGCATAGGGCACCACCACGCGGCGCGGCGCCTCCAGCCGTTTCTGGAGAGGCACGGCCCCGTCCGCCGCTTCCGCCGCTTCCGGCCCGCGCGGGGCGAGGCGCGCCAGTTCGGCGTCGATGCGGATCAGGCGCGCCTCCTCCGGGTCATCGCCCCAGAAAAAGAAGCGCGCGTTGCCGGGCTGGTAGTGACGGCGGTGGAAGTCGCGGAAGGCGGCATAGGTGAGGTCCGGGATGCGCTCCGGGTCGCCGCCGGAATCCAGGCTGTAGAGCGTATCGGGAAAGACGGCCTGCTGGCTCTTCTCCGCCAGGACGGAATCCGGCGAGGAATAGGCGCCCTTCATCTCGTTGTAGACCACGCCCTTGTAGGACCAGGGGGCGTCGTCCGGGCCGGCCTCCACATGCCAGCCCTCCTGGCGGAAGATGTCCTCGCTGATGCGCGGATGAAAGACCGCGTCCAGATAGACATCCACAAGATTGTGGAAATCCTGGAGATTGGCGCTCGCCACCGGGTAGCAGGTCTTGTCGGGAAAGGTGAAGGCATTGAGAAATGTCTGGAGCGACCCCTTGAGCAGCTCCACAAAGGGCTCCTTGACCGGATAGCGCTCCGAGCCGCAGAGCACGGAATGCTCAAGGATATGGGCCACGCCCGTGGAGTCCGTCGGCGGCGTGCGAAAACTCACGCCGAAGCACTTGTTTTCGTCCGCATTGCAGACGGAGAGCAGTTCCGCGCCCGTGGCCCCATGCCGCCAGAGCCGCGCCGTGCCCCCCACTTCGGCCAGGTGCCGTTCTTCCACCAGACTGAAACCGTGCCGGCCCATGCGTCCTCCTCTTCCCGGTTGCGGTGCCGCCGCCGGCACACGCCGGGGCATCGGCAGACTATAGGCATCGGGCGGGGTTTTGCAAGGGGCGGCGCCCCGGCCGCTCCCGCTTGTCAGCGGCGCGGGCCTCTCCTATACTCTGGCCGCCGCCTGCTCCGCATGCGGCCTTGCGAATCCCCTCAGCTCTGGACATACAGCATGGCGGGCAACACTTTCGGGCGCGTCCTGCGCCTGACCACCTTCGGCGAATCCCACGGCCCCGGCCTTGGCGGCGTTCTTGACGGCTGCCCGGCGGGCCTCCCGCTCGACGAAGCCGACCTTCAGGCCGAGCTTGACCTGCGGCGCCCCGGCAACGGGCCGGCCTCCACCAGACGCAGGGAGCCGGATACCGTGCGCCTGCTCTCCGGCGTGTTCGAGGGGCGCACCACGGGCACGCCCATTGCGTTCTACATCGCCAATGAGGACCAGCGCTCCCGCGATTACGGCAACCTCGCCGCGCTCTTCCGCCCCGGTCACGCCGACTGGAGCTATCACCAGAAGTACCACGGCATCCGCGACTACCGGGGCGGCGGCCGTTCCTCCGGCCGGGAAACGGCGGCCCGCGTGGCCGGCGGCGCCATTGCCAGAAAGCTGCTCGCCCGCGCCTGCGGCACCATCATCCGCGCCGCCTGCGTGGAGCTGGGCGGCATTGCCGTGCCCGAAGCGGAGGTGGACATGGCGGGCGCCCCCGGCCGGCCCTATTTCGCCGCCTCGGACGCGGCCCCGGCCCTCTGGGATGCGGCCGTGGCCGAAGCCCGCGCCCAGGGCGACACCCTGGGCGGCATCGTGCGCATCGTGGCGGAGCGGGTGCCCGCGGGCCTCGGCGAGCCGGTCTTTGACCGGCTGGACGCCACGCTGGCCCACGCGCTCATGAGCGTGGGCGCGGTCAAGGGCGTGGAGGTGGGCGACGGCTTCGCCGCCGCGCGGCGGCGCGGCTCGGCCAACAACGACCCCCTTTTCCCCGCCCCGAGGGGGGGCTGCGGCGCGCGGCCGGCGGCCCGGTTCGGCAGCAATCACGCGGGCGGCATCCTGGGCGGCATCTCCAGCGGGCAGGACATCGTGCTCCGGGCGGCGGTCAAGCCCATCGCCTCCATCGCCCGCGAGCAGGCCACCGTGGATACGGACGGCAACGCCGCCGCCGTCATTGTGGGCGGCCGCCACGACCTTTCGGCCATCCCGCGCATCGTGCCCGTGCTCTCGGCCATGACCGCCCTTGCCCTGGCCGACGCCCTGCTGCTCCAGCGGCGCATGGCCGACGGCGGGGAGCCGCCCCCGGAGCGGCCCTGATGGCCGCCGATCTGCCCCTGCTGCGCGATGCGGACGCCGTGGAACTTTGCGGCACGGTGGAACGCATCGTCTTTCACAATGAGGAGAACGGCTTCACGGTCCTCAGGCTCATGCCGGATGCCGGGGCCGCGGACAGCGCGCCCGGCAGCGGCCGTTCGGGGCGGCCCGTCCCGCGCGGCCAGCGCGACCCCGTGGCCTGCGTGGGGCACATGACCATGCCCAAGGCCGGAACGCGCCTGCGCGTGCGCGGACGCTGGATCACCAACCCGCGTTTCGGGCGCCAGGTGGAGTTCAGCGACGCCGAGGAACTGCTCCCGGCCAGCGAAGAGGGCATCCGCCTCTATCTCGCCTCCGGGCTCATCAAGGGCGTTGGCGAGGAAATGGCCGGGCGCATCGTGGCGAAATTCGGCACGGACGCCATCCGCGTGCTGGACGAGGCGCCGGAACGCCTGCTGGCCGTGCGCGGGCTGGGCCCCAGGAGCCTGGAACGCATCCGCGAATCCTGGGCGCGGCACCGGGGCGTGCGCGATCTTTTGCTCTTCCTCCAGCCGCACGGCATCACGCCGGCCCTGGGCATCCGCATCCACCGGGCCTATGGCGAGCACGCGCTGGAGATCGTGCGCGAAAATCCCTACCGCTTGGCCATGGACATCCGGGGCATCGGCTTTGTCACGGCGGACGCCATCGCGGCCAAGCTGGGCTTTGCGCCCGACAGCCCCCTGCGCGTGGAGGCCGCCGCGCTCTACGCGCTGCAAAAGGCCACGGAAGACGGGAATGTCTATCTGCCGCAGGGCCGGCTTGTGGAGGAAGTGGGCACGCAGGTGGGCGCGCCGCCCGAAGCGGTGCTGGACGCGCTGGACGCCCTGGAACGCGACGGGCGCCTTGTGCGCGAGGATTTTTCGGAAGACGACGCGCCGGACGCGGCGGCGTCCGGCACCGACGCCGCGGAAGACGCGGGCATTGGCGTCTATCTCGGCCGTTACCACCATTGCGAGGCAAAAACCGCCTATTATCTGCACCGCCTGCTCCATTCGCCCAAGGCCGTGCG
>CAZNXQ010000086.1:0-6887 GCA_964576895.1 uncultured Desulfovibrio sp.
GGCCGCGCGCCTGACAGAGATTGAAAAAGGAATCGGCCACCGCGTCCAGCCCCAGACCGGCGGCAATGGCAAGAACCACAAGCCTGAGCTCCGGGCTGTAGTGCTGCCAGCCTGTCACGAGCCAGGTGACGCCGAGCGCCACGGCCAGAACGGCAAGCTTGAGCCAGCTCACTTCGCCGAGCAGCGCGCGTGGCCGGGCCTCGCGCCGGGCAAAGGTGGAGAGGAGAAAGTCGTTGAGGCCCACATCGGCCACGGTCTTGACCAGATAGCCGAAGGTGAGCGCCAGAACGATCTGGCCGAGAATGTCCGGGCTGCGCCGGGCAAGCAGGATGGTGAACGCTGTCCAGGCGAGGTCGCGCGTCCATTGCGCGCCCAGAATGTAACCGAGGCGGCGCGGTATGCTCTTCAGCTTCATTGGGCCGCCGCTTGCCCGCCTCCTCCGAAGCGCACCACCGCCTTGAAGCCCGGCTTGAGCACCAGATCCGGGTTGGGCACGGTGAGCTCGACCGTATAATAGGAGGGGTTGGCCACATTCATGTCCGTGGAGATCCAGGAGATCTCGTTCACGATGCCGGTGAACTTCCGGTTGCCGAGGGAGGGGATCTCCACCTCGGCCTTGTCGCCCACCCTGATGTTGTTCACGTCGGCCTCGTAGACAGGCACCTGGATGAGAACCGGGTTGAGCTGCCCCACCTGAATGGGCGTGGAGCCCGCGGCCACCAGATTGCCGGGATTGAGCTGCGCATCCAGCGAGAGGACATAGCCGCTGATGGGCGACGTGAGCACCAGGGTGTCGGGAAGTTCCTCGCCCTCGGTGATGGGCTGGCCGTAATAGCCCCCCAGCTCCCTGAGCCGCGCCGCGAAATTGCTCTCGTTCTTGCGGATGGTGGACTGCAAAAGGCCGATGCGGTTGCGCAGCGAGGTCACGCTGTCCTCCAGCCGCGAAAGCGCCTGCCGGGAGCCCAGCCCCGACGCCACGAGCTGGCGCGCCTTGTTGCGCTCGGCGCCGGTCTGCGCCAGCTGGCGCTCCAGATCCAGCACCTGGCTCTTGAGGTTTTCGGTGCCGGCGCCGTTGGTCACTTCACGCTGGAGGATGCGTTCCGCCTCGTCCTGAAGATGGTAGCGCATGAGCGGCGCCCCCGCCTCCACGGCCTCGCCGGGCTGGACGAGCACCTTGTCCACCACGGCGTTGAACGGTATGGGCACGGCGCGCGAAACCGTCGTCACCACCTTGCCGGTGAGGATGACGGCTTCGGCGGCGCGGCCCTCGGCGGCAAAGAGCAGGATGGCCGCACACACCACGGCGGCAAACGGACACAGGGCGCCACGCGGGGCGCAAGCGGCGCGAAACATCAGAGGATCTCCTTGGCGGGCAGGCCGAGAAACCGCTCCTGGAGCAGGTTGGCGAGATACATCCATTCCAGCTGGGCGAGCTTGTAGTCCAGCTCGGCCTGGATATAGGCGATGCGCGCATTGGTGGCCGCTTCCTGGCGGCTGACCATGTCCGGCAGTTCCGCAGTGCCCTCGTCAAAGGAGATGCGCGCCTCCTTGTACTGCATTTCCGCGGTGTCGAGCCGGGTCTTTTCCAGTTTGAGCTGCGTTTCGGCAAGCGCCACATGCTGCTCGGCCTGGAGCCACTTGTTGGAATACTCCGTGCGCTTGCGCGCCATCTCGTGAAAGGCCTGCGCCTTGCGCATGCGGGCGGTCTGGACGTCGCGGTAGCGGCGCCCCCAGTCGATGAGCGGAAAATCAAAGTTCAGATGCAGAAAGGTGTCTTCCTGGCCGTTGGGGGGCTGGTACTGGCCCGCCGGCGGATAATTGTTGATCTGGAGCGTCATGTCGGGAATATACTTGGCCCAGGCCACCATGATGTTGAAATCGCCGAGCTTGACCTGGGCGCGCAGCAGAAGATCATCCTCGGTGCAGGACCAGCGGTCCTCCCACTTGAGGGCGTGGCCGTCAAAGCCCGCCAGGATGCCGTTGGCGCTCTCCGCGTCCACATTGAGGCGCTGCTGCGGCTCCACCCCGGCGATGATCTTGAGCTGGGTGCGCTGCATGACCTCTTCCATATTGGTCTTCTCGACGGTCAGCTCACGCTCGCGCTGGCGCTGGTTGGCCACGTCAAGGGCCACGCCCTGGCGCCCTTCCACCACCTCCACCTGCTGCCAGTAGGCCACAAGCGTCTTGCCGAGGGGCAGGAGCTCCTTTTCCACGGCGAGGATCCTGCGCTGCGCCTCCAGCTTGAGGTACGACTGGGCGATTTTGTAGATGACCTCGCCCACGGCCTTGCGGTGGGTGGAAATGGCCACATTGACCAGGGCCTTCTGCACCTGATGCTCGAAATAGGTGGCCACCGGATTGGGAAAGGCCGCGTAAAACCCGGCGCGCAGCTTAGTGCGCCCGTAATCGCCCGGCGTATCATGGGTGTCCATGTTATAACGGGTGAGGTTGTTGGAAACCGTCAGCGTCATGCGCGGTTCGGGCAGATACTTCCATACCGCATTGGTGAGCGCCACGCGCTTGATCTCCAGATCGACCGCGCTGTTCACGAGCAGGGGCGACTGCTGGATGGTCAGAAAAACGCAGTCCTCAAAGCCGAAGCTCTTGGACGGGTCGTAGAGATTGGGGATGGCGGCCTCAAGCTTGCCCTTGTTCTCCACGGGCACGCCGGGCGCCTCGTCCAGCCAGTGCCGCGCAGGCAGTTCCGGTGAGGAGAGCCCCGCCTTGTTGGAGGCGCAGGCCCCGGTGAGCAGCACGGCCACCGCAAGCAGCAGCGGGGCCGCGCGCCGCACTCCCCGCGCGACGCCCCGGCGGGGGCCGGAAAGCGTGCCGCGCATCCTGATGCGGAACAACGAAAAAAACTGGCTCATGGGCGTGTATCCTTCAAACCGCCTGCGCGCGGTCAGCGTTCCGGGCACGGGAACGGCGTCAGCCAAACAGCTTCGGGCCCGTCCGGAGCCCGCCCCGGCAGGGCAACGGCGACCGGGAACGGATTCACGGGGCGCCGTCCGAACGTTCAAATTCCAGATGGTGCAGCGTCAGCGGCACAGCGCCGTCAGCTCCGGAAACCTGCGTGTCAAAACGGACACGGCTCCCGTCGTCCCAGGTGCGCCGCACTTCGAGGGCAAAGGTCCCGCTGCGGGGTACGGCCCCGAAACGGAGAAAACCCACGCCCCCGCACCGCCACGCCGGGCGCCCCGCAGAAGGCGCCGCCGTATGACCGGCCTCCTGTTCCAGGATCAGGAGCGCGCTTTCCATGGCCGCGGCCGTCAGGCGCAATGCGTCAGTATAGACCCAATCCGCGCGCGGAGCAACGGGGCATGTGCCGGGCGGGCCGGAAACCTCCGCCGCCCCCGAAATGCCGGTCCCCGGAATGCCGGTCTCCGGAATGCCGGCCCCAAGCTGTCCGCTATGGACAGCCAGCACATCGCCCGCGGCCCCACACCGCACCGGGCGCATGCGGGAGACCAGCCGCCAGGCGGGCCCGAAGCCCAGACGGGCATAGAGCGGCTCCAGCGCCAGGTCCGCCCCGGCGGCGCGGCCCCCATCGCCGGGCAGGGGCGGCAGGGGGGCCAGGGGCGGCGCCTCCCTGGGGCCGGCTGCCAGCAGAGCCATGCCTTCCGCCACCGGCGCAAAGCTATCCATGTGCCTGCCGTTGGCCGCCAGTTCCCGGACGGAAAGCGCGACCCGGCACATGCGGGTCATGGCGCCGTCATGGATGATCCAGGGCTGGGCGCGCGCCGTCACGCGGCCCTCGCGGGTGATGCCCGGCGGCAGGAGCGGCGGCGCGAAAAAACGCACATCGGAAAAGCCCGTGACCGTCAGCCAGGGCAGAAGCAGCCGCGCCCCCTGCAGCAGGGCAAGAAGCGCGCGGGAAAAGGGAAGCCAGGGCACCGCGCCGTCGGCGTCCGGCCCCGAAGGCGCCCAGCCGCCATGTTCGGCAAGCGCCGGGTCCGCGAAACGGGAAAACTGGCAGCCACCCTGAAAAAGACCGCTTTCCGGCGGCAGGAGAGGCAGGGAACCGGCCCAGGGTTCGGGATAGACCGGAGCGAACAGCTCCGGCCTGTCCTCCAGAGGAGCCGGATGCCGCGCCGGAGCGGGCCCGGCGGGGGGCGTGGCGCCGTCGGCGGCCTCCGCCTCCGGCAGCGCCAGGAGCACGGACCGGCCGCCCCCCAGGAAGAGTTCGGCGGCGCACTGGTCGCCCAGGGCATGCCTGCCCAGCCGGCGCCCGTCATCCAGCAGGGCCAGGACGGGCGCGGCGCCCATGGCGCTCATGCCCCGCATCCAGGCGCCCACGGGCGCCAGCGCTTCCCCCGCAAGGACGGCGGCCGCCTGCGACGATGTTCCCCGCCAGCGGCGCAGGCAGGCGAACCAGGCGCCGCTTTCGGCGTGGCGCGCGCGCCAGGCACCGCAGGCGGCGCCCAGCGCATCCTCCGGGGCGCTGCCCGGAGCGGATGAGGCGCCGTCTGTCGCCAGCGAGGCGGCCGGCGGCACAAAGACAATGCCATCCAGCCGCCCCTCGGCGGCAAACAGGGCATCAAGGGCAGCTGTCAGCGCTGCCGGCCCGTTGGCAATGTCAGGTTCCAGCGGCAGCAGACGGCTGCCCGCGCGGACCAGCGGCGCGCAGGCCGCCATGCGGGCGCGGGGCACGCCCAGCGTGGCGGAAAATGCGGCAAGCCCGCTCCAGAGTTCCGGCAGGAGCGCCGTATCCAGAACGCACAGGGCGTAGACGCCGCCGGGCTCCACCCGCGGGCCGGTGCCGCCGGGGTCCAGCGGCAGCAGTATCGGGCGGCCGCGACAAGCGCCGCCGGAAGCGTGCGCGGCCGCGCTGTCTTCCGGCAGCGCAAAACGGCGCAGGGGCGGAAAGAGGACGTTTCGCCGGGCGGCCCGCACGCGGCCCTGCGGGCTGGCCGCCGCCTCCCCCTGGGCGCGCCCCAGCAGGACCCGCACCAGATCGCCCACTGTGGCCACCTGAAGCAGGGCCTCAAACTCCACGCGGACGCCGAGACGACGCTCGGCCTCCTGCAGGAGGAGCGGAAAGCGGCTGGAGCGCAGGGCGAGGTCATAGCGCAGGTCATGCTCAGGGCGCAGCGCGGCGCGGGGCCTGCCGCAGGCTTCGGCCACCAGATCCAGTATCCGGGAGACCTTCTCCGCATCCTGCCCGAAAAACGGTTCCGCCGGGGCATCCGGCGCGGCGGCGGGCGCCGCGGGAGCCGTGGGGCCATCCGGCGCCGTGCCCTCCGGCGCGGTGTCCGCCGCGCGGCGCGCGTCGCTGAGCCGGCGGATGCGCGGAAAGGCAAGGTGCCCAAGGGCGTGCAGGCGGGCGCATGCCGCGCGCATGGCCGCCACCTCGTTGCCCTTGCGCCCGGCGGAAAGACAGAGGGCGCGGGGCTCGCAGTCCGCCACCAGACCGCAGAGCGTGTCCTGCGGCCCCAGTTCGAGAAAATGCCGGATGCCGTCACGCCGCCACATGGCGTCCACGCAGTCCGTCCAGATCACGGTATTTTCGTCAAGATCCGTGATGTACCGACAGATGGAGGGCTGGTCGTGCGGATAATGCCCCGCAGTGATGCCGCTGAGCATGGGCACGCGCGGCGCGTGCATCTCCAGGGCGCCGAGGCGCCGCTGCGAAAGATCCCGGAGAATGCGCATGTCCGGATGATGGAAGGCCAGGCTCACATTGAGCAGCATGGACGGGATGCGGCGCTTGCGCAGGGCCGCGCGCGCCTCCTGCAGGGACTGGCGCGGCCCGCTGAGGATGAACTGACGCGGCGTGTTGCGGTTGGAGACGCGGATGTCGGGCCAGGTTGCCAGCGTTTCGTCGATGACGCCGCTCTCCGCATGGACGGCCATCATGCCCGTATCGCGCGTGGCCCTGGCCTCCAGTTCGGCCATGTGCCCGGCGCGGGTATCCAGAATGTACCACGCCTCTTCCAGCCCGTAGATGCCCGCGAGCGAAAGCCCGATGAGTTCGCCGAGGCTGTGGCCGCAGAAGAGCGCGGGCGCGAGCCCCAGAGAGGCGAACTGGCTCCACTGGGCGTATTCGAGGAGGAAAAGATAGGGGATCTGGCGCCGTGAATGGCTTATGGCCTCCACGTCGGTCTCGTCCATGAGACCGAGCACGTCCCAGTCGGCCAGGGCGGCCACCCGGTCCATGGCCTCGCGCGCGGCGGGAAAATTGTCGTAGAGCTCGCGCCCCATGCCGGGCCAGACCGAACCCAGGCCGCAGCACATGACCGCCAGCGGCGGCGCGGCGGTATCCGGCGCGAGCCAGATGCCACGGGCGCCAAGCGCCTCCAGCGCATCGGCATCGGGCGCAGCGCCAAGCCCTGCGGCCTCTTCCCGCCAGAGCGGCGAAAGGCTGCCGAGGCGCCAGCCGGTCCCGTTCTGGCGCAACAGCGCGTAGCGCACGCCATCCAGCGCCGCCTCAAGGGCTTCCGGCGCGGCATCTCCGGCTGGAGCGGCCGTTGCGGTGGCGGGCGGCGGGCAAGGCGGTGTTCGGCTATGGTCCCTTGGCATGCGCGATGTCCTGCGGCGGATTTTCTGTGGCGGAGAATGGTAGGCCGTATCCGGAGCCATGTCCAGCCCGGCCGCGCCGCGCGGCGGCTGCGGCGCCCCTGCGGAGGGCGCGGGCCGTCCCCGCGGCATTCCATGGTCTTCCGCGCCATTCCGGGCTTGCCTTGCGGCAAGGCTTGCGCTAGACATAAGCTCATATATCGTTGCGGATATTTTCCGCAGTGATCCCCTCTGGAAGGATGCGCGCGGAGCAGCTCCGTGCGGGACATAGTTTTATTTTTTAAGGGATAAGGCATGAAGAACAACCATTCCGCTTCGGCTGAGGCCGGGCAGCAGGCAGACGGCAGGGCCGGCTTCAATCGCATGCGCTC
>CAZNXQ010000087.1:0-6877 GCA_964576895.1 uncultured Desulfovibrio sp.
GCGCCATGGATATTACCGCGCCCGACGGCGTGGCGAGCATCGTCATCGGCGGCGTCACGGTGTGGGAAAACGGCGCCCTGACGGCTGACCCCAGTGTCTCCACGGATGAAGGCGTCCTGACGGTCACGGGTTTTGACCCGGATACCGGCAGGCTGGAATACAGCTATACCCTTTTGCAGGCCACGGATGAGCACGGGGGCGAGGGCAAGGATCACATCGCCCATAATCTCACGGTCACGGTCACGGATGGCGATGGCGACACAGCCTCCAGCCTCATCACCGTTGTGGTGCAGGATGATGTGCCCGTGGTGACCGGCGGGGCGTTCACGCTGGGCGCTGTTTCCGAAACGGCAAGGGACGCCGCCTCCACCTCTGTTGCCGACCGGTTCACGGTGGACGCGGGCGCGGACGGCGAGGGCAGCCGTACCTACAGCCTCAGCCTGGGCGATAATGCCGATGGCGCGGCTTGTGGCCTCAAAGCCCTGGTGAATGGCACGAGCGCGGATATTCTCCTGTTCCGGCAGGAGGACGGCAGCATCGTCGGCCGCGCGGGCGACGTGGATGTCTTCAGCGTGAGCATCGACCAGAGCGGTAACGTGAGCGTGCAAATGGCCGGAACAGCCACCATAGACCACAGCGCGTTCAAGGGCGGCAACGCCAGCCTTGAAGGCATCAAGGTCGTGCTTGACGTGACGGATGGTGATGGCGACCACAGCACGGGCGAGCTTGATCTCTCCATCCCCATCAGCGACAGTACCGGCACCGCCGGGAGCACGCAGGGAGAGGACAGCGACGTCTGCCGTTCGTCCATTTTGCTGGACTTCACCAATGCCACGCAGCATGGGTCAACCATGGATGCCTTCAGGGAGCAGTTTAAGGATGACGACCCGGCATGGGGCAATCCCTCTGCAGGGTCAGGTAACCAGTACACAGAGCTTGCCGGTGGTATCCACTGGATCACGGTCAAGGGCATCAAGCTCATCCCCACGCGCGTGGAATACGACCTCGACGGCGGTTTTCATGCGGACAATCTGGTGGATATGACCTCCAATATCGGCAGCGGATTCACGGATAAGAACCTCAATCTCACCGAGGACGGCCTCGGCATGGGCATATCGGGGAACACGGGCAACTGGGGCGGCAACGAATTCGGCAGCGGCACTGACACCGCTGTCCCATCAGGCAAGGGCTGGGCGGAGGGCTTCGTCATTGAGCCGCAGAACGGCAGCGTCTGGTACGAGCTGGATGTGGAGCTGAGCAATTTTGCCGCTGGCGACAGGGCGGTCATCTATTTCTACCTGACCCCGCAGAACAACAACGATGACAGTGTCGTCTACGCCAAAGAAGTGAGCGTGGCCGATATTGACCGCGAGACCGGCTCCATCAAGGTGGAGGTGCCGGACGGCTTCACCAAGGCCATCATCGCGGCCATGCCCGACGCCCAGGGCAACGCCAGCTCCTTTACCGTGGCAAAGCTTAATCTGAGCAAGAACGCGGTGGAGCATACCGGCGACATTACGGCCGATGCTCCGGACGGCGTCGCCGGCGACGTCCAGTGGGCCTGGGACTGGAGCGACAGCGGGCTGGACGGCAGGCAAGTCACCGTCACCAATACTCCCGGCGCGGGTGACTATACGATTCGGCTCATCTCCACGGGCACGGATGTCGAAGCCGTTCTCGTGGGCAATGCGGGTGGCGAATTCAGCCTGAACAACAATACGCTTTTCAAGGGCCATCTCGACCAGGCCACGGGCAAATGGATCATCGACCAGTTCTACAAGTTCGAGTCGGAAGGGCTGGATCTGGTGAACGGCATCAAGTTCGGCATCACGGGCGCGGACGCCGACGGCTCCGCCATTACCGGGCAGGGCGGCGTCAACATGTGGCTTGAAGCGGGCGTGGATCGCTTTGATGACGTCAGTGTGGGCTACTATAACAAGGAAGTGTGGGGCGCCGATGCCAAACTGGACAAGGCCGCGGACATCATGGCCGGAAACGACGGCAATGACCTCATGTACGGCCGCGGCGGCGATGACATCCTTTCCGGCGACGGCGGCATGGATGCCATTGAGGCGATCGGAAAGGCGCTCACCAACTATGAGGGAACCACGGATGCGCTCAAATATTTCGCCGAGCATGATGGATATGACGCCAATGGCAATCCCACCATCAAACCTCCGCAGAACTGGTTGACGGTTGAAGATGTGCAGGAACGCATCGAAAGCGTCATAAAAGGAGATGCCAATGCGTCATGGGCGCGGCCCAACAGTGGTCCCAGGGAATTTGCGGAGAAGCTTGATGCCATAGAGGCGCAACATCCGGAATGGAACGGCAATGACGCCCTCTACGGCGGCATCGGCGATGACATCCTCCTTGGCTGGGGCGGCAACGATTTTCTGGACGGCGGCGAAGGCAAGGACATGATTTTCGCCGGTTCCGGCAACGACATCATTGAGTTTGACAGACAGGATTTCGTCATTGATGGAGGCAAGGGCATTGATTTGCTTCTTGCCAGTCAGGAAGCTCTCGCTGTCAAAGGAGATACGCCGTATACATTGCGACAGCTCATGTTCAATAATAATGGTGTGGACAAGGGCGATAAAGCCGGCGAAGGGCGTCCCTATGTGCATAATGTGGAGATGATGCTCATTGCACGGCATACCAACAATGTTCAGAACCTTGGCATCACGAGTCAGGCGGCCCTTGCTGCATATGGCATCGTGGTCATGGGCGATCACATTGAGCTGGATTCCAATCTGTGGAAGCATAATGGATGGGCTGGATGGGAAGAGAAAGATCCTGGCAGACTTTCGGATCCCGGTGAAAATCAGCTCTACAGCTTTACCTATGACCACGACGGTGTTGGGCTGACGCTGGAGATTGTAAAGGATGCGAATGGGTTCCCGTCCATTGAATTCAAACCCTTCCCCAAGGCGGAAGAGACCGAGGCGCAGGCCGACGACGCGAGTGCCGTGGTGGTGGCGTCCGACGATGCCGATGACGACGGGACCGGTGCTGAACACTCGCTTGCCATGAACGGGCATCACGCCGCTCCCGCCGCTGCGCGCTCCGCCCATGGCGGGGCTGAGGCTCCGGCAAGCGAGGCGCAGCAGGACGGGCAGGGCGCCGATGAAGGTCTGGACGCCTTCCTCTCCCAGGTGGAAGCCCTGGGCGGCGACAGGGACGATGCCCTCATCTTCGGCGCGGGCAACGATGTCGTGGCCGGCGGCGAGGGGCGCGACTTCCTCTATGCCGGCGCCGGTGACGACCTCATCGTCTACGACCCCTCCGACTATCTCATCGACGGCGGCGAGGGCATCGACTTCCTGCTGGCCGGTGCGGACGCCAAACACAGCCTTGCCGACATGCTGGGCAACTGGGAACGGCATGGCGCGGACAACGGGATGCCCATGGTGCATGACGTGGAAGTCATGCTCAAGGGCATCGACACGAGCCTTCAGAACATGGATGCCCTTGCCAAGGAATATGGCTTCTCCATGGGCCGGGACGAGAACGGTCAGGACATCCTCATCCTGGGCGATCAGTGGCAGAAGGTGGAGGGCTCGGACAACGGCACCACAACCACCTATGCCAACGGGGACGTCACGCTGGAGACCACGCTCACGGTCGATACCACGAGCGCGGAGGAGCATGCCGTACAGGCCGCGGCCAACGAGCTTGCCAACTCCAACGGTTAATCAAGCCGGCGGCGGCCTTCGGGCCGCCGCCCTTTTGCCATGCGCATACTCTTCATCAGCAATTATTTTCCCGGTGATATCGGGCCGCTGGCGCGTCAGCTGGCGGCCGCGCCGGGCAACGAGGTCCTCTTCGCCTCCAACCGCCAGCGCAAGGATTACGCGCTGGACGGCGTGCGGCGCGTGCGCCTGAAAAATGCCCCACTGTTCGGGGCCGCGGCGCCCAGCGTGCCGCAGCTCTGGGAAGAGGCGGTCAGACGGGGGAACGGCGGCCTGCGTTCCCTGCTTGCCCTGCGCCAGTCCTGGGGCGCGCCGGACATCATCTTTGCCTCCCTTGCCGGGGGCGCCGCGTTTTTCGCGCCGCAGGCGTTTCCCGAAGCCTTTCTGGTGACCTATGCGGAAACCGGGCTGAAAAACTTCTCCCTCCTGCCGGAGGCGGTGCGCGGCGCTTGGAGCCTGCTGCAAAGCGCGCTGTTTCTGCAGGGGAACCTCTGTTTCGCCTTCAGTGAACGGCAGCGGCGCCTTTTCCCGCCCCAGGTGCGGAAGGAGATCCGTCTGGTGCCGCCCTGCGTGGATACCGGGGTTTTTTCGCGCGCGGCGGCCTCTCCGTGGTTTGCCGGGGCGGCGCCCGGCGCGGAGGCGCCCGCTCCGCTGCTGACGCTGGACGCCACAGGCCTTGAGGGGCGGCACCTGGCGGCCCTGCTGGGCCTTGGCCATGCCGTGCTTCAGGAGCTGCCCGAATGCCGGGTGGTCATGCTCACGGAAAACGGGAACCTGCGCCAGGCGCTGGAAACGGCCGCCCATGCGTGGGCCGCCGAAAGCCGGAACTGCTTCGAGGTGTACAATTCCCTGCCGTTCGACCGCTACCGGGATCTTCTGGCGGCGTCCCTGCTGGTGATCTGCCCCGGCGGCGGCGATGCCGTCGAACGGGTCTTGCTGGAATGCATGAGTTGTGAGACTCTGCTCATGGCTCACGCCACCGCGGCCAATTTTTTGCGTCCGGGCGTCAACATGCTCGAACTGCCCGAAGGGCTGGAGGCAGCGGCGCGGGCCGTGGTTCAGGCCCTGGGGCCGGGGCGGCCGCGCGGCCGCGCGCGGGAGCTTGCGCCCGTGGCCCGTATGGCGCGGCGCAACGTGCTGGCGCATTTCAGCGAGGATGTTGTGGCGCCGGCGCATCTTGCCCAGGTCATGCAGGCGTATACCGCCTGGAAAAAGGAACGCGACCGCGCCTGAAGCGGCCACAAGGAAGTCCCCCATGCCAGATGATGATTCCGGCCGCACACGCCTCCAGCATCAGTGCGCCGCGGCCATTGCCGCACAGGTCGAAAAAAGCAGCCCGGTGAGCGCGTGGCTCCTGCGCTCCGCGGCCGAGGGCATGATGCATCTCCCCATCAAGGTCATCCGCGAGACGGACCGTTCCTATGCCACGCGGTTCGCCAATGATGCGGAGATCGTCACCTGGCTTGGCGTGCTCCTTGAATCGGAGCTGGCCCTGCATGTGGCCGCCAGGGACAACCTGCTGCCGCTGGGCAATCCTGAGATGCGCCGTCATGAGGAGCTGTATACCAACCTCATCATCCATCTGCTCCTGCTCGCCGTGGACCGCTTCATCCATGATGTCTTTCCGGAACGGAATTTCTGCGCGCTGGACTACCGGGACAACCCCCACGCCCTGACCATGACCCTTCAGGACTGGCATTGACCGGCCCATGAACCAGCGCGACAGGCTCAACCTCTGGCACCCGGACATTCTGGGCATCTTCCAGGCCGCCCAGACGCAGCGCTCGGCCGTCACCCTGAGAAGCCACCTGCGGCTGGACGCGGTCAATGATGCCGATGTCATCCTGCATGGCGGCATCACGGCCGTCAACGGCCAGGTGGCGCGCTTCCGGGCTGAAAGCTACGATTTCGCCTTCGGCGGCCATGCGCCGGAAGACCCGGCCTGCGCCTATGCCTTTGCCCTGGAGCTGCCGCGCGCGCTCCGGGATGTCATCCGCGTGGAGTATGAGGGCCGCGCCACCATCCTAGACCGCGAGCTCGGCCGCAACAATCTGCCCAAAACGCTGGAGCTCCGCGTTTCCCTGCCCTCGAAGATCCGGCGGCGCCGCCGGCATGATCGCATCGCCTGCGGCCCCGGCCGCGTGGAGGATGCGGCCCTTGTGCTCGTGGAAGCGCCGCCCCGGCGCCGCGCCGATCTGGAACGGCTGCTGGCCGCGCCGTTTGCCGGGCGCGAGGCGCCGCGCCTGCTCAACCTTTCGGTCAGCGGCGTTTGTCTGCTGGCGGGCGAGGCCATCCGCCAGAAGCTCATGGCCGCGCAGGAGCGCTATCTGCTGTCGTTCGTTCCCTGCACGCCCGAACGGGCGGCCCGGCCCCTGGTTTTTCTGGGGCGCAAGGTGGGCGTCTATCCGCGCCGCGAGGGTCCGGCGGCGTTGCGCATCCGCTTCTGCGACGAGCTGGACCCCACCGCCTCCGGCGAGGAGCTGCGCTGGCAGAATATCGAGCGCAACGGCTCGGCGGCGCTGCCCCGCGTCTTCCGGCACTGGGACGCCATGGACGCCGAAGCGGCGAAACTGGCCGCGCGGGAGGCGGAACAGGCCGCGCTGGAGGCGGCGGAGCAGGGATCCGTCGGAGAGGGCGGCGCCGTCACGCCGGGCGTGCTGCCCGTGTCGTTTCCGGACGAGGAGCTGTAGAGGGTTTTGCCGCCCTGGCCCTCCCTTACTTCAGGAAGACCGGCAACTGGCAGAACCCCACCGGATGCCTGTGCCCCGGCAGCTCGCATTGCTGCCGAAGATCCGGCGTTTCGACGATATGCAGCACCTCCGCGCTCGAAAGGCCCATGGTCCGCCAGGTGGCCCGGCAGGTGAGCGGCCCGGCGGCGAGGATGCTCCTGCCTTCGGGGCTTTGTCCGTCCAGTTCGATGCTCCAGCGGTGACGGAATTCGCCGCCCGGCAGGACGGGCTCCGCGGCATTGAGAAAGCGGTGGAGGACGGGCTCCCCGTTGGCGCCGAGGATGGTGGTGTCCAGATCCATGTTGTTGACCTGAATGCCGCCCTGATTGTGCCCCCGCATGAGCACCATGAGCAGGAGCGTGCGCCCGTCGGAAAGCAGGCCTGCCTCGGCTTCGCACGACTGGAGCGGCACAAGCTCCTGCATGCGCTTGAGCGTGGCCTCATTCTTGCGGA